>CAZKCV010000004.1:0-73914 GCA_964551605.1 uncultured Gammaproteobacteria bacterium | reverse complement strand
TGCCTACGCCTTTGGTGTTCCCGATGATATCAACGCATTTCACTGCTACACCATCGGTTCCAGCACCCTCTCCAACCATCAAGTCCGATCATATCTTATCCAAAATCCCGATTGAGTCGGAAGCTTTCAAATAAGATGCATCGGACAGCCTACGCAACTCTTTACGCCCAATAAATCCGGATAACGTTTGCACTCTACGCATTACCGAGGCTTCTGGCACGTAGTTAGCAAGTGCTTATTCGTAAGGTACCGTCATAATCTTCCCTTACAAAAGGAGTTTACAACCCGAGGGCCTTCATCCTCCACGCGGCGTCGCTCGATCAGACTTTCGTCCATTGTCGAATATTCCCGGTTGCTGCCATCCGTAGATGTACGGGCCGTGTCGCAGTCCCGTTGTGGCTGGCCGACCTCTCAGTCCAGCTACCCGTCGTCGCCTTGGTAGGCTTTTACCCCACCAACAAGCTGATAGGACGCGGGCTGATCTCGAAGCGATTTACATCTTTAAATTTGCATTCACATTGGAAATTACCCCGGCTTTCGCCGGGCTATGTCCAACTTCGAGGTACATTCCCGCGCATTACTCACCCGTCCACCGGTTGACTCTTGCGAGCCCCCCTTGATTTGCATGCCTAAGGCACGCCGCCAACGTTTATCCTGAGCCAGGATCAAACTCTCAAAAAGAATTGTTAGGGTTAAGGGTGAAGCGTTAAGGGGAAAGAAACTTTACCCTTTTCGCTTACCGCTTTTCCCTATCAAAAAAACCCACCACTCTTCTGATATCAAAGCCAAAAAAAATCCGGCTACTGCCGGACTTGCTTTAACCCGAAGAGTAGTATAAAAAATCTTCGGTTGTTAATGTGCTTGTTTGAGTAGTATTCTTTTAGAACTTTCTCCTTCTTGGTTAATCCGGCGGATGCCGGACAAAACCATTTTGTATTTTACCTCCAATTACTTGCTTCTGTCAACTCTCAATTCTTTCTCCACCCTTTCAGCCAGGAAAATCTTCATTAAGGATTGGTAAGGCACATCCCGAAAATTGGCTAATTGTTTAATCCTGGCCAGTAAATATTGCGGGAGCCTCAATGAAATCGATTCAGTAGACGGTCTCAGATTAGGAAAAACTACCCTTTCGGCTTTAGACCAATCCACATAATCAGTGGAATCATGGGTAGCCCAAAACTCCCTTTCTTCATCTTCATTTTTGAAATGTGGTATCTTCTTAAGCTTTTTCATACATCTTCACCTCCTTTTTATTCATATCCCTTGCTGAAATAACCCTGACTTTATCATTTCTGATAGTAAAAGAAACAAATAATAACCTCCCGTTATTTGTTCTACCCAAAGCCTGAAATCTTCTTTCCGTAGTCGAATGCCTGATATCTTCCGAAAGTAGAGGCGGCTCATCATTAAACACTTCTTCTGCCTCTTTATTGGTAATACCATGGCGGATAAAGTTTTTATCAATATTTCCCTTATCCCATTCAAATACCACAGGCTCAGGCAATATCTTCACCAAATAAGTATATTACCATCATATACAAATGTCAAGAAGAGGAATTATGCTGCTTTTGGGAAAACTTCTGCCAGCACCGGAAAATCATCTATTCTGGCCTCTGGCTTGGGAGCTTCAACCACTAAAGGCTGTCTATCTTTAACTGATACTTTTTGCTTTTTTATTACCCTGGTAACTATTTGCTCTACAGGCACAGCTTTAACAAAAAGATATTTCAGAACCCTTGCCACAGCCTCAGAACCCGCATTTTTACCTTCTTTTCCCCTTTTAACAGGTACTTTTCTGTTAATAATCTCTACAATCTGTTTTTTAGCTTCTTTAACTGAGTTAAACCTTCTGGCAGCGATTTCTTCTAATGTTTCTACCCATGATCCGTCAGGACCATTCTTTTTGATTAACCCGCTTCTTTTGTCTTCTGTTTCAAAGGGCGCAAGAGCTACAATTTCATTGCCCTCAATCTCTCCCCCCTCGCTCTTAGCTGCTGCTATTTCTGCTGCGCCGGTCAGTCCAACCATCCTATTCTCCAGCACCTCCTCATCTACCACTATTTTTGACCTTAACTCCTCGATTTCCTCCCTGACTGTATCAATCTGTTTCGCAATAACTCTTTCTATAACTTCTTCTTCTAATTCTTGTTCCTCTGGAGCAGGCTGAGTTGCTGTAACCTGTCTTACTTCGGCAGCCGCTCCGGCTGCTGTTTGCGGACCAATCTGCACTGCCGGCCGTAAAACCGGGGGAACAACAACTTCCGGTTTCGGAAACGGCAATACCATACGCTCAACCTGCGGCAAAATCGCCGGCTCCACTACCGTTGTCATTCCTGCGAAAGCAGGAATCCATTTAAATACTTCCGGTTCGAAATTTGATATCATGACCGGTTTCTGAGCCTGAATGAGTACCTCTTCTGCTTGTGTAACCACATTAAAATCCCATGCTTGGACTGTAGCACTTTCAATTTGCGGGAGTACATCCGGCCCGGAAGACAAATTCCATGCGCGGCCTGCCACTTCCCCGGCCTGCAAACCCACATCAACATTCATTTGTTCCAAAGGAAGGCTTGTTCCTCCCAAATCAGGAACTGGCAGCGTAATCGGATTAAAATCTGCCATCGATCCCTTAAAAACTCCTTCACTTCCGATTAGGCCGGTATCAACAGGCCCCATAACCGGACCAAATCTGGTTTCCAAGCCAGCCGCAGCAGAAGCTACTCCTGCCGCCAAACCTCCGGCTTCTATTCCGGAAGATATACCTAATCCAACGCCGCCAACTCCTCCAACTGCTCCACCTATTCCTCCACCTTCAATACCCATATTTTTCCTTTACTACAAACTACCAACTAATAACTCTAAACTAAATCTGGCTTGACTGCTTGATATTAAACTGATATAATCCTGATGAGAATAGGTTCGGAAAACTCGGGATGACTCGGCGTACCAGAGAATCAGAGTGTCAGAAATTCTGATCATCGGATATTCTGGTTATCTGAGTTTTCTGAGTCATTCTGAAAAACCATGTATAACTTTAAAGAAGCTGAACTGGGACCCAACTTTGCCTCAGACAAACTCAAAGAATTTAAAGCCTTGATTGATGCCGGAGTGTCTTTTGTCACCGTTTCCATGCCGGGAGTGGGAGTATCTTATTTCCTAAAATACCTGGCTTGCCAAAGCTTTGCCTATTTTGTCCATGTCGACCTTTACTCTTTGCCTACTTTAAACCAACATGAGTTTTACAGAATGTTTTTAAGGGACTTAAAAGGTAATCCTGACGGCAAATCAGACGAGCAGGTTTTTATCGAAACTAAAGAAATCATAAAAAATTTAGCTGCCAAGCATGAAAAAGTGGTAATAATCTTTAGCCGGTTTGATCAATTAGCGAAGGCGTTTGATGCCAATTTTCTATCTAATTTGCAAAGCTTAACCGCAATCCAATCGGGTAGGATCGTGCTCATTTTTACTTCCACTAAGCCTTTGCATGACTTGGCACCGGAGGCTGTCAGCGGCGGGAACCTTACTTTTTATTCCAAATATTTGTATTTTAAGCCTTACTCGGCAAGCGATCTAAAAAAACTCCTCAACCTTGATCCCGAACCTACGAGCTCTACCCAAACCTTGAATGAATTGATCGAGCTTTCCGGCGGCCATAACCAGCTTTTGCATCTCCTTCTGGCTTCTCCTAAACAAAACCTGCTCTTGGATAGGTTTGTCAAAATGCAAATAAAAGAGCTAATTGATTATTTAGATTACCACCAGCGCAAGACCCTGCAAAAGATAGCCCTTCGGCAAGCTCAGGGTTATAACTTTGGGGAAATTGACGATTATCTTTTGGGAGTCGGCATGGTTAGACAGTTCACCCCCGGGGTGGAAAAAATGCGATTACACCCCGGGGGTGTAAAATTTGAGCTTTTTACTCCCCTGTTAGGGGACTTTATCAAAACCAATATGCCGGTTAAGTTACCAGTTAAGGAAGCCAGGTTATTCAAACTATTAAGAAATAACATCGGTCGGACTGTATCAAAAGATGAAATCTTTACCGCAGTTTGGGATCCGGCAGATGCCGGAGAAGGTGCTACAGACTGGGCCCTGGATGCGCTTATCTACCGCCTGCGGAAACATCCCTTTATGCAGGCTAATAATTACATTATTGAAAGCCACAAAAAGATCGGCTACACCCTAATTCAGACCTGAAATTACACTCAAGCAATCTCTTAATGATGAAACGGCATAATCTGGTTTCTGATCGTGATTTTGAGGCGTCTCTGAGGCAAATTTACCCTGCCTGACCCAGACAGTTACAGCCCCCAGTTTTTTACCAATTTCTAGCTCAGATCTGACCCGATCTCCAATAAAAAGTGTTCTTTCAGGATCAGCTTTTAAGACAAATGGCATAAAAACTTGCGGGTCTTTATCTCCCTCAGCAAATACAATCTGCCTGAAATACTTATCTACCCCCAGGCGTTTTACCTCCCGCTGCATATCTTCCGCCCCTTTACCGATTAAGACCATAGGGATATTTTTAGCTTTAATCAAATCCAAAAGTTCCAAGGCCCCATCAATTAGAACCTTCCGATCCGGATCATACAAAGTCCTTTTCCAATCAAAGATAATAGAATTTACCATAAATTTATACTACCACACTGCAACGGCTGTATTGATACTACCTGTTGAAGTATGAATATAGTTTGTCTTTCTGGTAATCTAAACATATTGGCGCAAATTTAAAATGATTACCACAATAATATTTGATCTCTCTAATGTGTATTTGGAAGGGATTTTAGGAAGTCATAAATATTTTGAAAAAGAATTGAGTGCTACTGTTTCAGAGGAATATTTTTATAACGAATATTATGAGAAGTTTGTGACTGGACAAATATCAGAAGATAACTACTGGAAATCTGTTATTAAAGAAAACTCATGGGATATTCCTGTTGACCAACTGAAAAATGCAGCCAGAAAAAACTTTACAGAAATAAAAGGAACACGGGAAATTATAGAAAAACTTAAAAAAGAGGATTATACCCTCATTTTGCTATCAAATCATGGTAAAGAATGGGTAGAATACTGTGAAAAAAAATACTCATACCATAAACTTTTTAAACATGTTGTTTACTCTTTCCAGGTAGGATTAACAAAACCAAATAAAGAAATTTTCCTGCTTGTCTTAAAAAAACTTCAACTAAAACCGCAAGAGTGCCTATTCATTGATGATTATATAAAAAATATCGAAGTTGCCGAAAGATTAGACTTTAAAACAATACTTTTTACATCTGCATTAGATCTTACAAGGAAGCTCAAGGAATTAAAGATAAGACTATAATGACTCCAGCCTATATTCCCACCCGGGCTGCCACTTCCAAGAAGCAGCAATAATTTCTTCTAACTGCAGTCCCTTAATCTTTCATCACGAATTATTGGAAATTTATTGCCAAAAGCAATCTCAGCTGTTTTATAAGATCTTTGAAGATCTGAACAAAAAATTGCATCAAATTTTTCATCTTTTCTTCGTTTTCCTAAATCCTTTGCTTGTTGTATTCCTAATGGCGAGAGTTCAACATCATTCCATCCTGATGAAAGATGATTCTCATTATCCATGCTTGTTGAATGTGATTCAAAAACTATCTCAATCATCTGATTTAATAAACTGTAATGCAGTTAAATTGTAAATGTCGGACGGCTGCTTACCGGAATTCCTCTTCAGATACTCCTCTACCAGATAATATCCCAGGCTGTAACCTGTCCATTTTGGGATTTTTTTGGTTTTTGACCCAAAAAACCAATCCGTATGATTATAGTTCTTGTTATGTAAATCTTCCTTAGCCAGCCCTAAAAATCGTTCTATCTGCCTGAGACTTAGAGATTTACTCCAGGATTGCGGTTCTCCCTTTGAAATCTCTTCATCAAAATGATCTGCTAATCCTTCTGAAATCATCGCCTCCAGGAGAGTCTTTCCGTATCCTACGCATTCCCATCTTGCGCAATGGTTTAGCTCGTGGGCCAAGGTTCTCAGTATCGCCTCTTCAATTTTGTTTATTAAGAATTTAGAGCTTGGGTTTAGCGATACTATCACCAGATTAGATGTCACAGTTTGACCACCGATACCCAAATGTGGAATTGTAGCTCTAGGATTATCACAGATAACAACATCAACACCAGTTAAGGGGATCTTTGCTTCAATCTTGGAAACCGCCTCTTGCGCACTCTTGCGGATACTGCTTAAGTATGGCCCTAGTCTACCTGAAGCTTGCATAATACTTATCCTAGAATCTCCCGACATAATTTTAATTATCACTCTTCTTAATAACTTCATACAATACTATCCCTAAAGAAACCACAACATTTAAAGAAATATTAACCCCGAACATGGGAATTTCAACAATGGCATCAGAAATTTCCAAAACTTCCCTGCTTACCCCGTTACTTTCATGCCCTACCACCAAACATATGGGCAATTTATACTCAAAAGTATTATATTGGATTGATTTAGGGCTCTGTTCTATCGCTATTATCTTTACCCTTTTCGCTTCACGCTTTACCCTTGAAACTGCTTCCAGGGCTGTTTCGAAGTACTCCCACTCCACTACTTCGGTGGTATTAATGGAAGCTTTCTTAATCCGGTGATTGGGCGGAGTCTCTGTTCCCCCGCAAAGGTAAATCTTTTTGGCTGCCACCGCATCTGCCAGCCTGAAGATAGAACCAATATTATAGGTATCTAAAACATTATCCAAAACAATATAGATCTCATTGCGCTTAACTGTACCCTGTACCCTGTACCCTGTACCCTTTCTCAATTGCTTTGCATTAAGTTTTACCATGCCATGATTTTATCATTAATGGTAAAATTGCGTTATGTTTGAAAACTACAAAGCGGTAAAAGAAGACTTCGAGGCAATTGAAGAAGGAATAAATTCAGTTTGGCATCCCAAACTAAATTTTGTGTTTAAGAACAAAAAGTTAATTGAAAAGGTAATTGTTGTCAGTTATGACTGCGAAAATATTTATCTTTGGTCACAGGCAAAATTTCCCAAGCTTACCTCTATTAAATGCAGCCTGAAACAATATTTTGCCTACAAAATTCTCCATAAACTTAAAATCTCCGATGATTATCAATACTGGTGGAGAGCAGGTCTAAAACTACCGAAACTAACTCGGTTACTTCTCTCAAAACTAAAAACTAATGAGTTGATAACTTCTTTTATCTCCGGAGGATTATTAATACCTTTTACTGAACTCCAAAAGAAAATGAAAAGACGTAAAAACAACCCCTATACCACCCGCGAGAGTTACATGGCTACTATTGTCCACGAATTCGGACACGCTTACTGGCACCAACACAAACTTTGGTATTACTCAAATAAGAAGGAAAATCTCCTGCTGTTGAAAACCGTTAAACAGCTCTACTCCGAAGTAAAAAATTCATCTCACTCCAAGAGCGAAAAATTTGCAAAATTGCCAATTCGGTTTCCCGCCGTTGAAGGAATAACCGAGCTCTTTGCTTTCTGTTGTGAATATCAGGCAAGTATGATTTTTTGGCCGACTCATAAACGAAACTTTGATATCTTTGCTGCCAATACAATGGGATACCTACTAAAGGTCGAAAAAGAAAATAATCTCGACCAAGTAGATTCTGTATTAGAACCACGCAAATACCCTCACGATTTCGCCTTTGTTTTCGGCAAAATTATCATGACTCTATACCCTAAAACCTGGCCACAATTCCTGATTGCCCCCACCCCCAATACGCTACATATTCCGCCTTAGTTCGGCGGTAGTTTAGGCTGCTTGGAAGATTCAGGCTATCTTGGAAATATTGTCGGCGGACACGACGGCTGACAATTCGGTAAGCAATTTGGAGGACAAATTGCACCTGGAGCACAATCTGGAGGACAAACTCCACTTGGTTCCATGCCCATTCCAGCTTTAGGTGTTACCAATTCAATTGTGGGTCCAGAACCAACCTGCCTACTAGCCGCTTGTTGAGCTAAAATTTCGGTATTTTCTTTTATATTTCTTCACCTCCCTTCTTTTTACTTTTGTATTGGCAATTCTTCATAAACAATTTCTCCCTGACTGTTCATCCTCCACACACCGGATCCCCATTCACCAGTATACGGATTATAGGTACATCTTGGAAAGGGAGCGCTTGAATAGCCTTTTCCGCAATTTGAACCTTCAGCAAGCGGACGGCAGTCAGAACAAGCGTAACGGTATTCGCAGTCTCTACAAACCAAAACTTTATCTTTGGTTAATTCCCAAGTTTCTTTTAGAACTGGAGACTCAAGTACATCTGCCAATTTTTGATCTCTAAGATTACCTAATGTGTTATCTCTTGAGAAAATACAAGGGATGACTTGTCTATCCCTAGTAATTGCAACCTTACCGGCTAAACAACTGTGATACAGGTGGTTTCGCTGAAAGCTAACTGGATCGGTTGAGAAATTCGGTTTTGTGATAAGCCCATATTTTATGAGCATTTCGACACTTGGAATTATATCTGTTTCTTGTGCCCTCCCACTGGGGCGCACTGCATCAGGGACTCTAACGTTCAAGCCTAAATTTTGAGCCATCTCTAATGTTTGTTCAATAGTATCTTCATTTTGTTTCATTACAATAATAGCTGCTCTCAGCGAAACATCTGCTTCTCTCAACATATTAATTGCCCTAAGAGTTTTTCTGTAACTTCCAGGGGTTTGTGTTATATTGTCATGAATCGCAGCGTTTGATGAATAGAGCGAAAGAGCAACTGAAACTTCAAGATCTTTTATTCTTTTAACAATTTCTGCCGAGATCAACGTTCCATTAGTAAATATCTCAACTAAACTAAAATCCTGCTCTTTAGCAAAGTCAGCCAAATCTAAAACAGTTTGTGTTTTTGTCTCACCGCGGTACCTAAAAGGTTCTCCGCCGATAAATTGAATTTGTTTACAGCCATTTTCTGCCAACGATTGTATAGTATCTTTCCATTCTGTATGATCAAGAGATCTAGCAATTTTATCTTGCTTATCTGGAGAAAAACTGCCATAGCAGTGAAGACAACGTTCATTACACAATTCAGTAAGTTCTAACCATGCAAATTGCAAGGTTGGTTTCGGAATTTCAACTTCTGAAATGATCAACTCAGTTGCGGAATCTTGTCTGGCAACAACCAGTTGCATAGAAGCAAGTTTTGACCAAAATTCGGGATAATTAGCTTCTCCTTTTACTGTTTGAGTTGCTTCTTGGTTAAGCGAATAGACATTACCGCTGTTTGTATCATATAGAGCTGCCCGTTTAGATCCTTCAACAAGAAAAACTCCACCGCGTAATCTCAATAAATTAGGCTCTTGATGATCCGAAATAGAAATCTCTTGTTTTGTCATTCAACCTCTATCAGGCAGGAATATTTGCAAGATACCTCATTCTTAACCAATATGTCAATGTAAAATCTTCAAAGTTGCATCTGCCAGCCTGAAGATAGAACCAATATTATAGGTATCTAAAACATTATCCAGGATAATATAGATGTTGTTCTTTCTTACTTCACCCTTTACGCTTTCCCCTTTACCCTTCCTTAATTGCTTTGCATTCAACTTGACCATTGCGGCAGATATTGTATTATAAAGTTAAGGTGAAAAAAACTGCCAAGAGACACTTGCATATCCTGCATAAAAAAAGCCATAATAAATTTATGGATTCTAAACTTAATCTATTAAAAAATATCTTCTTAAACCGGATCAGCTTAATTATTATTACTGCCATCCTGCTTTCAGGTCTGGGTTTGGCTGCTACTTACTTTTTAACCCAACAGAAAAGTAACATTACTGAAGAAACTGCTGCACCGGAAGATACAGAGCTACCCACCTCTGAACTGGTGGAAGGTGAAATCAGCCGGATTGAAGACAATGTATTAACCGTAAAAGTAAGTGATGACCAGGAAATAGACATCCGGATTGCTACCGGCGCCGCTATCTTAAAACAGCAGCGTTTCGGCCCCAATTCCATTGGCACAGTACCGGCTTCCTCTTCTGCCCAAATAGGCAGTTCTGTATCAATTTCTGCTGCCGCAAATACAGAAGGCCTTCTGGAAACAAACCTGATAGTGATTCTGGATCCGGAGATTAAATAAACTATGAGCAAACTTAAAGCTTTATTCAGCATTACATGTTTATTCTTATTACTTATATTACTTATTCTTCCCTCCCCGGCCTCAGCCGCTGAAATTGAAATTTTCCCGGGCAATGGTCCGGCCGGCAGCAATACTACTGAGGCAGGCTGGACCGATAACCACCTGGCCGGCCAAAGCTTTGCCGCCCCTTCGGGAGTGGTCAAAGTCAACCGGATCAGGTTAACCGACTTTAAACTGGGCCATGCCGGAGGCAACACCGGTGGGATAGTTTCTGTGGCTGTATTTGCCGGAGAACCAACTGCTTCTACTCAAGTGGCTACTTCTCCCGAAGGACAATCCAGCCCGTTTGGCTATGAAGGCCGGACCACGGTTATTTCTCCTACCGGGCCGATGTTAGCCAGGGAGGAACGGATTTTTATCGGTGGTGAGTTAGCCAATGATTTGGCCAGCCTTTGCGGAGTGGACCAGAACTCCATTGAAGCTTTATTCTTAAGAAGAATGATCATTAATGATCCCCAGCGGCCCTGCCCCCGGGCCTCCGAATGGACCAGGGCATATCAGATGTTATCCGATAATCAACAGGGTCTCCGGGATGAATGGTCACAGTGGGGCGTGCCATATGGCAGCGGTGTGATCTTTGGCGAGTCTACCTTTGACTGGACCCCTGCTCCCGCCTCCTATAATACAGTGCAAGCCGACCAATACTACAAAGGTGACGTGCCCTCAAAATACACCGGACCCAATTGGACTTTTGACGGAGGCAACTTAACCGTCACAATCCCCAATCATCAATTGCAACCCGGGCAACATTTCCTCTCCATCCAACAATCCCATCTGGATCAAAACAGAGGCTCTGAAGAAGGCGGTTACTGGGAACAAGGCAGATATAACTGCGACCGGCCCAATGAACCCCGCCAGATTGACCTGTATGGCACTAATACCTCCGGCTCCCAGGTCAGGCTGGATAATCCTTTCTGCGGCAAGGGCAATGTCTTTATCAACGGCATCAATACCCGGAATGCCTATACTTCTGGCCGGGCCTACTTTAATACTTTTTATTATTCTCCCCCGGGTTATCCTCCCACCTCCGGCTACAATGCAGCAACCGGAGATATGGCCAACCTGCAGATTTACGGGGAAGCCACCTATAATCCGGTGGGGAATCTGGAAGGCGGGACTTGCGCGGCCATCACCGGCTGGACCTGTGACGGGGATAATTACAATGCTTCCCTAAGGGTAGATTTCTATGCGGATGGCCCGGCCGGCACTGGCACAGGCTTAGGCTCTGCCACTGCCAATCTGCCCAGGGAAACAGCAGTAGCTAACCAGTGCGGCGGCAACCCCAATCATGGCTTTTCCTTTACTATTCCTGCCAACTCCCTCAGGGACGGCAGATCCCATAATATCTATGCCTATGGCATTAACATTGGTTCCGGCACCCATACTCTTCTCCCCGGTTCTCCCAAATCCGTTACCTGTACCGCTCCAACTCCAGGAACCCTACAAATCAAACCTGACTCGGCCACCGGCTCACAAGAAGCAGGGACTTATACTATTAGCGGTTTAAGGTCCGACTCAAATCAAGGAGGTAGTAATTACTATAATGCTATTACCATCATCCCCAATGTAGATAATACAAATGGCAGCGATATAAAACTAGTCGGAGCCGCCTTTACCAGCCAGGTTTCACCCCCCGCCCCTAATAACAATACCCTCTCAGAGCTAATGCGAAGTTCAAACTACAATAACAATACAAATGGGTTTGTACTTATCTATGCCAACAAAAATACTTCTTATGCCGGAGGACCGACACCAGGAACTGGTTCTAACCAGTCAGGCTGCAATGGTTATAATTTCTGCTTTGACACGTACTACATCTATTTAAAGGATGGTTGGCATAATTTTACCAGGACAATAGCTCATGAGAATCAATCCATTGGTATAACGGCACTTGCGCGAGACAGGGGGGTCAGTTTACCATCTACGCCTCCTCAATTTTCCGTAACGCTTTACAATGCCTTAGGTAATCGTAGGTGGGGAACTTACAGCTATATCAATTGGACCGGCGGCGAACGGAGCATCCCAAGAGAACCAGTTAAATAACTACCAACCCGAGGAAGATTTAGTGACTAGAGGTAAATAAGCTCTGGCCGTAATTTGGCCCGGAAAACCGCCATCTGTAAATAATAGTTGCCCGTCCGGAAGCAGGATAGCCTTACCTCTTCCTATAATTGTAAAGTCCTCCACCAGTTGACCATTGATCCGTTTTAATTGCATGCCACCTTCACCTATAATAGATCTTGTTGCTGGGAATAAATCGCTAAACCCATCTCCTGTTTCCAAAGTTACCACGGCTGCCCGCGCGTCACCATTGGTAGTACTGTAAGCCCCTGCAACACGAGTTCTAATATTACGTTGGGCATCTATATCAACGCGGAGATCATTTGCATAAAAGGTATTGAGCTGGTAGTCTTTGATACCTTTACCATTTAATACGCCCGCCACATTGGTTTCTGTAGCGTTCAGCGTTCTCAGATTTATATCAAAAACTATCCTTCTCGTAAAATTAAAAGCCTTAACATGAGGGTCACCAGCTGGATCCGTATAAAAAGCTTTACCGTAAAGGTAGCCCAAGTTAGTCAATGTATTACCAACCCTCACTTGTGTGATGTGTTGTACAGTACCAGATCCGGCATTAGTATCTACTCTTAATACCAGCAAGCCATCCTCCAGTAAATTAGAGCCATTCGTAACTATGGTGGCAATACCATTATCCACTGACATCTTACCCATAGCCCCTGCATAACCTACTGCCACAGGGTTACCATTTTGGTCTTGATAGGTAATATCCCGCACATTCACTATATCCCCGTTTACCACGTCATAAAGGAATTGATTAGAACCAGCTTCAAATCTAGCATTATTTGCCATAAAAGTATTCCCGGCAGTCCTTACCTGATTGGTAAATCCTTCCAGATTATTGAACTTTGAAGACTTGTCTACCCAAGTTTGCCCCTGGTCAGAAGACAGGAAAACCATCCCAGCAGCATTATTGTCTCTTGCTACTGTCCCGCCTGCTATTAAAGTCTGTCCGTCTGTAGTCACACCAAGCGATTGAACATTTCCCATGGGGATTTTAGTCAGGGCTCTGCGCTCAGTAAAAACATTTCCGTCTAAATGTGTTTCATAGGGAACACTACTACCAAGCACTGTAAACTGCTTAGTTAAATCGCCGTTATTATCCGTTACATCTACTTCTGCCACTATATTTTGGGGGTTCCTTTCTACCCACTCCCTGCTCACTACCAATGGCGCTTTCAATGTATCAGTCAAGGAGCCTGAAGCTTCTATCTTAACCTGAGAAGCAGGCTCGGCTGGCTTGGAATATTGCAGGGATTTAACAGCTTCTATGTCTTCAGCAATAGAGCCGTGAGGGGAGGCCTTTAGTTCCAGGGTTGGGGCTGGCTGCGGCTGGGAAAATTCTTGTGCTGCAGTTTTAGAGATATTGACACCGGTATCTGCTGCCGGGGCTGCCACTGTCAGTAGCCCTAAACCCCACCGTATCAGTCTCTTAGCCCAAGGGTGAGACCGTCGATGATGTTGTGACACCACGGAGGAATCAGGCGGTTGCCCGTCGGACGGATTTAAGCTTGATGGATTCTCAACCTTTACCCCATCCATTTCAATGGTATTCATAGTTAGCCTCTGCTCAAAGCTAAAGTTTATGATCCTATAGTACCACTATATGCATGAAAAAGCAACTTTGTCAATCAAATCTAATTATACCACTTCCCCACTATCGCATCTGCCATCCTGAAAATAGATCCAAATATAATATAGATCAAAATGTAGCTTAACAGATTAATTACGAAGCCTGTTCATCAATATCGCGGAGCATCTGTTGAAGTTGCTTTTTAAAGGGCAGGACATCTTTTTGGATGGTTTTCCAGATTCTTTCTAAATTTACTCCAAAATATTCATGAATTAATATATCTCTGGTGCCTGAGATTTCTTTCCATGGAACCTCTGAGTATTTGTCCTTCACTTTCTGGGGAATATGTTTAACTGCCTCTCCGATAATCTCAAAGCGTCTGATGACTGCATCTTGGAGTGAAACTGTACTGTAAAATCCTTCTTCCGGGATATCTTTGGTGTATTCTTCTATCCTGTCAATGCTCTCTAAAATATCCTCAAGAAAAACACCAATATCCCGCTTTTTCATAGGATCTGCAGCTGGTTATCCAAAATATAAGGTTTGAGGCGGGGTTTAATTGTGGAGTATTCCACCAAATCAACCTTCCTGTTTAACATTTCCTCTAATTTTAATTGTAAGTCTACAAAATCAAACAGACTTTTTCCTTTAGGAAGTTCTACTAAAATATCAATATCACTATCTTTTGTTTCCTCTCCCCTGACATAAGAACCAAACAGGCTGCTTCTTTTAACTCCTGCCTGTTTGAGTATGGGAAGGATTTTGGTTTTGATTTTTTCCAGACGTTTTTGTGATTGTGTCATAAATTTATTATACCACCTTGTCGCCTTGCAAAACATTTTCTAATATGCCAATAATAAGTCATGCCCTGCCGCCTGCTGCTTTATTTCCCACTATACTTTATACTTTATACTCTATACTTTATCTCCCCGGCCCTGGCTGACTGGAATACTGACTTTAGTACCCCCACCTGTAATATCACTGCCAAAACAAGTGCCACTATCGGTGAATCAATTATTATTACGGTGGATACCACTAATACTCAAGGAGTAACCGCTATTTTAGTTGATAATACCAGGATTTGGCCCGCCCCGGGGGACACTGTACCTGCTATCAAGCCCAGTGTAACTTGGAATACAACCGGACAATCTACCGGTACTCCTCCTCATCATATAACCGCCACTATTGTCTCGCCTAATGCCGCCGGCAACACCGGTAGTTGTTCCTCCATTAATATTACCCTGAATAACCCTCCGCAGCCTCCTCCGGCCCCTCCCCAATGCGGCGCTTACACTTGGAATAAAGCCTATATCTGGTCCAGCAGCGGGTACTGCTGGATGAACTGGTGGGATAACCGTTGCACAATCAATCTTTATGATTGGGTTTATCCCTGGACAGTAACTAACTTCTATGTCAAGGCTCATGATAACTGGAACAACTGGGACTGGACAGTCTGTGATACCCGATGGGGATCCTCAGGATTATGTACCCGGAATTGGTCAACTGGATACTCAAGCCAAAGTATTGCCTTTAATAACCCTTACTATACCATTGGCACTAAATATAGCCTTATACAAAGGACTACTAACTGGAACAACCAAAGTGTAGAAACAGAGCTTGCCAATACCTGCGCCTCCGGGTTTAGATACCAAATGCCGGCGCCGAATATCCAGTATGATTACACTCTGACTAACTATGGCACCTGCTTAACTTCAAATGCCACTAATTCTGTCCTGGCCAGGATCTATTTCCCCACCTCCAATCCGGCACGCCAAATCAACTGGGTGGATATCAGCGAAGACCCTAACTTTGCCACTTTTTATAATAAAGGAGTTCCTGCGGGCGCTACTTACACGGATGCCCCTATCGGCTTTAATGGCGCCTCAGGAGTTTCCGGCCCCCTGACTATTCAACCCGACCATACTTATTACGTCCGTTTATTCGGCTATGATGCTTCCTCCAACTGGAGCACATACTGGTTTAACGGCAATTTTGGCTGGCATAGCGCAGTATCTATTATCAAACTCCCGCTGTGTCCTACGGATGGTGTCTGGTCTGCCTGGAGCCCCTGGAGTGCCTGTCCGGCCTGCGGGGACGGTTCCGATACAACCACCAGGACCAGAACCTGCACTCCGCCTTCAAACAACGGCGCCCCCTGTTCCGGCCCTTCTTCCCAGACTGTGACTTGTAACATTCCGCGTTGCCCTGTTGATGGCGGCTGGGACTTTCCGGACGGGCCGGTTTGGAATTCTATGTGTACTGAAACCTGCGGGCCTGGCTTCAAAACCAGAAATTGCATTAGTCCGGTTCCGGCCTACGGCGGGCTGCAGTGCCTGAAAGCAGACGGCACCAGGGGTTTGAGAGAAACCCAAACTTGTAACCTCAGGGCCTGCATCACCCCTTGGGTACAAACAGAGGGCGGTGATGTCCACTCCAATAAAGCTATCCAGGCTCCGGGAGGACCATAATGATAAAGGGTACAGGGTATAAGCGAAGCTTGCGACCTAAAGGTCTTAGGTTACAGGGTACAGTTATTTTGGCAGCTTATTTGATTGTCGTAGCTTTATTTATACTACCAACCGTTTATGCCCAAAATGCCTGCCCAACCCAATCCACCAATCCCCGGGCCGGCGGCTTAATTAGTGCTCCGACAGTTTCTACTAAATTCAGCAATACCACCGGTAATTGCGTGATTGACTTAAAAGCTGCTTTTGTCTCCTATAAAATCCCTACTTATGAAGATCTAAAATCACTCTATTACACCCAATCTAAAGCCGCTAAAACATCAACTGCCACCGCCAACCAAGGCACTTTAAGGTCCCTATTAAACAGTTATGACATTGTATTAGTTAATGGAAATGTAGATATTAATTCCCCTCTAGGTGGGCCCTCCAAAACCGCTGCTGTTATCTTTGTAGACGGAGATTTAACCTTTAACAGTAATTTCGGAGACGCAAGCTCCGGCATAGTCTTTGTCGTTAAGGGCTACGTTAGTATCACTCAAACTGTGACTCAAATATATTCGGTGATCATTTCTTCAGATAAAATTTATACTGCCGGTTATCCTTGTACTACTAATTCCACTGTAGCCAACACTTTAACTATTTATGGCAGTTTAATCAGTCTAAGCCCGGGTAAAATAGTTTTCTGCCGCAGCCTGACTGATAATACAGTGGCTGCGGAAAAGATAGTCCACCAGCCGAAATATGTGGTGATTTTAAGGGATTTATTTGCCGATACCCTTCAACGTTGGTCAGAGGTTCAGTAAGCTACTTACCAAAATTTCTTTTCTGCTCCTGGTACCAGGCTAAAGCTTTTTTAAATTCCTTTTTATCAAAATCCGGCCATAATGTTTTAGTAAAATAAAATTCCGAATAAGCTGTTTGCCAAAGCAGGAAGTTAGATAACCTGGACCTGCCGCCGGTTCTGATCACCAGCTCCGGATCAGGCTGGCCATTAGTATAAAGATATTTTTCTATTGTTTTCTCATTTAATTTACTTACATCAATTCCTTCTTTAATCAGATCTTTTACAGCCTCTACCAGCTCTCTTTTCCCGCCATAATTTAAGGCTATATTGAGCTTGATGGATTCATTTTTGATATAGGTTTTTTTCACCTGCTCAATCAGTCTTTTTATGGTTCCCGGCAGGCCCTGCATTTCCCCTAAAATACTGATCCGTACCCCTCTTTGCATCATCTTCTTAAGCTTTATATGATAACCCCTCCTGATCAGGTTAAACAGCCCCAAGACCTCCCTTTTAGCCCGCTCTTTAATGTTTTCTGTAGACAAAGCATAAACTGTGATGGCTTTTACTCCTAAACCCTCTGCAGCTTCCACCACCTCTTCCAGAATATCCGTGCCCTTCTCGTGGCCCCTAATATCCGGCAGACCCTTTGACCGGGCCCAACGGCGGTTTCCGTCCATAATTATGGCAATATGTTGTGGAATATTTTTCATTCTGTTCTTTCGATTAAGTATTTCGATAACTGTTCCAACAATTTACTCATTTGGGGATCTTTGGTAATCTCCGGCAATATCTTCAATGCTTTATTTTTAAACTTATCCGCTTCCTTTTTAGCCTTATCAGCCCCTCCCCAAAAATCTACTTCAGAATCCAAAATATCATCCTGGATCTGAAAAGCAATCCCTAAGCCCTCTCCAAATTTTGCCAAATTGTTAAGTAGTTTTACACCTCGTTGCTCTCTTTGAGCACGTATTAGGTGGGCTTTGACTCCTCCGAGGTGAGATTCGGCCCCCCCTAAAATTGCTCCCAACTGCAGCGGCCCGGAGATCGTATAGTACGCCGTTTTAAGCTTTGTCACAACCAACGGATCAACTTTCTCTAAATCCAATATTTCCCCCAAAGCTGTATCCAACATTACTGTAGAAAGCAGTTTCAGGGCGGGAATTTTTCTTTCTTTGGGAAAATTAGCTCCAGAAATAATCTTCATTGCCAGGAAAAAACCGGCGTCCCCTAAACTGATCGCCTGGGATATTCCATAATGACCCTGGCCAATAGCTTTAAATAAAGAAGACTGGCCCCGCCTTTCCGGGCTTTGGTCTATGATATCATCATGAGCCAAAATCGCGCTGTGCATTATTTCATAAGTCGCTGCAACTTTAAAAATCTCCCTATCAAGATCTCCTCGGATGGTGGCAGGCTGAGCTTGCGAAGCCATGACTCCTCCGAGGTGATCTCCACCCCTCGCAATCTCATTCCCCAGCACCACCAATATACCTCTGATCATCTTCCCTCCCTGACAACCGGCGATAAATTTATCTACCAGTGGCAAAAGCTTAGTGTCAATTTTTTCCACCTCGCTCCTCCAGTCTCTCAGTAGCTTCTTTAACTGCTTTTCAATCTGCAAAGTGACGCTTTTTCTAAATTCCTCAAATTCCATTGCCTAAATTTACCATATAATCCCAGTTCTTGCACATTAGGTTGTTAAACAAGGAGGATTGATTTATTTCTCTCGAATTCATGAGCGAAGCGATCTTCAAAATCTTCTCCAACTCCGTCTAATCCAACCTTAGCAACAGTTTTGTGATACCAAGGAAGAAGGTCTGTTACAAGTTGTATTTCTAGTGAATGAGTAGATGTTGATTCAGTAAAATACCGATAAGAGGAGCTAAGCAAATCAAAATTAATATATCTCATACGAATAAGTCGACTGTTTATGTCGTCATCCCATTGAATGTGTTTTATTTCCGATCGTGTAAGAGCCTTAAGCGAATATAAAAAACTTGCTAGAAGACCTAACTTTGGATCAAGATAACCACAGTGATAACTTAGAGTATTTGGATCGAACTCTTTAATCAAACGGACATGTCGCTCTTCTTGCTGTTTTAAAACATGACCAAGATACGCGGTACGTGGGTTAACTCTTAAGAATCCTAAAGGATTATCAAGAGAAGGGGTAATATCTTCGGGATGTCTTTCGATAAATTTCAAATTTTCACTTAACTCCGCTTCGTCCATCAAAGGGTGAAAAGGAATAAAACCTTGTACAGTTGTCAATCCCACTGAATATAATTTTCTGATAGGTACCCAGATACAAAGCAATTATGCTAGTATCCTTATATATATGAGTAATGATTTAGGTTATGTTGTTATTGACCTTTCCGGTACCAGTAGGCAGATGCTTTTTGACATCATCTCCCAGAAGATTCCGGGAAAAGATTATTTTCAATCATTCGATCCTGGCTACACTTATATTAATGGAAATGTTAGCCTGAAAGGCCATTTGACAATTTGTTACGGAATTAAAAATCTGGACCTGGAAAAAAGATTTAAAGCTGCAAAGTTAAAATTAAACTGGCAACAAAATATTAAAATTAAAAATATACAAATCAATTTAGGATACAAGGGGGAATATTATATTGTTGTTGCCATTCCGGAGATAGATCAGAATATTCTCTTGTTTGACTCCTGGGTCAGACAAAATAATGAGATTGTTTCTGAATCTTTGCCTTTTGATCCTCATTTAGCTTTATGCTACATTAAAAATCAGGATAATAGATATCCAACCGAAATTTTAAAATATTTTCAGGAGAAGCTAACCGGTAAAACTTTAAAACTTGAATCACTTAATTTTTATCCACCTCTAGGTCAAAAGAAAATTACCTTAACCAGATTTTAATTCTCCTACAGCCCTCATGAAGCCCTTGATTACGATACTCCATTAGAGTATGCTCAGAAAAACTTCTTTCAGCCATAGGAGAAATCTATCATAGGTGCTGCCGAATAGCAACTTGGTTACCAATGTCGTTTCTGGTAGAATTGACTACCAATGAAAGATCAAACCTCACTTCGTGGCTTTACATCTGCACAAAAAAGGCGGCAGTTTCTAGAAAAAAAGCTAAATATTAAACTGGATAATATTGGCGATTTCAGCTTTCCGGAAGAGGCTGCAGTTGGCCGAAATATTGAAAATTTAATCGGCGCTGCCCAAATCCCCCTTGGTATTGCCGGGCCATTATTAGTCCACCTCGAAGGAGTCAAAGCCCACCTTCGAGGTGTAAGAGAGAAAAATTATTTTATTCCGTTAGCAACAACAGAAGGCGCTCTGGTAGCTTCTGTTTCCCGGGGCTGCAAAGCCACCAAGGAATCCGGTGGAATAATGGTTTTTATAGAGAATGTCGGTATTACCCGGGGGCCGGTTTTTAAACTTAAAGACTTAAGCAGAGCCATGAAAACCAAAATCTGGATTGAAAAAAACTTCAAAGCTTTGGCCAAGGCGGCTGAAGCCACTTCTTCCCATCTAAAATTATTAAAGGCAGATTATAGAATCGTCGGCAGAAACCTATTTGTCAGGTTCTATTTTGATACCGGCGATGCCATGGGAATGAATATGGCCACTATTGCCACTGAAGCAATGGTAAAAATCATTGAAGAAAAGACCTCCGCCAAATGCATTTCTTTAGCAGGTAACTTTGATATAGATAAAAAACCTTCCTGGCTAAATTTCATTTTAGGCCGCGGCAAAAAAGTCTGGGCAGAATGCATATTACCTAAAAAGGTAGTAACCAATGTCCTCAAAACTACCCCGGAGAAAGTTGTCGAAGTAACTGAACGGAAATGCCATCTGGGCTCAATAATGTCAGGCTCCCTTGGCTATAACAGCCACTTTGCCAATATTGCGGCAGCGGTTTTTGCTGCCACCGGTCAGGATTTAGCACATGTAACAGAAGCCAGTTTAGGAATAACCAGCGCCGAGGTATTGGAAAACAATAGCCTTTATTTTTCTGTCTATCTCCCCTCTTTAATAGTTGGCACTGTCGGCGGCGGGACACACCTTCCTACCCAGCAGGAAGCTCTGAAGGTTATGAATGTGAAGGGTGTGTTAGAATATGCTCAAGTTTTAGGCGCAACGGTCTTGGCCGGTGAACTATCTTTGATTGCCAGCTTAGCAGAAGGCAGTTTGGCAAAAGCACATCAAAAACTTGGAAGAAAAAAATGACAGGCATTGTTTCATACGGAACTTATATTCCAAAATACCGCATCAAGCCCTCTCAAATCGCTCATGCCTGGGGCAAGGAAGTCAATGAAGTAGAAAAAGCTTTAGGGGTTTTTGAAAAAGCTGTGGCCTCAGTTGATGAAGATGCAGTCACTTTAGCAGTTGAGGCTACCCTTAATGCTGCTATGCCACTTAACTTTGACCTCAGTAAAATAGGCGCCATAACAGTAGGCTCAGAATCCCATCCTTATGCAGTTAAACCTACTGCCACCACTGTAGCCGGAATTTTAGGCCTGCCGGAGAATTTACTGGCTGTGGACTTGGAATTTGCCTGCAAAGCCGGCACCTCCGGAATGCAGCTATTATCAGGCTTAGTTGGCAAAGATACCAAATATGTTTTAGCCATCGGTTCTGATGTAGCCCAATCCAAGCCATCTGATGTTTTGGAATATACTGCAGGCTCTGCTGCTGCCAGTTTCATATTAGGCAACAAGGATACACTTGCTAATATCTTAGATTTTACTTCCTACAGTTCGGATACTCCGGACTTTTGGAGAAGGGATACTGAAAAATTTCCCTCCCACGGCGGCAGGTTCACCGGAGATCCGGCTTACTTTAATCATGTTCTTAGTGCTTCCAACCTGTTACTGGAAAAAGCGAAACTAAAACCGGCTGACTTTAAGTTTGCTGTTTTCCATATGCCAAATGGTAAGTTCCCCAAAGAAGCAGCCAAAAGGTTAGGCTTTAAAGATGAGCAATTAAAACCCGGATTTATAGTTTCTCAAATAGGTAATCCTTATTCTGCCTCATCCATGATAGGCTTGGCAGCTACTTTGGATATTGCTAACCCTAAGCAAAAGATCTTTATGTGCTCCTATGGCTCAGGTGCCGGCTCTGATTCCTTTATCTTTGAAACCACTCCCCTGTTAAAACAATTCCAAAAGAAAAACAGCAAAAATGTCCAAAATCAAATACAAAATAAACAAATGATTGATTATTCACTGGTAGCCAGGAACATAATAAATAAGTACAGGATATAAAATTTATGCGTATTAAGGTAGCTGGAGTAGGTTTAACAAAATTCGGTGAACTCTGGGACAAATCATTACTTGATTTGGGGCTAGAAGCATCTCTTGATGCTATCAAAGATTCAGGAATTGATAAAAATACAATCGATGCCGTTTTTGTCGGCAATATGTTAATTGGTAAAATTGCCGGTCAGGATCACCTGGGACCGGTCATCAGCTCTTCTTTAGGACTTAACTGCGCCTCCTTTAGGATTGAAGGTGCCTGTGCCTCAGGAGGACTGGCCGTCCATTTAGCCATCCAGGGCATTTTAGCCGGGACATATAAAAATGTCCTGGTAGTGGGAGCGGAAAAAATGACTGATGCCCCATCAAGTCAAATCACCTGGGCTTTAATGGGGGCCAGCTCTTCTAAAGAGCGAAAAGCCGGCTTAACTTTCCCCGCCCTGTATGCATTAATGGCCCAGGCCCATATGCAAAAATACGGCACCACCCGGGAACATCTGGCCCATGTCTCAGTAAAAAATCACTACCATGCTTCTTTGAATAAAAAGGCCCACTATCCGTATGAGATAACAGCCGAAAAAGTTTTAAGCAGTAGTTTAATTTCTTACCCGATTACACTTTTTGATTCCTCCCCTATTACTGATGGTGCCGCTGCAGTTATACTTTCCGGGGATGACTCGTCAAGGGGCCTGCCTGCCGGCAGGCAGGTGTATATTACCGGCAGCGCTGTGGCTTCGGATACCATTGACTTAGCGCAGAGATCCAGCTTAACAGAATTAAAAGCTACCCAGCTGGCAGCTAAGCTTGCTTTAAAACAAGCCGGAGCAGAGATCAAAGACATTAAAGTCTCTGAGGTTCATGACTGCTTTACTATAGCCGAAATTATGGCCATGGAAGATTTAGGTTTTTGTCCCGAAGGAGAAGGAGGCAAGTTTATCACCAAAGGCCATACCAGATTAGGGGGAAAACTTCCTGTTAATACCTCCGGCGGCTTGAAAGCCTGCGGGCATCCGGTCGGCGCCACCGGAGTTAAACAGATCATTGAAATTACGGAACAGCTGCGCAAAAATGCCGGCAGCCGACAGGTGAAAGATGCAAATATCGGCCTGACCCAAAATGTGGGAGGCACCGGAGCCACGGTTGTAGTACACATACTACAAAATTAACAATTTACAAATGTACAATTTAAGATCTTTAGATCGCAAGCTCAGCTTACAATTAAATTTTAAATTTTACATTTTACATTTTACATTGGAGGCGAAACCGACCTATGAGTAGTCCTGTTACAGTTTGGAGACATCATAAAAATATTAAAAACTACCTGGGACAAACAGGTAAAATTATTGTATGGACTAAAGTCTATATTGCTCCGGCCGGATTTGAGCATGAAGCCCCTTACCCGGTGGCTATTGTGCAGTTTAAAGACGGCATGAGAATGCCTCTGCAACTGGTGGAATACGCCGAAAAACATCTGAAGCCTAATCAGAAAATTATTACTGTAGTCAGGAAATTAGGCAAAGTTAAATTAGATGAAGTAATTGAGTACGGTATCAAAGCAAAACCTATTTAGCAACACCTCGAAGGTGGGCTTTGACTCCTTCGAGGTGAACGAAGATGAAGAATCATAATAGTATTAAAGTATCTGCTCCCGGCAAAATCCACCTGCTCGGAGAACATTTTGTAGTTTACGGGGCTCCGGCCCTACTGGCAGCAGTCAACTTAAGATGTGTCGTCAAACTAGTGCCCAGATCTGATAAAACTATTGTTATTTCCTCCGAAAATTTCAATAAAAAAGCCAGATTAACAATAGATAAATTACTCTCCAAAAGAGCCAAAGCCGAATCAAATTGGCAGAAATTTGCCAAAACTAATGACATTGCCATAATTAAAAGTCTGACTGCCCAACCATTGGACTTTGCAGCCATTATCATTGGTGAAACCATTAAATTTTTTGGTAAAAAACCCTCATCCGGATTCAACCTTGAAATAAAATCAGATGTGCCGGTTAACGCCGGATTAGGCTCCTCTGCCGCCACCAGCGTAGCTATCGCTGCCGCTACCGCTCTTTTCCTGGGTAAGAAATTTGACAAAAAAACCATCAATGAAATTGCCTATGCCGGCGAGCAAAGAAGACACGGCAATCCGTCAGGAGCTGATAATGCCACAGTCACCTTCGGAGGAATTATTAAATTCATCAGGGAACCCAAAACCATTACCCCACTTAAAATTACTATTCCGGAAAAACTCGCCGCTAACTTTGTCTTAATTGCTACCGGCAGCCCGCAGCAGTCAACCGGCGAGATGGTCAGTCTAGTCAGGAAACTCCGTGAGGAAAATCCAAAACTTTTTGATACTGCTTTTCAAAGCCAAAGCCAACTGGCAGAGAGTCTAATACCGGTGGTTAAAAACGGAGACAGCGGGGAGTTTATGAGGATAATTAAACAGGGAGAGAGAAATTTGGAAAACATTGGAGTGGTTTCAGCATTTTCCCAACAGATCATTAGGGAGATTGAAAAAACCGGCGGAGCCGCCAAGATGTGCGGTGCCGGCTCCACGATCGGCCCCACCGGAATATTGCTGGCTTATCACCAGGATAAAACTAAAATTGAAAAAATCGCTAAGTCATACAAGCTCCCCTATTTTAACGCAGCTTTAGGAGTTGAAGGAATAAGGCAAGAACACTGAATTTGCGCATTATAAGCTTTAGTAATATAATCACCGAGTGCCCAAAAGCGTATGCCAGAGCTATTAACACCACACAATGAAGCATTAATGCCTATCACCATGGGCTCCCCCTACCGTGTTCCCGATTATGCTTACAACAAATACGGCTTAGGTGGGTATACTAATGAAACTCCTGCTTCTCTAGCATACAAAAAAGAATGGGCAAATGGAACACCCGAGCAACTGGCTTTAGTGCTACAAGCTTCAAACGAAGCAGGTCTGACCAATGCTAACTGTCTACTGCAACAAGCAACAGCTAAGATTGTAGCAGGAATTATAGAAAGGAATTATTTTTTGAAATCTCCTGTCATAGCAGATATTGGAGCAGGTGCCGGAGCATCAGCCTTGGCCATAGTTGAAACGCTTCCAGACAATATCAGAAAAAAAGCTACAATGATTCTTGTTGACCCATCAAAAGAAAGCCTTAAAACAGCAGCACAGCTTATGGAAAAGCAGAAAGTCAACTATAAAGTATTAATCGGCACAGATACAGAAGTACTAAGAGAATTAAGAAGACAATCCATTGATATCCTAACAGGCGTTGCCTCCATCCACCATCATGCAAGAATCCCTTTTAAAGATTACGCGCGGGTATTAAAAATAGGAGGTTTTGCCATCTTTGCAGACTGGCATCACGATCTTTGGGAGCATCCTATCCGGGTACTGGGATTCCTTGAAAAATTCGATTGGGAACAAAAAGAGGAGGGCCTTGCCAACTGGAAAGAGGCTTACCCACAAACTAGAAATAACCCGGATGGCAATCTTAAAATCACCCCTGAGGAACTAAGAGCCAGAAAACAAATTACCAGATTTTGGCTGGCATATAAAAATATCGCGGACAGAGCAAACTTAGGACCAAATGCAATCTGGCCGTTGGAAGGACACCGACCCGTAAACCGATATTCACAAGGAATGAGAGAGGCAGGCTTGCATAACCAAACTGTCAGAATTAACTCCCTGCTTGATGAAATGGACATCCGCACTAATCCCTTTCCTCTCTTAGACAACTCAAGTCTATTGCAAGTTACAATTGGTCAACGCTTTCATATATCATGTTAATATGTCTGTAAATTTAGAAAATATTGAATTAATTGATAAATCCGCAACCCAATATATTAGGGATCATCGCGACCCTAATAAAAGTTACTCCGGTCATGATGAACCTCATTTAAGAAGTGTTGCTCAATTAAGCACGTTGGCCTGCCTGGCTGCAGGCTATGACTCAAAAGATATTGAGCTTTCCCGAATTGCCGGCTGGTTTCATGACTTTGAAAGATCTATGAATGAGACAAATGCCACAAGCGACGAAGCCAAAAGCGCTGAAGCTTCAACTGATTTTTCAATTCATATGCACTCAGCCGGACTTTATTCCACTACGGATGGCGAACGAAAAGCACTGGAAGATTCCATTTTAAAAAACGGCCGTCCCCCGGAGTTTTTCCGGGATCGACCCCTACCGGAACAATGGACACAACAGGAGAAAGTGCTTGCAGCCTTGTTTGTAGCGGACAAGATGGAACAAAATGGTGTCTGGGTAATAGCCAGGAGATCGCAGTTTGTAGGCGGTGCCAGACTGCGTGCGGATGGTGCTGATTTGCCGAAATATGGCCTACAACCAAATAGAGACGAAAATACTGCAGTTTTATTGGAAGGGCTAGTCAGGATTGCTTTTATCAATCCTGAGGGTATTTACCCGCCTGTTTTTAAACCTTTAACCTCCAGAATGTATGATCCTCAGCGAGACTTTCTGCACGGATTATTCGCAGCGGCAGGAATGAATCTTGACGGCGGGGCAAGATTATTACTGGAAACCAAGCTTATAGAAGACCCAAATCACCCCAATTATCTTCAAACCAGGAATCTCCCTGTTTTAAGCAGGGCTGACCTGGCAAAACGACTTCACTTAATAGGCGGGTTATCTGATGAGAAAATTCAAGCTGTAAACGGAGACTTGGCACGCTCTGCAATAGAAGCTGTAGCGTATTTTAGTAGCCAATATAAAAAATCTTTGGAAGAACTTGTTCAAACCTGGACACCCCAAAATCATACTGCCAAACAATGGCAAACAGATATGATGGAATATATAAGTGGTAAATGGTTTAATAAAATAACAACAGAATTGACTCAAAAAACAATATGAGCAAAATTACTGTTTCAGCGCCGGGAAAATTAATGCTTTTGGGAGAACATGCTGTGGTATACGGCCGGCCATGTATTGTTACAGCTGTCGGACAACGGATGAAAGCTACTGTAGAACTGATTGATGAGCCTATTTTTTCTCTTAATGCCCCGGATGTTGCTGTTACAGATTACAAAAAACCAATGGATCAGCTGGGAATAGGAGATATTCCCAAAGGAGCCAAGTTTGTTGAAATTGCAGTTAAAAATTTCATTGAAAAATATCCCATTCAAGGAGGATTAAATGTTACTACCGCTTCAGAATTTTCTTCCCAATTTGGCTTTGGTTCCTCCTCTGCTTCCACTGTTTGTGTAGTTAAAGCTTTATCAGAATTAACTGAGGTCAAGCTAGACACCAAAGCCATTTTTGATCTTGCCTACAAAACTGTCTTATACATTCAGGGCAAAGGCTCCGGCTTTGATGTAGCGGCCGCGGTTTACGGCGGCACGCTTTACTTTAAAAAAGGCGGTGAACTAATTGAGTCTTTGAACATTGACTCGCTCCCCTTAATCGTGGGTTATTCAGGTGTCAAAGCAGATACTGTTACTTTAATGAACCAGGTATTACAGAAAGACCAAATTGTTGTTGACCAAATTTATACTGAAATTGGCAGATTAGTAGAGCAGGCTAAACCAGCTGTTTTGAACAAAGATTGGCCTGCCTTAGGAATACTCATGACTGACAACCAAAAACTCTTAAAAGAGCTCGGAGTCAGTATTCAAAAGCTTGACGATATGATCTCAGGCGCTATAAAAGCCGGAGCATACGGGACAAAGTTATCCGGCGCAGGCGGCGGAGACTGCATGATAGCCCTAGCTCCAGATGATAAAACTCAAGCTGTTAAAGATGGAATTACTTCTGCGGGAGGCCAAGTCATAAATGTTGAAGCTAATGTAGAAGGGGTCAGAATAGATGGATAAACAAGATGAATTATTTGTAGTTGTTGATCAAGATGATAAAATAATCGGCTACCGCACCCGTTTTGACTGCCACCACAACAAACAACTCATTCACAGAACAATTTCAGTAGTTATCTTTAATGATAAAGGAGAAATATTACTCCAAAAAAGAAGCAAGAATAAAGATACCTACCCAGGCCTTTATACCTTAGCTGTGGCTGGGCATGTTGATAAAGGCGAAACATACCAACAAACTGCCAAAAGAGAATTATTCGAGGAATTAGGTATTAACTTCTCTATTATTAAGAAGAAAAAATTTATTGTTAAAACAGATATTGAAACTGAAATGAATTACCTTTTCGAAGCTACATACAATGGACCGTTTTCTCCCAACAAACAAGAAACAGACGGAGTCAAATTTGTTACAATTAGCCAGTTAAAGAAAATGCAATCGAAGCTGACCCCTTTTGCGATTACTAACCTGAAAGAAATCAATATATTATGAAAGCTACCGCTATTGCACCATCTAATATTGCTTTTACCAAATACTGGGGTAAAAAAGATGAAATATTGAGGCTTCCGGAAAACGGCAGCATCTCCATGTGCTTAAGCAATCTCTTAACCACTACCACAGTAGAATTCTCTCCCGCTTATTCCAAAGACGACATCACTATTAACGGTGGTGGCCTGCCCGCCTCGCCCGATGAGCGTGCGAGTCGAGGCGGGGAGGAAGGCGAAGCAGAACGGATCATTAAACACCTGGACCGGATCAGAAAACTGGCTAATATGGATCAAAAAGCTAAAGTGGTTTCTAATAATAACTTCCCCTCCGGCACCGGTTTATCATCTTCTGCATCCGGCTTTGCAGCACTTAGTTTAGCTGCTTCAAAAGCTGCGGACTTAAATCTATCCGAGAAAGATTTATCTATTCTAGCCAGGCAGGGCTCCGGCTCAGCTTGTCGCTCCATCCCCTCCGGCTTTGTGGAATGGCTGGACGGTGATAATTCCGAGACGTCTTACGCTACTCAACTTTTCCCAGCTGATTACTGGGCAATAGCAGATGTAGTGGCAGTGGTAAATGAGGGTAAAAAAGAAGTTCCCACTTCCAGGGGCATGCAGGCTACCCACTCTTCCCCGTTTATGGACATTAGAATGTCGCGGATGAAAGAAAAAAATGAAAAAGTTAAAAAGCTGATTGCCGGGAAAAACTTAGCGGAACTGGGACCACTGATTGAACAGGAAGCCCTGGAACTTCATACTATCATGTTAACCCAAACTCCCCCGCTCATTTACTGGACTCCGGGGACACTTAGAATCATGAAACTAACCGGCCACTGGCGGAATGAAGGCATTCCGGTTTATTTTACTATCAATACCGGCCAGGATGTCCATTTAATCTGCGGGCAGGAAAATGTTGATAAAGTCAAAACTAAATTAGAAGGACTTGAAGAAGTTAAAGATATTATCGTCAATACTCCGGGAGAAGGCACCAGGCTTTCTGAAGAACATTTATTCTAGTAATTCTGCAGCTTTAACAGCCCAGGGAGAATATTTTTGCGGATTTTTCCCAATGTCTTCCAAAAAGTCCCCTTTTTTTATCCATTTATATTCATAACCGATCTCTGGATTTAACTTAAAATCACCATTATATTCTCCTGTAAGTAAGTGGCAGTACTCGTTCTCGCAAAATCCGTTATATCTGGCAAAATAATTATAAACTCCGACTTCCCTAAGTTCCCCTATTTCTTTAATATCCCACTCATCTTTCAGACAACGCCTGGTGGCTTCCTCTAAAGTTTCATCTCTACCGTCTTCTTTGTGTAACGGATGAGTGGCTCCGGTGATATCCCAGATATTATCAAATACCTGGTGCTTTCTTCTTTGCAACAAAACCTCGGCTTTATCATTATGAAGCAATACTGCAATTGCCTGATGTCTCCTGCCTACGCCGGTATGACCTACTTCTTTGGGAATATATTCTTCAAATGCGCCTGCCTCATCACAGGCTAAAATAATTTGTCCGTTTACCATATCTCCCTTATTTTAGTTAGTCGAAAAAAACACTAACACCCCACAACAGCCTGACATTATACATTAATTAGTGTATGTTAAAATAACAATTATGAAAAGTTGCGAAAAAGATCCTCGTATTGGCTCGAGGTTCAAGCGTCTGATTAAAAGCTCTTGGGAAGCTATAAAGGTTCCACCAGACTCAGATCATCAACCCACCTTGGCTGACTTGGTGCTGGAAGATGAATACCCAACTATCTCTCGCAAAACCTCTACTGACAACATGGCGCATTGAATCCTGGAAAGAGTTAACTTAATACCTAAAAGCTCAAGCACTGTTTCCTGATTAAATTTTTTAATTTTACTTAAGTTTCTTACCTTTTTTGCTTCCCCTACTAATAAACTGGCTGCTGCCTGAGAAATTAAACAGCCGTCCCCGGTAAAACCAATTTCTACAACCTGATCTTTTTCTAACCTTATTTCAATCCTGATCTCATCACCACACAGGGGATTTTCCAGCTTTGAACTAAAAGTAGGATTTTTAAGCTTCCCTTTAAAAGGAGAGTGCCTTCCATGCTGCAAAATAATTTCCTGTGTTAAATCCATAGTTATACTTTAAGTAAGCGCTTGATCTTTTGCAGGCTAACAACCAACCTGTCTATGTCTCTAATACTGTTATAGATATAAAAGCTGATCCGGGCAGAGGCTTTGATTCCCAATCTCTCATGCAATGGCATAGCGCAATGATGCCCGGCCCGGATGGCAATACCGTCATTATCCAGTAAACTGGCCAGATCATGAGGGTGAATACCCTCAATATTAAAAGCAATTACTCCTCCCCGTTTATTTATATCCAAAGGGCCATATACAGTCAGACCTCTTACCCGGGAAAACTTCTTCAGAGCATATTCAGTTAATGTTTTTTCATGCTCCCTGATTTTATCCATCCCTACATTTCGTAAATAATCTATAGCTGCTCCCAAACCGATTACCCCTTCTATATTGGGGGTACCTGCTTCAAACTTATATGGTGTGTCCTGCCCCACCATCCCCCCGCCGGTTAAAAATGGCGGCAGACTCTCTGCAATTTCCTTTCTCATCCATAGTACCCCTACCCCGCTTGGACCTAACATTTTATGGCCGGAAAACACATAAAAATCACAGCCTAATTTTTTAATATCCACTCTCATATGTCCGGCTGCCTGGGCGCCGTCAATCAAGACTAAAGCTCCATCCTCATGAGCTGCTTTAATAATCTTTTCTACCGGATTAATGGTTCCTAAAACATTAGACACATGGGCAACTGCTACTAAAGAAACTCCTTTTAGCTGATTTTCCAAATCAGATAAATCTAATTCTCCGTTATTATTGATATCTAAGAAAACTAATTTTGAACCTAATAGCTTTTGCCAGGGAATTAAATTACTGTGATGCTCCATCACTGTAGTTAAAATTTTCTTTCCCCTTTCCCCTTTACGCTTTACGCTTTCCCATGTTTTAGCCACCAGATTAATGGCTTCAGTGGCATTTTTAGTAAAAATCACCTCACTGCTGTCTGAATTTATTAACTTAGCCACTTTATCCCTGACGCCTTCATAGTTTTCTGTCGCTTCTTCCGATTCCTGATATATACCCCGATGCACATTAGCTGAGTAGTTCTCATAAAAATCAGTCACAGACTTAATCACTTGTTTTGGTTTTAAAGAAGTTGCAGCAGAATCCAAATAAACAAGCTTTCTGCTTTTTTTATTAAGTATTGGAAAATCACTTTGAACTTTTCTCATAATGCTCCTTTCATTTCTAACCTGATTAATTGGTTTAACTCCACCGCATATTCAAAAGGCAACTCTTTGACCAGCGGCTTGATAAAACCATTCACAATCATCGCCTGGGCTTCACTCTCAGTAATCCCCCGGCTTTGCAGATAAAAAATCTGCTCTTCGGATAGTCGGGAAACTGTGGCTTCATGAGATACTTCAGAGTTTGGACCAATAGCCGAAATAGCAGGATATGTTTCAGATTTGGATTTTTCATCCAAAATCAAAGCCTGGCAAACGGTTTTGGATCTGACGTCTTTGACTCCTGAAGCTATTTTAACCAACCCCCGATATGAAGTAATCCCTCCTTTGAAACTGACTGATTTAGAGTTAATAACGGATGAAGTATCTGAAGCCAGATGAATGGCTTTGCCGCCGCAATCTAAGTATTGCTTAGGTCCGGCCATGACTAAAGAGAGCATTTCCAATCTGGCTCCTTTACCGGCCAGCACTGCTGAGGGGTATTTCATGGTGAGTTTTGACCCGCTGTTAAAATCCACCCATTCCATGATTCCATTCTCTTGCACTAGAGCCCGTTTACTGACCAGGTTATAGACATTTTTAGACCAGTTTTGAACTGTGGTATAGCGCACCCGGGCCCCTTTTTTAACAATTATTTCTACCACACCGGCATGTAAGCTATCCGTGGTATAAACCGGGCTGCTGCAGCCTTCAATGTAATGGATGAAACTGTCTTCATCGGCAATAATTAAAGTCCGCTCAAACTGGCCGATATTCTTGGCGCTCAGACGGAAATAAGCCTGAAGCGGCAAGCTGATGGAAACCTCAGGCGGCACATAGATGAAACAGCCGCCGGACCAGACAGCTGAATTTAAAGCAGCAAACTTGTGCTCATCAGGCTTTATAACTGTGCCAAAGTATTGTTTTACCAGTTCCGGATATTTCTGCAACCCCTCATCCATACTTAAAAATACCACCCCCTGCTCTTCCAGATCCTTCAACAGCGATCCATAGACCATTTCACTGTCCCATTGGGCTTTTACCCCGGCCAAAAACTTCTGTTCGATCCTGGGGATGCCTAATTTTTCATAAGTCCTTTTAATCTCTGAGGGGACATCCTTCCAGGAATGCTTAATTCCATCAGTGGATTTAACAAAATACTGGATTTTTTCAAAATCCAATCCACTTAAATCTCCCCCAAAAGTTAGTAGGGGCATTTTTTCAAAATACTCTAAAGCCTGCAATCTTAAGCTTTTCATCCACTCCGGCTCGCTTTTGTAAGCCGAAATATCTTTAACAGTTTGTTTGTTTAAACCTTTAAACTTTTGCATAACCTTTTTCCTCAATCTGAACTGCTAACTGATGATTACCACTTTTGATAATCCTTCCTGCTTTTAAAACATGTACAAAGTCAGCTTTTATCTGTTTTAGGATTCTTTGATTATGGGTAATCAGTAAAATACCGGTATTATCTTTAATTAATCTGCTAATAGCAGTAGTAATACTTTTAAGGCTATCTATATCTAAACCGGAATCTATTTCATCAAAAATCACAAATTTCGGGGTTAAACTTAAAAGCATGAGTATTTCCGCCTTTTTCTTTTCCCCGCCGGAGAAACCATCATTCACAAATCTGTCTAAAATTTCTTCTTTTAATCCTAAATCTTTAGCTTTCCTTTTAACTTCCGTATAAAAATCCCTTAAATCTATAGCCTTTTTACCGGCAATATTTTGATATGCAGACCAGGTCAGCTGCCCTAAAGTGACTCCGGGCACAGCAACCGGATTTTGGAATGTTAGGAATAAACCTTTTTTGACCCGTTCGTTTGGTTCTAAAACCAGTAGGTCAGCACCCGCTATGGTAGCCTGACCGGTTATTATTTTGTAACCTGGATGACCCATTAAGGATAAAGCTAAGCTGGACTTGCCTGAGCCATTCGGCCCCATTAAGGCATGTACTTCCCCGGGATTAATTGTTAAATTTACCCCTTCAACTACTGTTTTTCCTTCCACTGACACTGACAACCCCTTAATTTGCAAACTGTTTTTCATTCTGCAAATTATACCGCTTGGAGTATCAAAAAGCTAAGATTTAGTGTTCAGAAAGTGGCCGCATAGACCCGGAGTCCGGGCAATAATGAATACAGCTTTCCCTAATTTACTTGGCCAGCCAAAACCACACAACACTGCTGCTATCGCTCCGTCAATATTTATCACCAGACTTTTTCCGGACTGTTTTTCAAATTCATCCCTGATTTCTTTGATAATTTGCATATATTCTTCCCCGATATTTAACTTACCGGCAGTTTGAAAAATTATCTCAGTCCGGGGGTCTTTGTCTTTATACAATCTATGCCCTAACCCCGGAATCTTTTTATCCTGTTCTATATACTCCTTCACCAAATCCTGTATCCTGATGCCTGTTTCCTGTTGCCTATACAAAATCTCCATCAATGGTTCTATCGCCCCGCCATGAGTCTCGTTTATCCGGGCAATTCCTTCTCCCACTGCTTCACCAAAGCCTTTACCTTCTTTGGCTGCCTGAATGGTAGCAGCTGCTGACGGAGCATCCGGGCCGTGATCAATTGATAAATTAAGCATTAAATCAAAAAGCTTAAGCTCCTCTTTTGTGGGAGATTTTTCTGACAGCAGTTCAAAAATTAAAGCAGAAAAACTGACTGTCCGAGCCAACTGCAGATGATCCTGCTCCCCAAATTTAGCTTCTCCTGATTCATTATGTATGACTGTTTTACTCATAATGCCTCCTTCACTAATCCGGCAATATCATCCAGATTATCTGCTACCGCAATACCTGCCTCACGTAAAATCCTTCTTTTTTCAGCCGGCTGCCCTATCTTACCTTCTATTATGGCACCGGCATGGCCAAATTGCATCTCAGACGGCAAACTCATGGTAAACTCCCCCCCGATAAAAGCAACTACCGGTTTTTTAAGTTTACCTGAAGCTTTAAGTTTTGCCACTTTTTCCTCATAAGTGCCCCCAAGTTCTCCAAAAATAACTGAGGCGACAGTTTCCGGATCTGTTTCCAGCTCTAACAGTAAATCCGCAAAGTCCGTACCAATAATTCTGTCTCCGCCAATACAGGTGGCCCAGGAAACCCCTAAACCATGGTTTTTAAGATGTAAACTGATTTCTGAAGTCATGCTGCCGGATTTGGAAATCACTGCAATATGTCCCGGTACATAAGATCTTTGCGGCTGTGGTCCGCCGATAGAACCTATCTTAATCCGCTTTGACGGTGAAATCATCCCGGCAGAGCTGGGACCGATGATACTGACCCCATTTTTACAGGCTAGCCTGTAAAAAAAAGCTGTATCAGCAGTGGGAATTTTTTCCGTTACTATTAAAATCCACTTTATACCGGCCTCTATTGCCTCAATTACGGCATTTTTGGCAAAAAGCGGTGGCACATAAATTACTGAACCTATTACACCGCTAACCTGATCCAGGCATTCCTTAACCGAATTAAAGATAGGTACTCCCAATACCTCTTGTCCGCCTTTACCCGGCGTCACCCCGCCCACCACCTGAGTGCCGTATTTTTGCATCCATTCTAGGGCTTGCGATCCTTCTGCACCGGTAATCCCCTGGCCGATAATTTTGGCATTTTCAGGAAGAAGTAACATTTTTCCTCCTCATTTCATACTCCCTGGCTAACCCGGCAATTATGACTGCTGATTCAGTAATGGAAGTCTCTTCACCGTAAACATGCAGGTCAAAATCTTTGACTTCTTTTAACATCTGCCGGGCTTTTTGATCTTCCGGCCCGGCTCTTCTTATCACAATCGGAAAATCAAATTTTTTACCCAGGAGTTTTTCTGCTTCCCGCAATCCCTCAATAAACCCGGATAAAGTTTCATAAATATTGGTAAAATTAGCCAAGGCCCCTACCACCCATAAACCGTTTAAGTTTGGCTTACCTAAGACAACTTTAGTTAACTTTGCCACTTTCTCCCGGGGCGGGTTGCCCCCGTATTCAGTGTAATTAGCCGGTTTGCCGCCAACTTTAATTAATGCATCCATAGCAGCTAAAGAGGCTCCCCCGCCGGAAGCCAATACGGCAATATCTCCGGGAAGATCAAAATAGGCTGAGCCGGCCACTCCCCGGTAATCACCTTCATCTATTTTCTTGGCTTCAATTTCATTTTGAGTCGGGGTATGGCCCGGGGCTGAGCGGCTGGGAAAATTCCAATCGCTGTGGCGGCCGGCTGCCGCATCATCTAATTTGATTTTTGCATCCAGTGCCACCCACAGCCCTGCCCTAGTCAGCACTAATGGATTAATTTCTAATAACAAACTGTCTACTGCAAAAAATAAATCTAGCATTTTCTTCAAAAGCTCCTGATCCAGGCTCAAAGATAAGTTTTTCAAGGGTTCTAAGGGGTCAATTGGGTAAATTTTAACCTCTCTACTTTCTACTCCCGTTCCTCCCTGCTCGGAGATAGTTAAGATTGGTCCCCGGGTATTAGTATCATAAGAGATTGAAACATAATATTCCTTTTCAAAATCTATTTTCTCCTCAGCTAAAACTTTTTCTGCTTTTTCTCTATTAACTACCTTGCCAAGTAATTTATTGAGGCTATTTTCTAAATCCCCGGGTTTTTCAATCATTACAATCCCGCCTGCTTCTGCCCGCTTCCCTGATAAAACTTGAGCTTTTAATACAATCGGGTAATTTAATGGTACTTTTTGTTCAGGAGATGCAATGACTTGTCCGTTAGGAACGGCAATTCCGGCCTCAGATAACATCTTCTTGCCTTCATATTCATAAAGGATCATGGATTTATTGTAACAAATAGAAGTAAGAATAATGTAAAAATTTGAGTTTACCGTTTCTTAAAATGATATAATAAATAGTCTATGAATAAACCCTTCAGACAGGGCGAATGGGAGAAAGTAATAGATGTCCGGGATTTTTTATTCCACAATCAAACCCCTTATGACGGCGGATCAGAGTTTCTAAAGGGTCCCTCCCCTAAAACCGAAAAACTCTGGGATTATTGCAAAACTTTACTTAAAAAAGAAGCAGCAAAAGGCGGAGTTTTAGATATTGATACTAAAACCATTTCTACTGTCATCAGTCACAAACCAGGCTATATCAAAAAAGACTTGGAACTAATTGTCGGTTTACAAACAGATGAACCCCTAAAACGGGCCATTAAACCTTTTGGCGGAGTCCGCGTAGTTGAACAAGCCTGCAAAGATTATGGCTTTGAGCTTGATCCGGCAGTTAAAGAAATCTTCTCCAAATACCGCAAAAGCCACAACGACGGCATTTTTGATGCTTATACTGAAGAGGTAAGAAAATACCGCTCAACTGGCGTCATTACCGGGCTGCCGGATAATTATGCCCGGGGCCGGATTATTGGTGATTATCGCCGGGTGGCTTTATATGGTATTGACCGGCTGATTGAAGCAAAACAAAAAGATCTTGATCAAAAATCAGGCACAATGACTGATGAGACAATTAGGCAGCGGGAAGAAATCAGTGACCAAATTGCTGCCCTACATTTAATCAAAGAATTAGCCGACTCCTACGGCTTTGATATCAGCCAACCGGCTGCCACTGCCAGAGAGGCAATCCAGTGGACTTATTTTGGGTATCTCTCAGCCTTAAAAGAACAGGACGGCGCCGCCATTTCTTTAGGTAACACCAGCAGCTTTTTTGATATTTATATCGAAAAAGATATTAGCGAGGGCCGCTTGACTGAAGAAGAAGCCCAGGAATTAGTGGACCAATTCATTATTAAATTAAGATTAGTCAGGCAACTTCGGACCAAAGATTATGACCAAATCTTTGCCGGTGACCCCACCTGGCTGACTGAATCCTTGGCCGGCATGTTTTTAGACGGCCGCCACAAAGTCACTAAAACCACCTACCGCTTTTTACAATCTCTATATAACCTGGGGCCGGCTCCAGAACCTAATATCACTGTCCTCTGGTCAGAGAAACTGCCGGAAAAATTTAAGCAGTTTGCAGCTAAAGTCTCCATTGATACCTCTGCCATTCAATATGAAAATGACGATTTAATGAGGGAAATAGCCAACTGCGATGATTATGCCATCTCCTGCTGCGTTTCCCAGCAAAAAAACGGCTCCCAAATGCAGTATTTTGGAGCCAGATGCAACCTTCCTAAAACCCTGCTTTTAGCTTTGAATGAGGGTAAGGATGAAAAAACCGGTGTAACCTTGGTCGAAGTAATTAAGCGACTTGATGATGGGGCCTTAGACTTTAACCAGGTGATGACGGAGTTTAAAAAAACCTTAAGTCATGTAGTAAAAGTTTATGTAGAAAGCATGAATGTTATCCATTACATGCATGATAAATATTATTATGAAAGAGTCCAGATGGCTCTTCTGGACAGCGACCTTGACCGCCTCATGGCCTTTGGCATCGCCGGCTTATCAGTGGCGGCTGACTCTTTGTCTGCCATCAAATATGCTAAAGTCACTCCCCTGCGCGATCAAAACGGGATCACTGAGGGTTTTAGAATAGAAGGTGATTTTCCTAAATACGGCAATGATGATGATAAAGTAGATAAAATCGCCAAGGAACTGGTGGATGATTTTAATAACGAACTGCGGAAACATTATATTTATCGGGATGCCACTCCGACCCTATCCATCTTAACTATTACTTCTAATGTCATGTACGGCAAAAAAACAGGCGCTACTCCGGACGGCAGAGCCGGCGGTGAGCCTTTTGCTCCCGGGGCTAACCCGATGCATGGCCGGGACAGCCGGGGGGCTATCGCCTCCTTAAATTCCGTAGCCAAAATTGATTATCAAAGCGCCAGGGACGGCGTTTCTAATACCTTCTCCATTGTCCCCCGGGCCTTAGGCGCAAGCAAAGAGGAACAAACTGATAACCTGGTGGCTTTAATTGACGGTTATTTTCATAAAAAGGCTCAACATCTAAATGTTAATGTCCTAAACCGGGAAACGCTGCTTCTGGCTATGGCCCATCCGGAAGAATACCCTCAATTAACTATCAGGGTTTCCGGTTATGCCGTGAACTTTGTCAAACTTTCCCGGGAACACCAGCAGGAAGTCTTAGCCAGAACTTTCTTTGAGTCAATGAAATAATATGCTCCAAGTTCACTCCATTGAGACACTCGGCACCCATGAAGGACCGGGCATCAGATTAGTAGTCTTTATGCAGGGCTGTAATTTCCGCTGTTTATATTGCCACAACCCGGATACCAGGCCCACCAAGGGCGGTAAATTAATGCGCTCAGAAGAAATCATTGAACTGCTTAAGAAACAGGAGCCTTATTTTAAGGATAAAGGCGGTCTGACCGTATCCGGCGGAGAATCACTGCTGCAAAGAAAGCCATTACTTGACCTTTTTACCAAAGCCAAAAAATTAGGCTTTAATACTACTTTAGATACTAATGGTTCTATTCTGGATGATGATGCCAAAAAACTTTTAGAGGTAACAGATTTAGTATTACTTGATGTTAAACACATTGACCCGGTCTGGCATCAGACAGTCACCAATGCTTCTAATGAACCCACGCTGCAGTTTGCCAAATATTTAGAAGAAAAAAATATTCCCATGTGGCTTCGTTATGTCCTGGTACCCGGATATACCAACCAGACAGAGTTTCTGCATAAATGGGGAAAGTACTTTACTGAATATAGAAACATTAAAAGAGTGGAGATTTTACCTTTCCATACTTACGGATTCTATAAGTATAAAGAGCTGGGTATAGAAAATCCCCTGGCAGATTGCCCTGTGCCCACACAGGAAGATATCCAGGAAGCCCTGGATATCTTCAAACAATACTTCAAAGCAGTTTACATCCGGTAAAACTTACTCTTCTACAATAAACTTCCCCACCATCCCTTTATCAGCATGTGTTGGCACGCTGCAGATCATGTCAAATGTTCCGGCTCTATCAGCTACAAACTCCATCGAATCCGTCTCTCCGGCCGGAATTTGTTTGGTCCTGACATTTAAGTCTGCAATAGTCAAGTCATGCAGCATACCTTGCTCGTTCTTAAAATTGATCTTCACCCGATCACCCTTTTTGATCTTAATCTCATTCGGCTCAAACTTAAAAGGCGTCCCCTTTACATCAAAGGTTTTTACAGCTTCCGATACCTGTACTTGCTCCGGATTTGCGGAAGGGACTACTTGAACCGTTGGCTGCCGGTTGGCAGATTGGGAAAGAAAGTACCCTAATCCCAGAAGGGCAATAATGACTATAATAGCAATTAAGACTTTATTATTCATCTTCTCACCTCCCTTCTTAAGGAATAAAACTTATTTAAGTATTAGTGATGATGGTCAAAGAAACAAGAGAATTTGGTAAGAATTAATTAAGAAGCGGATCTAGCACAGCCGGGAAAGCAGAATAAGGCTGTGCACCCACTACCACACTGCCGGTAATAGTACCTGAAGGATCGGATTTGCCGATAACGAAAGTGGGAGTACCGGAAACTCCGGCTGCGCCGCCGTCAGCCAGGTCTTTTTTAATCTCTTCCTCATATTTATCTGAATCTGCACAGGCTTTGAGATTAGCTCGGTTTAAGCCTAAATCAGCAGCCATCTGATAAACCTCATCCTTGGTTAAACCATTACCATTTGATTTGGTTTTGGTAAAGATGGCATCATGGAATTTAAAGTAAGCCTCATCTCCACCCTGCTCTCCGGCGCAATTAGCAGCTTTAGCTTCAAAAGTAGCCATCGGATCATGAAAAGGCAATGGATAATCCCGGAACACCATTTTGACCTTACCGGTATCAATATAATCTTTCTTTAAGTCCGGATAAACCTGGTCAAAATGCCTTTTGCAAAACGGGCATTCATAATCGGAAAACTCTATTAAAGTTACCGGCGCATCTTTGCTCCCTAAGACCGGGTCATCATCTACCGAGACTGTAGCGGTGGTGGGCTGCTGGAGAGCTGGAAGAGCCGCCGGTGAAGCAACCGGCGCTGCTACCTTATTACCGGCTGTCTTGGGGGCAATTTTAATAATCCCGCCGCTTAGCAAAATGGCAATAGAGATCATAACTGATCCCAAAATAATCGCCCTGGGAATAGTTAAAAAGGAGTTAGCTTGATCCATCATTGTACAGTCTAGAGAGAAAATAACCCGCTGTCAATAGCATCAGTTATATTGATTTTGGGCTTTTTCTAAACCTTTTTCCAAAAGTAAATCAATAGCTTTTAGTGCCTGCTTGATCAGATGTTTAACTGCAGGTTTTTCTTTTGAGCCGAAAGGTTCCAGGACAAATTTTTCCACTATTCCGACTGCCGGGCCAATACCTAATCTCACTCTTAAAAATTGATCTGTTCCCAAAGACGCAATAATTGATTCCACTCCATGGTGTCCGGCCGCTGCCCCACCCTTCCTAACCTTAATTTTTCCTAAAGGCAAATCCAGCTCATCATGAATAATAATGATATCTTCCGGTGCGATTTTATAATAATTAGCCAGCAACTTAACAGCCATGCCGGAATTGTTCATATAAGTCTGTGGCTTAACAAGGGTAAAGCGGGAAGCGTTAAGGGTAAAGTCTAAAATCTCAGACTTAAATTTTTCTTCATTTCTCCAGCTTCCCCCTTCCCTCTTAACCCTTTCCCCTAACTTGTCCACCACAGCAAACCCTAAATTATGCCTGGTACCGGCATATTTAAGATCGCCAGATCGCAAGCTTCGCTTATCTCCCGGATTTCCCAGCCCGACTATCAATTTCATTTCCTGAGCGCCCCCAGAATCTCTTCATGCACCAACCCGTTTGAAGCTAAAATATTCATCCGCTCTTTAGTCCAATCCGGCTCCTGACCTTCAAAGTCAGTAACCATCCCTCCGGCCTCCCTGACAATAATCAGCCCTCCGGCAAAATCCCAAGGATAGGCATGGTTGAGGTACAAATCCAGAGTGCCGTCTGCTACTAAACCTAAAGAAGCTGCTGCTGACCCGAAAGAATAAATATAGCCAATTTTGGTAATGACTTTATTGATATAAAGATCTAATTTATATTGCCTTTTGACATTATGCCCGAAGTCCAATACTCCGACTGATTCAGCCAAAGTCTTTTTCTGACTGACACGGAGCATCCTCCCGTTTAAGTATGCCCCCCCGCCTTTCTTTGCCCAATACAACTGGTTGAAACTGACATTGTATACTACTCCCAGCAACGGCTCGCCTTTTTTCAACAAACCAATGGAAACGGAAAAATACGGGATGCCGGAACCAAAAGAAATACTGCCGTCCATCGGATCTATTAACCAGGTAAAGTCGGATTCTTTATCAATCCTGGCTGCTTCCTCGGCTATTAAATTATGGTCCGGAAAATTAGCAGTCAAGATTTTAACAATGGCTTTTTCGGCGGCCAGATCTGCTTCAGTGGCATAATCGACCGGATCTTCATGTTTGATATTCTTCTGACTTAACTTGCCGGAATATTTTTTTATTACTTCCCCGGCTTCTAAAGCTGCCTGCTTTGCTATGTTTAAGAAATCATCTTCCATCCAACAATTGTACCACCTCTTCATCCGTTACCACCTCGAATTGATGGTAAAATTGCCCTACTGCCCGGAAATATCCCGGTGTTTCCAAAACCATCATTTCCCCTACTTCCCCTAATTCCCTGGTTATCCTGCCGGCTGCCTCCTGGCTAGCCACAGGGGCTGCAACCACCATCTTCCTGACCCCATGCCTTCTTAAGAAGTTAATGGCAGCTAAAGCAGTGGCCCCGGTGGCTATCCCGTCATCTACCAGAATCACTGTTTTCCCCAGAACCTCCAGATTTCCCCGCTTACCCCGGTACAATTCCTCTCTTCTTTTTATCTCTGCCAGCTCTATTTCCACCTTTTCTCTTAAATCCTCAATCTTTATCCCTAATTCTCCTAATAACCTCTCCTCCCACACTACCACCCCATCCCGATCCACTGCCCCCAAAGCCAGCTCTTCCTGGCCGGGGGCACCGATTTTCCTGGTCACTACAATATCCAAAGGTAGATTCAATTCTTTAGCCACTGCCGCTGCCACCACTACCCCACCCCTGGGAATACCCAGAACTAAATCAGCTTTTATATCTTTTAGTCTATTGGCCAACAATCCGCCGGCTGCAATACGATCCCTAAAAATCTTCATACTATTGATTCAGAAGTGGCGAAGTCACAAAGTAACAAAAAATGTTGAGGATTTTGTGCTGAATATCCTAATGATAAAAGTCAACTGCTATTCACAAAATACTCACAAGAGAGCAAGTCCCAACCGTGCGAGCGATTTTTTGTACTGTGACGAGCCACTTAAACTAATCAAACAACCCCAACTGGGGAACCTCCTCTGCCTCTTTGACAGTTTCCTTCCCATGATCCCAAATCTTTACTACCCCGTACACCCCGTCATAGCCAGGATCAATCACCAAATCCCCCTTTCTCACTTTATCTACCCCTTCTGCCACCCTTGAACCGGAAACTTTGGCAATCTCTCCAATATCAACTTTAGTTAAAATCTTAATTTCACTGCCTAATGCAGTTGTTAACTTTTTATATTCAGTTAAAACCTTTTGGGTTGTCGGGGCAGTCCCCAAAGCTTCTGCAATCACCTGCAAAAGCGGCACTAACATTTTGTACCCTGCTCTGTCAGAAAATTCGTCGCTCTTTATCATTCCTTCCACATTCTTAACTCTTAACTCTGCACTCGATCGCGAAGCGATCTCTTCTACTCTTTCCATTACTCCCACTGTTAATCCCCTGCCGCAAACCGGACATTTAGTTCCCTTAGCCTTTGTATCTTCCGGCGAATACTTCACATTACAACTGCGGTGGCCGGTGTAGTGATATTTACCCTCTTCCGGATAAAACTCAATTGTGCCCACTACTCCGTCATTGCGAGGAGCCGAAGGCGACGTGGCAATCTTGTTTGAAATAGCTTTCCATAAACTTTCGTACCCATCTTCCAAACTTCCCCCAAAAACCGTTGCCTCCCTGCCTAAATTAGGCAAAGAATGGGCATCAGAGCAAGAGATAATTGAGCGGTTATCCAATTCCTTAATCCGCCAATTCATGGCCGGGTCAGAGCTTAATCCGGTTTCAACACCATAAATATATTCTGTTAAATCTTCAAAGCAATCCTGCAGGCTGTCATAGCCTGATTGGGAACCAAAAATGCCAAACCAGGGCGTCCAGGCATGGGCCGGCATAAAGATCACATTTTTATCTATTTCCAGGCACATCCTGAGCAATTCTTTAGAGGGAATCCCTACAATCGGCCGGCCGTCAGAGGAAAGATTGGCCCGCCTGGCCAATAAGACCTTTTGTAACTTCTCCACTGATTCAAACGAAGACAGCATAATCACATTATGGATCCTGCGGACTGCCCCTTTATGCGAATAAATCGAGGCCACTTCCACTGTCAAAACAAATTTAACTGCAGGGTCTTTATCGTAACTTAAAAATCCTGTCTCATTTTCTTTTAATTGGCTTTTTAGCTCGGTAAACCAAAGAGGGTGCAAGCAGTCCCCTGTCCCCAAAACATCAATCCCTTTAAGTTTCCCCCATTCCACCAGATTAGGCACATTTAATTGCGGTGAGCAGGCCCGGGAGTACCTGGAGTGGATATGCAAATCAGCTACATAGCCCATGCCTGCATTCTACCATATTCTCTAAAAGCGGCGAAGTCTTAGGCCAGCCAAAAAATGTTGAGGATTTTGTGCTGACAGGCTTAATGATTCTGTATTAAGCTATCCACAAAATTCTCACAAGCGAGCAAGTCTCTACCGTGCGAGCGATTTTTTGCGGCCAGACGAGCCGCTTTATTTCTTATACTGCAGCTTATACATTTCGACCAGTTCTTTCACAGTCGTAGCATCTTCTGCCTGCTTATCAGCTTCCCTGAACTTAACCAATCTGGGGAATCTGAGGGCATAGCCGGGCTCTGAAGCCTCTTTTCCGGCCGTATGCACTGGCGACCGGGTAATCTCGTCTGCCAGAACTTCAATCACAATCTCCGGCTTAATCCAAACACTGGGATTTAAAATTGAATTAACCCTGGCCGGTTTGTGATCCACCTTTATTTTATCCGCCCGCTTGTGAATTTCCCTCCATTCCTCATCAGTTAAACCGGTACCAATCTTGGATACTGTCACAAACTCATCTTTCACGCTGTCATAAATTCCCACCAAGAGAGACCCTGCTCCAAACTCCGCCCTCTTCCCCCGGCCGAAAATATATCCCAAAATCACGCAATCAATCGTATCTTTAAGCTCCCCTGCCGAATGTCTTTTTAGTTTTACCCAATTAAAATTTCTGGCTCCGGCTTCATATTTTGAATCCGGCCGCTTAACCACCAAACCCTCTAACCCTTTGGAAATAGAATCATCAAGCAGGATTTGTAATCTTTTGACATCACTTACCATTTCCCCCTTTTCTACCATCAACACATCCCCTGCCTTAATGGTTTGCTCCAGTATTTTCAACCTTTCTTTAAGCTCCAACTCAATCAGAGATTTACCATCCTTATACAAAATATCAAAACAAAAAGCCTTCAGAGGGATTTTTATTGCCATTTCTGCAATGCCGTATTTTCGCCGCCGCTGGGTGGTCTCCTGGAAAGGCAGAAACTCCTCAGAAGCCGGGTTAAAACCAATTGCCTCGCAATCCAAAATGGCGGTTTTGGCTTTAATTTGTTTTTTGGTCCCTTCCACAATTTCCGGAAACATCGGAGTCGTTTCTTCCAGATTCCGGGAAAATAGCCTGACACTGTCCCCATCTTTGTGCACTTGAACCCGGAAACCATCCAATTTCCTTTGAGAATTTACCATTCCCAGCTTTTCAATCACTTTTTCAGCAGTCGGCAGCCGCTCTGCCAGCTGGGATCTGATTGGCCTGCCTACTGTCACATTTAGTTTTTCTACCCCGGGAAGCCCCCCTTTCCATAAAGTTTCTCCGATTAAACCTAGATCGGAAGTCCGGTTATATGCTCCTTCCAGTCTCTTCCTTTTACTTTTGTCTCCCAGTTTTAATTTGGCAAAAGCATCTAAAATAGTCGGATCCCCTACCCCTAACCTGGAAACCCCTAAAGGAATCCTGACTAAGTGTTTGGCAGATAAATCATCCATCTTTTTAAGCAGCCCGGCTAAAGCAGAGACCTTTTTTTCTACTGTGCCCTCACCGCTTGTCTTAGCTATCCCTCTTAAGGTTTCAAAAACTTCATTAACTGTCATTCTGGCCCCTTGGTCCTGAGGACCTCGGGATCGAAGGACTTGTCCAGAATCGATTCTGGATGCGCTTCGCTTACCAGAATGACGTTCAGCCACTATCCCCAGATCCCCAACTTTACCGTACTCTTTTAAGACTTCTGCTCTTTCCGCTTCATAAGCCCGGGCAATAGAGTGTGCTACCAGCTTCTCGCTCATGCCTATTTCTAAGGGCTCAAAAAACGGGGCTACCCGGCCTTGAATTAAATAAGCCACATGCCCAATCTCATTGAAATTCACCTCTGCAAACAATTCTGCCAAGATATCAATTAAAGCCAAACGGGAGGAAGTTTGTTCCAACTTTTCAAAATACTGTGCAAGTTTAGAAAATAACATATTGATTTATTTCGTCATTGCGAGGAGCGAACAAAGTGAGCGACGCGGCAATCTAGGTCAGGAAATCATCCTACCAAGATTGCTTCTCCGGCAGAGCCGGATCGCAATGACAGCATCTGGATTGTAATAGATTCAGAGAATATTGTAAAATACAAGCATGCCTGAAACAAACAAAGGGACAATCACAGAAGAAGCTATTGAAAATAAACCGGATCCTAAACTGGTGCAACATTATTTGGAAAGGATCCGAACTACGCCTCCTGAAAAGCTGGCTGAAGAGCTTACTTTAGAAGAACAAAGAAGAGATGCTAAAGAAGCAAAGCTAGAAGCAGAAAAAGCCGAAGCAGAAAAAAACTCTCGAATTGATGCTTTAACCGAATTAGGAAACAAAAGAGCATATGACGAAGAGATTGTAAAAGCGATAGAAACTTCAATTAGTACAGGCCGACCATTTTCTTACATTATGAATGATATAGACCATTTTAGAGATTTTAATAATAAGTACACTGATCACCAAGCAGGGGATGCAGTATTAAAAAATGTTGCCAAAATTCTAGAAAATAGTACAAAAAGAGGGTCCGATAGAGTTTTTCGGTATGGCGGAGAGGAATTCGTAACCATCACACCGGTAGATTTAGATACCGCAATTAGTATAGCAGAAAGGCAAAGAAGAAATATAGAGGGAGCTACTACCCATTTTGGTGGAGAGGATATTAAAATTGAAATCACTTCAGGCGTAAGCTCTTTTGACCCTCGAGAGATCCCCCTGCTTGCTTCTTTAGACCCAAACGACCATGCAAAAAATAGGCAAATAGTCGATGAAGTTGTACAGGAAACAGCGACAAGAATTATGCGTGAGGCAGACACAGCTATGTATGGAGCAAAAGAGGCCGGCAGAAATATGGTCGCCTTTAAAGAAAAAGGCAGCAATACAGTAGGTATTATAAAAAGAGGTCCTCAAAACAATGGGAAGATCACTGTGGAACGGGTTCCATTCCAACCAAGACCAAAATAAATACTGCAATCTCTTACAAATCTATTACTGGACAATTAATCTCAAGGCGCTTAATATCAAAATGTCAATTTATGAGGAATATAAATTTCCTTAACCCAGCATTAATATCTTTTCCAGTCTAATCCCCTGCATCACTTTTTGCTTTTTCTGCTTCATATTGTCTATAACCATTCTCAATCGTATCTGCAGTTCTACGATAATGTTCTTGAATATCCGCATCTGAAGAAGCACCTAATAACCTCTGGATCTTGAAGAAAAGACGTGCATAACGGGGCACCTTAGCTATTATTCTATAAGCTTTAACCCTTCTTGCTCTCTTCTCAGCTGGGGCAAATACTCCATCATGCGACTCAATTTCTAATCTCATATCAGTATTTACCACAGAACCTACAAGAAAAACCCGGTTACGTAGAAACATATATACCCTATGAGAAGCGCTTTGTCCAGATGGCAAATTTGGTTATAAACTATTCAAACCCCGGATCATGCAGTCTTAACCGTACTAGATACTTCATTGAATCAAGCAGTCCATTAAGATCAAATGGCTTCTTAATTACCCCATCACAAGACAAATGCAAATTACCTGGAGTTGCAGTTAGGGCAATAAGTATTGCGTTTGGATGTCTCTCCTTAAACCTTTGCATCAAATTCACTCCGTCATAATTCCACAGTCCCAGATCATGCAGTATGATGTCGGGAGAATCACCAGCTTCTTGCAATAAATAAGCCTCAACCTCTGGTGGTCTTTCAAAAGCAGTCACTTCATACCCCTCATCTTCTAAGCTTATTCTTAACAAATCCCGTATCGACTCGTCATCCTCAACCACCAATACACTTAGTCGTCGTTCAGCATGAGAACTCACAATCTTCTCAACTCCTTACTTTAAGACATACACCGCTTTTTTGGTGCCGCCGGATTTTTTAACCAGGCCTTTTTGGCGGAGGAATTTTAGTTCTCTAAGAACCGTATCATCAGAATGATCCGGAAAAATCTTACGGAACTCTTTATTAGACAAGCCTTTGTGCCGATGAATATATTCCATAATCAACATTTGCCGCTCATTTAACATCAGTTGCTTGCCTAATTTATCCTTGATCCTGGCATCAACCGAAATACGCTGTACTTTTTCCTTCACCCGGTTTAGCTCAATAGCTACCCCTTCCGTAAAGTATTCCAGCCACGGTGTTAAATCACGCTCATGAGTATCCAGAACGAGCTGGTTTGATACGGCTTGTAGTGTTAAGTAATACTGCATCGGGTTTTCATCAAAGTATTCTTCAAAAGAGAAAAACTTCCGGATGTCATAACCGTCTAAAAACAAAATCAAGGTAGCCACGGCTCTCGCCACCCGGCCGTTACCGTCTACAAAAGGATGGATCCTAGCCAGTTCATAATGGATAATCCCGGCCTTGATGATTGGATGGACCTGTCTGCCTTCATCGGAATTGATCCAATTGACCAAATCTTCCACCAAATACGGCACTTCCACTGCCGGCGGCGGAGTATAGGAAATCTGGCCGGTTTTGGTATTCTTGATCACTACCTGCCTAATTCTAAATTGGCCGGAAGATTCCGGCGCTAAAATTTTGTCAGTAGTTAACCTGTGCATCTCCAGTATAGTTTCAATGGTAAAGCTGTAACTGCCGGAAGAGCCAATCTGACTGTGAATGCCGTCAATGAATTTTAAGACATTTCTGTAATTGATAATCTCCTGGACATCCCGGTCCCGGGCAATTATTTCTTCCCCTTCCAAGACATCCTTGACTTCTTCGGGTGATAGAGGATTACCCTCCAGGTGGGTACCGTGATGGACAGTCCGCTCCATAGCCTCTTTGCGGAATTTGGCCTCCCAGGCCGGTACCAGAGGCGCATTCATAATCACTTCCCGGGCTGCTTCAACTGTACCGATATCTTTGAGAATTTTATTGGTGATAGAGTATTTGGGGATAAACATAAAGTTAGGGTTAAGGGGAAAGCGTAAAGGGAAAAGTAAATAAATACTTCACCCTTGACCCTTCACCCTTTCCCCTATTCTTGCACATTTCCCGCAAAAATTCTACGTCAACTGCTTACGTATTCATCCCAGCTTTTAATTTCCAGGTCCTCTAGTTTTTTAAGTTTCAGGGCAGAGACCAACAATTCTGCTGCCTGCAAATTGGTAATTAAGGGAATACCTAAATCTACACAGGTTCTCCTGATAATAAAACCGTCTGTCTCACCTTTTTGAGAACCCGGCTCCGAAATATTAATCACCAAATCAATGGCTCCCTGTATTAATAAATCCAAGACCGAAGGATGAGCCTCTTCTGAAATTTTGTAGGCTCTGGTATTTTTAATTCCGTTCTGGCTTAAAAATTCATGGGTTTGGGCTGTAGCATATATTTTAAAACCTAATAAAGACAAATCCTTTGCTGAATTAAGCAGGTTTAATTTATTTTCTTCCCCGCCGATTGTTAAGAATACACTCTTCTTAGGCATCTTAAACCCGGTAGCTAATATTGCTTTAAGGTAGGCTTCCCGAAGGTCATCTCCAAAACAAGCTACTTCTCCGGTAGAAGACATCTCCACCCGAAGCCTTGGATCAGCACCCTTGATCCTACTAAAGGAAAACTGAGGGGCTTTAACAGCCACATGATCTAGACCAACTGTATTGTAATGCCTGGATGGCTCTCCGCCAAACATGGCCCGGGTAGCTATTTCTACAAAGTTAAAACCGGTTACTTTAGAGACAAACGGAAAAGACCGGGAAGCCCGCAGGTTTAACTCAATCACCAGGATTTTATTATCTTTAGCCAAAAACTGGATATTAAATGGCCCGTTGATATTTAAGGATTCCAAAATCTTTCTGGTGGCATCTTTAATTTTCCTGACCGTTTCCAGATATAACCGCTGCGGCGGCAAAACTATGGTGGCATCTCCGGAATGGACCCCGGCATTCTCTACATGCTCTGAGATAGCATAAATCAATAGCTTCCCCTTCTGTCCCACCCCGTCTACCTCGATCTCCTTGGCACCTTCTACAAATTTGGAAATTACCACCGGGTGTTCTGCTGATACATCAGTTGCACTTTTTAAATCTTTCTTCAGATCAGCAGCTGAATAAGCCACATTCATGGCTGACCCTGATAATACATAAGAAGGCCTGATTAAAACCGGATAGCCGATTTTATCAGCAAACCTTATTGCCTCATTAGGTGTTTTCAAGCTTTGCCAAGCCGGCTGCTCAATCCCCAGTTTATCCAACAGCTTGGAGAATTTATTCCTATCCTCTGCCCGATCAATGTTCTCCGGAGAAGTGCCTAAGATTTTATAGCCGGCCCGGAAACAGCTCATGGCCAAATTATTGGGAACTTGCCCTCCAAAACCTAATACCAGCGAAACATTCCCTTTATTTTCTGATTCTATATCATAGATATCACTGACTCTCTCAAAGGTTAATTGCTCAAAGTATAATTTATCTGCCGAGTCAAAATCAGTAGAGACTGTTTCCGGATTACAATTGATAATAATTGTTTCCAAGCCTTTATCTCTTAAAGTTTTGGCGGCTGTAACAGAACACCAATCAAATTCCACTGATGACCCAATCCGGTAAGGCCCTGAACCTAAAACAATGGCCTTTTCTTTATTTAATTGTTTGGCTTTTGGACTTTCCGACTCTTCCCCATGGTAAGTTAAATAAAGATAATTGGTTTTGGCCGGGTACTCTGCTGCCAGAGTATCAATATGTTTTACCTTAGGCACTATGTCATTCTTTTTGCGATAATCGCGCACTTCCTGTTCGGTTTTCTTAAAGGCTTTGGCAATTATTTTATCTGAAAAACCCAGTTGTTTCGCCCTAAAAACTGTCTGTCGACTGAAAGCTGACGACTGAAGACTACCTTCAAATTTCACCATTTCCTGAATCTGGTATAAAAACCAGGGATCAATACCAGTAGCCTTATAAATTGCTTCCACCGATTCACCCTTACCTAATCTTTTGGCTACTGCAAACAGCCGCTCTGTAGTCGGTAAAAGCTGGGTATCATCGGCGCCGTTTGAAAGCAGCCCATCCTGACCGGTCTCTAACATCCTGATCGCTTTCTGGAGCACTTCCGGAAAACTTCGCCCCACTGCCATTACTTCTCCGACACTTTTCATTTCTGAACCAATCGCCTCTTTAGCCCCGACAAACTTCTGCAGATCCCAACGGGGAATCTTAATAACAATATAATCTAAGGCCGGTTCAAAAAAGGCAGAAGTAGATAAAGTAACACTGTTTTTAAGTTCCGGCAGGTTATAGCCTAACCCAATTTTGGCCGCAATATAAGCCAACGGATAACCGGTCGCTTTGGATGCCAAGGCTGAAGATCGGGACAACCGGGCATTTACTTCAATTACCCGGTAATCATTGTTTTTAGGATTTAAGGCAAATTGGATATTACATTCCCCGACAATCCCCAAATGTTCAATCACCTGTAGCGATATCCTACGCAGGAAATGATACTGGTAATTGTTTAGGGTTTGGGAAGGAGCAACCACAATGCTCTCTCCGGTATGGATACCTAAGGGATCCATATTTTCCATATTACAAACAGTAATTTTGTTGCCTAAATTATCCCGGACTACTTCATACTCCACCTCTTTCCAGTGTTTTAAGTATTCTTCAATGGCAATTTGCGGCGTTTGTTTTAAGGCAATGGCAACCATTTTAATCAACTCCTCTTTACTGTGAATCACTCCGGAACCAAGTCCACCTAAAGAAAATCCACTCCGGATCAGGAGCGGATAACCCAACTTACTGGCAATCTTTAAAGTCTCATCCATTGAGCGGGCAAAGCCACCTTTGGGGACTTTCACATTAATCTTCTCCAGCTCCCTGGCAAAAAGTTCCCGGTCTTCCGTAATCTGGATACTTTTAACAGGAGACCCTAAAACTTTTACCTGATTTTTTTTAAACACACCTTGGTGATCAAGAGCTAAACCGCAATTTAAGGCAGTTTGCCCGCCAAAACTTAAAAAGATCGCATCCGGCTTTTCTTTTTCAATGACTTTTTGGACAAAATACGGGGTCACCGGCAAAAAATATATTTTACCGGCTAATTCCTTTGAGGTTTGGATGGTAGCAATATTAGGATTAATTAAAACGGCCTTTATCCCTTCTTCTTTCAAGGCTTTTAAAGCTTGTGAGCCGGAATAATCAAATTCACCGGCCTCACCGATCTTTAATGCTCCTGAACCTAGAACAAGTACTTTCCTAAGCATATTAGACTTATCCGACTGATTTGACCTATTAGACATATTCCAAAAATTCATCAAACAAATAGCCGCCCTCTGTCGGACCCGGGTTGGCCTCCGGGTGAAACTGTGCTGCCATAAACGGCTTCTTTTTATGTCTGATCCCCTCATTGGTACCGTCATTTAAGTTTACAAACCACTCTGTCCAGTCTTTACTTAAAGATTTAGTATCTACAGCAAACCCGTGGTTTTGAGAAGTAATTACCGCTTTTTTGGTAATTACATCCTGCACCGGTTGATTTTGACCCCGGTGGCCAAATTTTAATTTGTAGGTTTCGCCTCCGGCTGCTAAAGATAGAATCTGACTGCCTAAACAGATACCAAAGGTGGGAATACTCTCTGCCAGCAGTTGTCTGACAGTTTCTATAGTTTCTTTAGCTTGTTTAGGATCTCCCGGGCCATTGGAAACTAATACCCCGTCAAAATCCAGCTTCTCTACCTTGTCATTCCCGCGCAGGCGGGAATCCATAAATTTCAAAGGATTAAAATCCCATGGCACTCTGGTTACTTTAACTCCCCTCTTAACTAAACTCCTGATGATATTTTCCTTAGCCCCGCAATCAATTAAAACTATATTTTTCTTGCCTTCCCCATAAACTTCCACCTTTTTACAGCTAACATAAGGAAGAATATTCTCACCGTTAGGATCATAGATACTGTTGCCTGTAACCTGTTGCCTGTAACCTGTTTCAATCCGACCAAGCATCACCCCATGCTCTCTCAGTTTAGTAGTTAAAGACCTGGTATCAATCCCCTGTAGTGCCGGAATTCCTTCCGCTTTCAGCCACTTCCCTAAGGTCTTCTGACTTTCAAAGTGAGACGGATGATCTATATAGTTTTGGACAATCAGGCCCTTAACCTGTATTTTTTTGGATTCCCAAAAATCTTTCCCCGGCACACCGTAGTTTCCCTGCAGCGGATAAGTTAACACCAAAATTTGGCCAAAATATGACGGATCTGTTAAAGATTCCGGGTAACCCACCATGCCGGTATTAAAAACCACCTCCCCTGAGGTGGAAATGGGAAAACCAAATCCCTCTCCTATAAATTCAGTTCCATCTGATAAAATTAATTTGCCAATCATAGTTTCCCTTGTCAAAAATTGTCATTTAGACAATTTTTGCAAGCGGGCTCCTTTACAAAAAACAATTTTTCATTATTTTAATTGTTTTTTGCTTCAGTCCGCCTAAAAAAACTGTCCCATCGGACAGAGTTAATTTACCCTGCATAATTTCCCTTCCTGTTACCTTGAATTAATTCTTCCTAATACTAAAGCTAACAATGCTTCCCTGATATATAAACCGTTTCTGGCTTGCTGAAAATAAACAGCTTTTGGATTGTTGTCTATCTTCGGATCAAGCTCGTTTACCCTTGGTAGCGGGTGCATCACAATTGAATGAGAAGGTAATTTTTCAACTGTATTAATCGTTACTTGAAAACTGTATTTTGTGGCATCTCCTTTAATATATTCTTTTGGAATTCTGCCAACAGAAACTATATCCGGTTTAAGCTGCTCTAGTGTTTTATCTAGGTTTTTCATATCGATCACCACATCATGATAATCTTTATTCCTAAATTCTTTAGGCATCTCCAAACCTTTTGGTGAAACACCATAAAATTTATTACCGGAAAACTTTGATAAAGCTGCAAACTGTCCATGAAATGTTCTGTAGTGTAAAGGGTCACCCACAAAAGCTATTTTTAAATTATCCAGTCTCTTAAAAACTTTTAAGATAGTATAAATATCTAAAAGTGTTTGCGTGGGGTGGCTATTCGGACCATCTCCGGCATTAATTACCGGTATATCAGCTACATCTGCAGCTTTTCTGGCAGATCCAGGCTCCGGGTGTCTAATAATCATCACATCTGCATAAGCCATCATTATTCTAATTGTGTCTGCAAAAGATTCGCCTTTATGGATAGATGTTAGCTCAGGATCATTAAATCCAATCAAACCCATGCCTATCTTTTGAGCTGCTGAAGAAAAAGATTGCTGGGTTCTGGTAGATGGCTCAAAGAAAAGCAAAGCGGCAATCTTACCTTGAGCAATAGTGTAATTTGACCTATCTCTTTTGACAAAAGCCGGATCAAACCTTTTGGCAGTTTTTAGGATATATAACAATTCCTCTTTGGAAAGATCTTTTATATCTATTAAGTCCCTGCCTTTAAAGTTCATATTTTTTTTAAAAAAAATCCGCCCATTGGCGGATCAGAACACTTCTAGAACTAATTCATAAGAACATTTCTTAAGCATAACCTTGAGATAGTTTAATCCTGAAGCCATTTTCTGTCAACCCCTAAAATTTGACAACTTGATTTAATGATAGTATAACTGATCCTAAAAGATGACCTCACATTCACCTGAATCCCTCCTCCCTTTTAAATCTGTGCAGATAGGGATTCTTGATGAAGCTGAACCGTTAAGAACGGTTGCCACTTGGGGTGCAATAGGAGCGGAAGCAATCTTAACTCAATGCTATCCGATACAAATCTCATTATTTCACCAATCATTTGACGCAGTTACAGCCCGACAAGAAGGATTAAACTATGCTGCGACTTTACAAGATCATGGCATCCGAGTTCTTATGGTAAGAGATCTTCTAGCGGATGCTCTAGGTCCCCAAAAACATTTGAAAAAAGACGATGTAATTTCTGCTATGCATAGGAAAGCTAAAACTATCCAAGGTCAATATAATACTCATGTACAAAATTCTAGTGACTTAATAACAACACTGGTAGAACAAGATGTTGTCCGATATGGAGAAGAAAAAGCTTTGAGATTAAATCAAGCACTGAGTGTTGACCCACAACTTCCTCTGGGCAATAGTCTCTACGGCAGAGATCACATGAATGTCTTGCTAGATGCAAGAGTTGTTTCACGAATGGCTAAAGATATTAGAAAACATGAAGTCGGACTTTATGAGCTCATCTATCAGCAACATCTGGCGCCCCACCATACGATCATCATCCCTTCAAATGAAACTTTTGAAGGCGGAGACGCTTATATACATAACGGCACTGTATTTGTCGGCGTAGGAACACGTACTACTTTGGGTGCAGTAATCAGTGTATACCAAGCTCTCAAACCACAACTAGAACAATACTGCCTAAAATTTGCCATCGTCGAAGATGAGGATCCTTTTCAAAAATCCTTCAGCGAGCAACAAGACTCTATGCATCTCGACACCTTCTCGAATCCAATAGGCAAAAGCGAAATTGCTGTTTGCATAGAAGAGGCAAGAAAAAGAAGAGTCAGATTTTTAAACACAGTAAACGGCGATACGGTTATACAAGATACCCCAGATACTTTTATTGCTTATCTGGAGAAAACAGAAGACAATATCGTAGTCGTCCCGCAAGAAGAGCAAAAAGGGTTTGGCTGCAATTTTCTGCTCAAAGGAGAAGAGCCAAACGGCGACTGCTCTGTATTCGTGCCACTATCTAGAAATACCGAAACGATTAAACAGTTGGAAAAGTTAGGTAAAAAAGTAGTTCATACGGATCTATTCGAAAGTACCAAGGGCTACGGTGCAGCCCATTGCATGACAGGTCAATTGCGAAGATCAAAAATATGAAAACACAGGGAAATCCTGAATCTGATTTACACTATCTGGGAATTCCTGTCCCCCCCCTTCCAAAAAGCATGATTCCTGTTGTCGAACCAAATCTGACAACAATACCTGAAAACAACGAATATGTCTGGGCAAAATTACAGAAAGAATTAGAAACTCATTTAACAGGTCTTAATCATGCTTTAACAGAAACAAGCATACAAGTAATCGAACCACCTTCCAGGATCCAAGCTGACTTGACTATAGTCTGTCACGGAATGGCAAAAACTCTAAGAAAAAGTCCAGCACAAATTGCTCAAGAGTTGGCTACAGGTTTTAATCAAGAACCCCACCCTCAAGCAATCAAACAAGCCAATGCTGAAGGCGGATACCTTAATTTTCAACTTGATCCAGGGGTGTTTACTTCCCAAGTCCTTACGGAAATTGAAACCTATCAAGATCGGTATGGAGAGCAAAAAACAGGTGGCGGTAAAACAATTATTATTGACTGCTCTTCTCCAAATGTAGCCAAATATATGAGTGTTGGCCATCTCAGATCAACTATCATTGGGGAATCGCTTGCGCGGATACATCGTGCTAATGGTTATACCGTTATCCGTGATAACCACTTGGGAGATTGGGGTACCCAATTCGGCATGCTGACAAGGGCTTACGAACTCTGGAGTCAGGATTACGAAGAACTGCGCGATAATACCGACCCTGTAAGAGGCTTATACAAACTGTACGTCCGTATACATGATGAGGTTGAAAAAGAGAGAGCGGCAGAAAGAGCAAGATTGCGCGATCCTAACGCCGAGGTAGAAACCCCTCTGGAGAGAGAAGGAAGAAAATGGTTCCAAAGACTAGAAGCAGGTGACACAGAGGCATTAAAACTACTAAAGTGGGCTACTGAACAAAGTTTAACCGAATTCCAGAAAGTTTATGATTTGCTCGGAACGAAGTATGAATACATGCTGGGCGAATCATTTTATTTCAGCATGTTGCCTCCTGTCTTGCAATATACGAAAGACCGGGGTATTGCTACTATCGATGAAACAGGAGCTGCCATAGTCGATTTATCGGAAAGGAACCTTAAGAATTTAGTCATTCAAAAGGCTGACGGAACAAGCCTCTATTCTACCCGTGATTTAGCTACACTGGTTGCCCGGTGCGCCTGGTTTCAACCGGACCGCATCCTTTATGTAGTTGGCGAAGATCAACAAGATTACTTTCAGCAAGTTTTTGCCACTTTCGATAAAATGACCGACGGCAAAAGACCGCATCTTGAACATCTTCATTTTGGGATGATTAAGCTGCCGGAAGGCAAAATGTCCACCAGGGCCGGCAGAGTGATATTTTTGGAGGATGTACTAAATGAAGCTATTGATAGGGCCAGACAAAAAATCAATGAGATTAATAAAAACCTCCCTCCCGAGGAAAAAGAAATCATAGCAAAACAAGTAGGAGTTGGGGCGGTGGCTTTTTTTGATCTTGGACAAAACAGAGAGAGATCAATCAGTTTTGACTGGGATAAAGCTTTATCTTTTACCGGATACAGTGCTCCTTATATCCAATATGCCCACGCCAGAATGGCAGCACTACTAAGACGCGCTGAAGAAGAAGCAATAAAACTAGCGCCAGATATACCCGTTAAAACAACTGACCAATCAGAATTTCTATTGATTAAACAAATAAGTAAGTTTCCCGAAATAGTTGCGTTAGCCGGAGCAAAAAACAGTCCGGAGGTGATCGCGGATCATATTTACCATACCGCTGGTTTATTCAGCGATTTTTATAAACAAGTCAGCGTATTCAATGAACCGGATTTAAATATAAGAAATACTCGCCTCCGACTAACCAGGGCTGCTGCTCAAGTTATCAAAAAAGGTCTAAACCTACTATGTATTGAGGCACCTAATAGAATGTAGTATTGAAATTATATTTCATATATGTTATAGAAATCTTGTATGGCTGAACGTATTATTTTAATTGGTAATGCAACAGAAACAAGGATTCAAGATATTTGTCCTTTTGTAAAAACAGTCCACTGTTCGTATGGCGGAAGTTTCCTTAGTCGCAAAGAAGGCTTGCCTGATACAATAATCAAAGAAGAAGCGGGCAAATTATTAACTGAGGCCGGAATACCAGACCCCTCTCCTCTCGTCGTATGCGATTCAGATCAGGAAAGAGCGGAACAAATATTACAGGTGTGCAACTCACGCAGAAAACAATGCGGCGAAGGACTATATTTGGTTATAGATCAGGATCCTTTTTCCCTTGCAGAAGCTGTTAAATGTGCTGTCGGAAACGACAATAGATACCCACCAGAAATATTAAAATCTATGACCATGATCAAGCTGGGCGCAAAGCGCGGCACTGATCATGTGGATCAGGCAACCGGACTAAGGGTAACTATTCTCCCTTATCCGCTCAGTCCTTTCCCCACCCATCCTACACCAACTTTTTAAGTTGCGAATTATTGACAACCTTAAATCCGAGGTATAAGATCCTATACATTGCCTAAATCTTATGACTACTACAACAGAAGCACTCTTGTCGTCTAAGTCTGCCCAATTAACAGATACCCTCTTAATGATTAGCCCCGATCAATTTGGTTTCAATAATCAAACCGCCACTACTAATACTTTCCAAAATAATTTACCGCATAACTCCGAAGAAATCCGTAATAAGGCTGTGTTAGAATTTAATGCCGCAGTAGCTTCGTTACGTAAGAATAATATCAGAGTCTTAATCTGTCCTAGCAGAGAAGATGTAATCACGCCTGATGCAGTTTTTCCTAATAACTGGATTTCCTTCCATAATGAATTAAGCAGCACGAATATCATCCTGTATCCTATGCTTGCTCCAAATAGGAGAGCTGAAAGACAATTGGACAATGTCAGCCGGGCTCTGGGACTTCAAATTGATCATTCAGCCATCTTGGATCTTACTCATTATGAAGCAACAGAGTCTTTTCTTGAAGGTACCGGAAGCCTCATTCTTGATCGCAGAAGAAAAGTAGCTTTTGCTCATGAATCTGCTAGAACATCTTGTTCAGTTTTAGATGATTTCTGCAACAAAACTGGTTACCGACCAGTCAAATTTCATGCATATGATAAAAACAAAAAACCAATTTATCACACGAATGTAGTAATGACCATTGGTGAAGATTTTTCTACTGTGTGTTTTGAGGCAATGAAAGACGTTAGAGAACGCGAAACTGTTAAAAAGGAACTGACTACATTGGGATTAGAAACTATACCGATTACCTTAGATCAACTACATTCTTTTTGCGGCAACATCTTACAGGTAAGATCCATTTTAGGAAAGAATAAAATCATAATGTCTGTTACGGCGTATGATGCGTTTACTAAAGATCAAAGAAAACAACTACTAGATCATGGTGACCTTGTCCCTGTTAGCATTCCTACCATAGAGACAATCGGCGGCGGCAGTGCCCGTTGCATGCTGGCTGAAGTCTTTAGTAATAAGTTAGTTAAATAAACTTTCTTTTTCTTTTATCATATTAATGATTCGCTCTATTCCCTAAAAGGAAAAATATCAAAGCCTTCTGGACATGAAGCCTATTTTCTGCTTCCTGGAAAACCACTGACTGCGGACCGTCAATTACTTCAGCAGTCACTTCCTTCCCCCTGTAGGCTGGCAGACAATGCATAAAAATGGCATCCTTCTTGGCATATCTCATTAAAGCCTGAGTCACCTGATACTTTTTGAATTTTTTAATCCTACCCTCTTTATCCGTATCACCCATACTAATCCAAGTATCAGTCACTACTATATCGGCTCCTGAAACTGCCTCTTTGGGATCTTCGGTTTGCAAAATATTTGCCTGATATTTTCTGGCTCTTTTAACTATTTCTGAATTCAAAGAATAACCCTTTGGTGATCCACACCTAAAATTCATCCCCAACATTGCGGTACCCAGACATAAAGAATGGGCCACATTATTATCTCCATCCCCCACATAACTAACAGTTAATCCGGATAAATTCTTATAATTTTTAACTTCCCAAATAGTAAACAGGTCTGTTAATGCCTGACACGGGTGTTCTATATCTGACAAGGCGTTAATTACCGGAATCGTGGCATTTTGGGCAATGTCCACGATTGTCTGATGCGAGTAAGTCCTGGCTGCGATGATATCTGCCATGCCGGAAAGTACTCTGGCAATATCTGCTTCTGACTCCCTGACCCCAATCCCGGTATCCCGCGGGTCAAGATAAAGAGTATGACCGCCGAACTGAGCCATGCCGATCTCAAAGGATATCCTGGTGCGAAGCGACTGCTTTTCAAAAATAAGCACTAAGGATTTACCTTTAAGAAAAGGCTTATTACTACCCTTGCTTTTAAGCTCCTGTTTGAGCTTTTTGGCCAGTTTAAAAACTGACCAAATTTCTTTGGCTGATAAATCAGTAATGGACAAAAGATGCTGTACTTTGCTCACTTTTTTCCTTTCCCTACTTGATTAGCCAGCTTCATTTGCAAAGAGTAAGTCTCAATAAACCCGGCAGCAGCGTTGACATTAAACTCATACCCCTCAGTATTATTAAATGAGGCATAATCTAAGGCAAAAGGTGACTTTACAGCCACTACCGTAGTACTACCCTTAAATAATTTAATAATTACTTCGCCGGTAACTTTTTCGTTAACCTGGTCATTGAAAGCATTTATTGCCTTCATTGCCGGATCAAACCACAATGCCCCGTAACACAAATATCCCCATTTAATATCCATTATTGCTTTTAGCTCATTTAATACCCGGGTAGAAACATACTTTTCCAGGTTTTTGTGAGCTTCAATAATGACATGGGCACCAGGATGTTCATACACTCCCCTGTTTTTAAGTCCGATTAACCTGTCTTCCAGAATCTGAAATGTTCCCACACCATGTTTACCTGCCAGTTTATTCAGTCTGATAACTAACTTAGCTAAACTCAATTTTTCCCCATTTAAAGCAACCGGAATTCCTTTTTCAAATTTAAGCTTTACTAATTCCTCTTTATCAGAAGCATCTCTAGGTAAAGTATAAGTTGTTAGAAATTTTTCCTCAGATACGATTAAACTAGGGTCAGTTATCTCTCCGCCTTCCCAGGTAATCCCCCACATATTGTCATCATCGCTGTATGGAAAATCCACTGTCGCCGGAATTGGTATTCCATGTTTCTTCGCATAAGCGATTTCTTCATTTCTATCCATAGCCCACTCCCTGACAGGGGCAACAATTTTCATTTTCGGATCATGGGTTAAAATATAGCTCTCAATTCTAACCTGGTCATTTCCTTTACCCGTACAGCCATGCGCAATCGCATCACAACCATATTTTTTAGCAACCTTCACCACCTCTTTCCCTAAAACCGCCCTGCCCATCGGAGTTGATAAATAATAATTACCCTGGTAAGAAGCATTAGCTTTAATGCCCTTACTAATATATTCATTAGCAAACTCATCTTTTAAATCCAAAACTACTGCTTCTTTTGCTCCGAACTTGAGTGCTTTTTGCTTAATCGCCTCCAAATCATCGTGTTGCTGACCTAAATCCGCTGTTAAGGTTACTACCTGACATTTATACTGGTCCTGGATCCATTTCAGCATGACTGAGGTATCCAATCCTCCGGAATAAAGCAGGAGCACCTTTTTAACTTCCCCGACTTTACCTTCATGAGAAGCAACTTTAATATAACTAGTTGTTTGTTTCACTGTTATCCACCTCCTCTCCGATTCTTTGATATGCTATTCTAAACGGCATTCCTTTTTTAACTAAATCCAAAGCTTTTTCAGCAGCAAATATTTCCGGAGTCATGGCTTTTTCCAGGACTTCCTGATTAGGAGTTGAATTCTCCAGTAAAATCTTAGTTACTTTCAGGCTGTCCAAAGTGGTTTCCAAGCTTTCTATTAAAGGTTTTTTAATATCCTGCAAATCCCGGTTATAACCGGAGATTAAGTTAGTCGTAAGGCTGACCATTTGAACATAATTTCCTAACACCAGGGAAACTTTACCCCTTAGTAACTCTGCTAAATCCACATTCTTTTTCTGCGGCATAATACTGGAACCGGTAGTCACCTTGTCAGACATTACAAAGAAACCAAATTCAGCAGTTGTAAACAACAACATATCTGAAGCAAACTTATTTATAGTTTGCAGAATACTAATTAAACCGGCAATTACTACTGCCTCAGTTTTACCTTTGGAGTTTTGACAATAAAGCGGATTTTCCTGCACTTTTGAAAATCCTAATAGCTTGGCAGAATATTTCTTGTCCAGATCAAGCGGCACACCATAACCTGCTCCTGATCCTAAAGGCGACTGATTATTTAACTCCATCGCACTTTTAAGCAAAACCATATCATCCTGTAACGAGCTTAAAAAGCTACCACACCAAATCTTAATTGAAGAAGGCATGGCTTTTTGCATATGGGTATAACCTGGCATTTTAATGGCACCATATTTTTGGGAAAAAACAGTAAAACTCTTGATTAGGTTATTTAATTCAAGCTCAATAGCCTCTAATTGGTCTTTACCATAAAGCCTGATCATAGTTAGTACTTGGTCATTTCTGGACCTGCCGGTATGCAGCTTTTGACCCACTTCACCATATTTTTCGGTAATATAGTTTTCAATCTTGGTGTGTATGTCTTCATCCCCCATTTCCAAATTAAACTTCCCGGCTCTATCCAAATCCAAAATCTCCTTAAGAGCTTTTTCTATCTTTTCCAGTTCTTTTTTAGATAAAATTCCGATCTTAAAAAGCATTTTGGCATGGGCTAATGAACCCTGCACATCAAATTTGAGCAGTTTTTGATCCATCAAAAGATCTCCTTTGGTTTCAAAGGCTTCCACAACCGGGTCTAACTTATATTCACTTTTCTGCCATAATTTTTTCATAAAAAATCCCGTCTCTGACTTTAACATTAAAGTTAAACTCAAGGACGGGATCTCCGTGGTGCCACCTTGTATTCGATTACCCATTTAAAATCCGCCTTTCGGCGGAGACTGTTTGAGGTAATCCTCATTAGCGCTCCGCTACCGACACGCTTATTGTATTTATACAGTTCAATTTCTGTCATACTCTACCCGAAGGCTGATGTATGCTGCTCGTCCGCTGCGGCGGACTTATCGTTGCTTACGCAAACAAACGCATTTAACTATAAAATATAGCACAAAAAAACCAAAGTGTCAATTCAGAGAATCTGTCCGTATGGACCAAAGATAGTCTGCCCATCAAATACCATTTTCCCTCTTAAAACCACCTTTTTCACTTTCCCTGTGACTTTCATTCCTGCAAAGGGGGTCCAGCCGCATTTAGTTTGCAAGTTCTTATCATTAATTGTCCAATTCTCCTCCATATCCACCTCAACATAAGTATCATTTTGTTCAGGAATGCCAAAAACTTTCCGGGGACTTACGGAAGTTAACTCAATCAACCTTTCAACAGTCAACCGGCCATTATTTACAGCTGTCAGAAGCAATGATAGCGTAGTTTCCAATCCCGGTACACCAAAGGGTGGTTTTTCCCCTTGCTTCTCCTCTTTGGTATGCGGAGCATGGTCAGAGGCAATCATATCAATAGTCCCGTCTTTTAACCCATCCCACAAGGCAACTTGATCTTCTTTACTCGAAAGCGGTGGCTTCATTAGTCCGTATGGACCCAATCTTTTTGCATCTTCATCAGTTAAAAACAGGTGATGGCAGCTCACTTCACAGCTTATTTCCATACCAGCTTCTTTGGCCGCTTTAATAGCTGCAATCTCCTTTCTTAAGGAAACATGACAAACATGTAATCGATTACTAAATTTTTTGGCTAAAGAAATAGCTTTTTGCAGCGTATCCCCTTCTGCATGCACCATGACCGGTATATTTTTAGGCCAGGCAGAAAAAATTGACTCTAAAATATTATCGTCTTCAATTAACAAATCTCCGGTGGTCTGGTTCATATAAACCTTCAGTCCGAAAACTTTAGGGGCAACTTCCTGAAAATACTGGACACTTTTACCGCTGGCCCCAAAGTGAAACCCCACATCACAGTAGATTTTATTACTGGCTAAATTTATTTTTTCCTGTAAAGCTTCCGGGGATACTGTGGCTATCGGGTTATTAGGCATATCTAAAACTGTAGTGTAGCCTCCCGCAATAGCGGCCTTGGTGCCGGTTTCAAAATCCTCCTTCTGGGTAGCACCCGGCTCGCGAAGATGAACATGAGGATCAATTAAACCGGGCAGTTTAACTAAGTTCGTCATTTGTTATATGATACAAGATATGGCCAAGAAGAAAAAGAATGGATTAGTTTTCTATAAGCGAAGCTTGAAAGGAAACCTTTCAAGCAAGCTTTCAAGGTCTCCTTATAAGGAGTTTACAGCTCAACTGGTCACCCTATCAACGTCTGCTTTTGGTTTTGCCGCAGCTTTAGCCTGGAATGAAACAATCCAACAAACAGTTAAAGACTTCATCGAACCTACTGTACCCGGCTCAGGAGTATTATCAAGATTTATCTATGCGATCTTAGTTACCTTATTGGGTGTACTGGTGACTTTCCAGCTTTCCCGATTAGCTCAAAGGTGGGGACTTAAGCGCTGATCTTCCCATCCTCTACTCTCAAGATTCTGGCTGCATTTAGAAAATCCTGGGGGATATTTTCCAACTCTACTGTAGCAATAATGGTTTGCTGTTTGCTGACCACTGCCACTACATGAGCGCGATGGTCGGCATCCAATTCAGAAAAAACATCATCCAGTAAAAGTATTGGCCGCTTCCCCAATATTTTAGCCATATATTCAAGCTGAGCTAATTTAAAAGCCAAAGTGCCGGTTCTCTGTTCACCCCGGGAGCCGAAATGAGCAATATTGCGATTCTCTAGTAATATATCAAAATCATCCCTATGCGGACCAATTAATGTAGCTGCTGCTGCCACCTCCCTGCCATTTGTTTCAGTCAACTTCTCAACAGTGACCTCACTGGGCTTGTATCCAAACCGAAATTCTCCTAAAGGTCCGGCAACCGCCGGATTGATGAAACTAAAAAATACCATTCTTTTTTCCGAAATAACCTGGCCATTTTTTACCAGCTCGCCGGTCCAATAATCTAATTCATCCTTTCTGCCATGCCCTTCCCTAATCCTTTTCAAAACCCTATTCCTGGCAGTCAGGAATTGTTCATACGAAGTCAGCGCCTTTTTATATTGCGGATCAATTTGAGCCAGGCTCAAATCCAGGTGCCAGCGGCGAAGGCTGGGTGAGCCGGTCACCAGATTAATGTCAGACGGATAGAAGATAACTGCCGGTAAGTTTCCGATAAAATCCACCACTCTTCGGGAAACTCCATTTACCAGTACTTTCTTCCTAAAAAGTACTTCTTTGCTGGGTCTGTTGATCATGACCAATAGTGCCAGATCTCCTGCGTTTTCCAAGAAACCTTCCGCTCTAGCAAAACTTTCTCCCTGCTTTATTAACTCATCTTCTGTTTCTACCCTTAAGGATTTAGAGGTTGATAAAAGATAAACTGCTTCCAGGATATTCGATTTGCCGGCCGCGTTATTGCCAACTAAAATAGTCGGCCTGTGATCAAATTCCAGCTCTAAACTAGCATAATTTCGAAAATTAGTTAAGTTCAGCTTTTTCAGAAACATCACTTGCCTTCCCAATGCCCCAATCCCAAAAATTCCCTGACCCGGTAAGATAACTCGTGCTTGCGAAAGAATAAACTGGGATTAAGCCCAAAGAGCCCCACCGCAATCACTAAAGCCCCCAGTCCGATAAAAATAGGGGTGGTGCCGAAAACATCAGCCAAAATACCTACCAGAAAAATTGGGACTAAAGAGAGTGCAGACATAGCTACCCCTAAGACAGCAAAAACCTTACCCCGGTCTGCTTCGGGCGTATTTTGCTGAAGCACTGTTTGGGAAGGAATCAGGATTGAAACCACTGCCATCCCTATTAAAAACGACCCTATGACTAATACTTTGGAAAGCGGCGGTTGGTATAAAAATGGTACCGGCTTAGGGGACTGGAAATAACGGATAGCCGGGGAAATCAGCGGGGCTAAACCAACCAGAAAAAGCAGCAACCCGATAAAAAGAATGGCCCGGGCCACTAATTTTCTTTTAATCAAGCTGCTGCCGAACCTACCCAAAATGATCCCTCCTGTGACAATCCCCAGTCCTAAAGGAATAATCAGGACGTATGAGGCATCAGCAGCCTTAATTTGCAACGATTTTTCCAAAAATCCCGGGGCTAAGACTGCCATAATCCCAATCCCCATCTGCACCCCTGCCAGAATCATTATTGAAGACAAAACCGGCAATTTGCCTTTAATTAAATCAATAGTTTCCCTGATTTCAAAAATGCCAATTTCTTTGATCTCGGAATATTTCCTTCCGGCAAAGGATAGCAGCAATCTTTTACCCTGGGCATCCGGGGCAGATTTAATGGAAGGAAACATTAAAGACAACAAAAATGCTACCGCCAAAACCACCCCTCCCAATCCAAACAGCACATTAATACCTAAATGGGTAATCAAAGGCCCGGCCAAACCAAACCCCACCAAAAAAGCCGAATAAAGTGTAGCCGAAAAGAGCGAGTTGGCAGTAAGTAATTGATTCTTTTTCACCACCAGCGGGATGGCAGAAGCCTCAGCCGGGGAATAAAATTGACCTAGCGCATTAATTAGAAAAGTTATCGCTAAAATTGCCGGGAAACTGGCCTTAAAAAAAATCAGGCTGAAAAACAGTAAACTTAAGAAAAAATCAATCACCATAATGATTTTTTTCCGGTCAGTAATGTCAACCAAGACACCGCTAAATAACCCCAAGATTACTGCCGGCAGGTAAATTGCAAAAAGCAGGGCAGAAACAGCAGTATTAGAATCTGTCAGCTTAAAAACCCAAATAATCAGGGCAAAATTTAAGGCATTAAAAGATAATTGAACTAAAATTTGGTTAACCCAGAGGTTTAAAAATCCCCGGTTGGCAATCACCGAAGCAAATGTAGGTTTTTCAGCCATAAACTAAAGTATTATAACTTAAAGATTATACTCACTTTTGGCAATGAGGGCAAAGGTAGGTGCCGCGGCTACCTAAAGAGATTTTTTTAATCTCAGTTCCACAAACTTTGCAAGGGTGTTTATCGCGCCAGTAGACAAATGCATAATCTAAAAAATAACCTTTGTGTCCTTCGGGATCGACAAAATGTGCTCTGGTGGAACCACCATATTTTATTCCTTCCCTTAAAGCCCTGACTACCCCACAGTACAAAGCCTGGAACTGTTCATCGGTTAACGTAACTACCTTAGTTCGAGGATCTATTCCAGCCAAAAAACAAGCCTCATTGCTATAAATATTCCCCACCCCGGAAACCACACTCTGGTCCATAATAGCCACCTTCACCGGCATTTTCTTATGTTTCAATAAATTCTGTTTCAATGCTTGCCAGGTAAAATCTTTTTGGAGCGGCTCCGGCCCTAAATTCTTGATTGAACTGTCCCCTGTAACCTGTCCCCTGTCCATTACCTTCACCCATCCAAACTTCCTCTGGTCATTAAAATACAAATGTGAACCGTCTGAAAAGGAAAAAATAACTCTGGTATGAGATGTTGGCATCTTACCCGACATATCTTCGGTAGGATGACCGCCTATAAATCTTTCCCCTTCACCCTTTACGCTTTCCCCTTTCCACACCAGCTGCCCTGACATCTTCAGGTGAAATAGCAGGCTGACATCACCAGTCAAATCCATGCCTAAAATCTTAGCCTTTCTCCAAACTTTGAGTACTTTTTGTCCCTGGGCCAAATTAGGGTTTCCAATAAAAGATTTAGGGGATAAAACCTGGATCTTTTGGATTTTTAGTCCAATTATTTTCTTTTGCAGACCCAATTTAATAACTTCTACTTCCGGCAACTCAGGCATAAGATTTAATTATTTTTCCTAATTTGAATTTGATCAGAGGAACAAAAGCAAAATCTAAAAGTAAAATATATATTGGGAATGCGCTATGAGCAAAACCCCACTGCTTAAGAGCAAGCAATGTTACGACTACACCTAATGCATTAAATAAATACACCTTATAATCCTCAGTTTCAGGGGCATTGAATGCCTTTACAAAGGTCGGCACTGCAGCCAATCCGTCTGCGGCAATAGCAAAAAATATAGCCCAGTTCCCCACCTGGGTGATTTGCCACAGAATCAAACCTACAATGGCCAATGCTCCACAAGTGAGATCAAACTTAGTAAGTTTCCAATAAGCTTTTTTATTTAAGAAAGATGCAATAAATATTAACAGCGGTCCGGCGCCAACAGCGAGGGTCATTAATGACGATAAGCCTACTCCCTGCTTTACTTCCGCAGCAAATGCAATTAAAGGAGCCAGCGCCCACAAAAACCAGGTTACCTTATTTGGTTTAACCCTACCCTTTATCGTATAAACTAAATAAGTAAAATCACCAAAAAGAATAAGGGCAACGGACAAAAATACAAACTTTTCATCAATCATAAAAAAATTAAATCAGCTTAACAGGTAAGTTTTTGTATCAGGACAGCAGTCTTTTTCTCCCCCGCGGCATGATAGTTTTTAGACCCCCCACGGTTTTTTGGAAAGTTCTCAAAATCGACGATGAAAGAGCAAGCACGACATGTTTTTTTCTGATATCTAGCCACTGTTCCTCAAGCATAATGATCGCCTCCTCGCCCGTTGGTGGCCTAGAAGAAAAATCTTTTTCACCAGCTCTCTCCACTATTTTTCCTTCCTTAATTTATTTTATTCTATCATAAGCCAGACCTCTGGGAACAAGCTTCCGAGATCTTTTTGGCTCTTTCAAAAAAAACTTTTTGGGCAGCTCCAACATTTTCCTCTTTCCCGCCCCAGACTTCTAAAGCCTCCTCCTGCAGGGCTCGGGCAAATGAGAAACTTAACTGCCAGGGTCCCCCGAGCTTAGTTATGGCACCCAGATTTTCTGTTGCCATTTGCGGTGACTGCCCGCCTGATAAAAAGACAATTCCTGGCACCTCATTTGGAACTGCTTCTTTATAAACTTCAATTGAGGCTTTAGCTACTTCTTCAGGAGTAGCTTGATTGGGATTATCTTCCCCGCAGGTTACCATATTAGTCTTTAAGATTAACCCTTCCAGTAAAACTTTATGCCGCTCCAGTTCTTCAAAAACAATTTTCAAAGTCTGGGAAGTAACTTGAGCACTTTTTTCCAAATCATAGACCCCATCCCTGACCACTTCCGGCTCAATAATGGGTACCAGTCCACAGCTTTGAGCAATAGCTGCATACTTGGCCAAAACCTCGGCATTTGCTTTAATACAAGCATCAGTAGGTATTCCTTCCCCAATGGTAATCACAGCCCGCCATTTGGCAAATTTCGCACCTAATTGCTTATATTCCGCTAGCCGCTCTTTTAATCCCTCTAAGCCTTCTGTGATCTTTTCTCCCGGAAAATTAGCTAAATCCACCACTCCTTTATCTACTTTAATACCCGGCAGGATGCCTTTGCTTTCCAGGTATTTCGGAATCGGTACTCTATCTACAGACTGCCTGATAGTTTCATCATATAGAATCACTCCGGATAAAAATTGCTCAATTCCCGGAGTAGTAAAAAGCATTTTGCGGTAAGCTAAATTAGTTTCCGGGCTGGACTCTAAACCGATTTTTTCAAATCTTTTTTGAATGGTTTTGGCAGATTCATCCGCTGCCAGGATGCCTTTTCCTGCTGCCACCAGAGCTGTTGCTATTTGCTTTAATGCATTAGTATCCATTAATAATGCGACCGTTTCTCTATCTTCACACCCATTTCCGGCACTGTCAAGATTTTAAATTTTTTTCCACCAGTTCCAGAATTTCTTTCTTAAATCTTTCTTCGGAAAACCTTTCGGCATTCTTTCTTAAAACTTCAACCTTAAAATTATCTTCTCTAAACTCCTCTAATACCCTAATTAGACTCTCTGCCGTTACCATCCCCGGCCCGCCATATAAAAGCCCTGTCTCTTTATCTACCACTGTTTCCAAAAACCCGCCGCTTCTGGGAGCTATTACCGGAGTTCCGGCTGCCTGGGCCTCAACTCCGGTAATGCCAAAATCTTCATCCTCTGAGGCCACAATTAAGGCTTTAGCATTTTGCAGCAGTTTAATCCTTTCTTCATCTGATACCCAACCGAGAAAGGTTGTAAGCGAAGCTTGCGAGCTGCCGCTCTTAGGTTGTAGGTTGTAGGTTGTAGCAAGTTTTTTAAGATTATCCATTTCAGGACCTGTACCAGCAACTTTAAGCGGCAATCCCAACTTTCCACAAGCTTCTACTACTATTTCTACCCCCTTGCCTCTTACTAGTCTACTCAATACTAAAAAGTATTCAGACTTTCCCCTTTCCCCTTTCCCCTTTCCCCTAAATTCTTGAAGGTCTACCGGCGGATATATCACTACACTATCTCTTCTATAAAACTTTTTTATTCTGGCTTGAATATTTTTGGAATTGGCTATTAAGATATCCGGCCGCTGGGAAACTTCAAAATCATAGATCCGTAAAAAATGGTTAGCTACTTCTCCTAATACCCTAGTGATGAGGTTTTTCTTATAGTTAAAGCTGGTCACGTAACCGTATAAAAAACGTGGTGGCGTATGAATATAACTTATATGCAATGTTTCCGGCTTGGTAATGACCGCTTTGGCTAAATATGCAGCAGATGAGGAAGAAATTACCAAATCAAACTCAGATAAATCAAAACTCTCAAACATCATCGGAGCAAATAGCCTAAAAGATGAAAGTAATTTATTAGCAAAGGGAAATTTCTGAAACCAGGAAGTCCTGATATCCCAATCCTTAAACCTCTTGCCATTCTCCCCTAAGCTTTCCTGATTACAATATGCAGTATAAACCGGAGCCTCCGGAAAAATCTCATGCAGAGCTTCCAAGACCCGCTCTGCCCCGCCGTATTCCCTTAGATAATCATGCGCCAAAGCAACTTTCATAATATATGTATGATATCATTTTAGGATGAAGGTTGTCCGCTTTGCCGACCTAGAGTTTATCCCGGCTTCCCATGAAGACCCCAAAGATCCCGGTGTCTTAAAAAAGGTACTTCTTAAAAACATTCTGCCGGCCGGCCAAATCCGAATGATTAACTGGGCCAGAATCCCTAAGGGAAACGCCTTTGCCCCCCACTACCATGAATCAATGATTGAAGTTTTCATTATGATCAGCGGCAAAGTTAAAGCTAAAATAGGGAATGAAGAAACAATCTTAGAAAAAGGCGATTTGGTGATAGCTTATGAAAGAGAAATTCACACTTTTGAAAACATATCTGATGGAGATGCTGATTATTTTGCCATGGGAGTAGCCACTAAACCAGGCGGCAAAAGCGTAAATGTTAAGTAATCTGCTTGGTTAGCTCAATTAACTGCTCAAATGAGAGCTTCGTGGGTTTACTGTCCGGGGCTGAGGATGAACCGCAAATCACCATATGGTGGCTCTGGTGCAGAAACCAACTAGCCTGTTCATCTAGGGCTTTTACTTTATCATAAACTGGCTTTAAATCAATCTCAAAAGAAGGGGTGAAAAACTGGACTGATTTATGTTTTGGGTTATACATTAAAAACAAATCCCCTCCCCGCCTGCAGTCGCCTGAAGCGACAGCTGATGGCGGGCAGGCCTGCTGTCGGCAAAACTCCCGGTCTATTGTTTCAGAGATGACGGCAAAGCTCTTACCAAACTTTGTACTAAATTCTAGCCTGTTTGCCCAGTCTTTTATGCTTTGCTGTTTTCTTTTTAAGACTATCAGGATCCTGTCTAGGATTTCCCTGCCCAGCTCAACAGATTTGCCAGAGTTTTCCGGCAGGCCGTCTTTAGCCCTGATAAAAGCCTGGACACTGAATTCATCAAACTGGCTGTCAGGAGCTTTGCCTGTATCTATTAAACAGTTCCATTCGGTTAGATTATCCAAGGCTTTCCTGGTAATTTCATCCTCAGGAATATATTTTTTTTCTTTTAAGTACTCATAAACCAATGTTCCGGCGCAAGTATCCAGTCCTTCTTTGTGTTCATCAAATTTACCTCCGCCTGTTCCAACAAACACTTTATCGCGAAGCGACAAGCTTGCCTTATCTTCTGATTCCTGGGAAGCTGCTGCATCACGCGATGCTGAAATAAATTCTATCTTTGCATCCTTAAATTCCGGATGAAACTTTTTAAACAGCCAAATACCAGCAATATCATCTAAATGCGGATTGATGTGTGTCACCAGTGTTTTCATATATAATAGTCTATGTACAATTCTACCATGACCTTAGTTAAAAAACTTACCTTTGCCCCTTTATTTATAACTTTCTTTGGCTTTTTAATTTATTCCCTCACCCCGCTTCTTAGCGCATATGATTTTATTTTTTCCTTTTCTCTCAATAACCTAATCCAGCTAATGATTATCGCTGCACTACTTACTGGTTCAGGATTATTTTTTTCCGTATTTGTCACCTTAGCAGCGGACTGGAAATTAATTTTGCCGGTTAGCCTTTTGGCCGCTTTTTTACCAATGCTGATTTTGGAACCGGCGCTAGCTTTGGTATTTTCAGTAATGATTTTTGTAGGTCTGCTGCTAACTTTTGTAGCCTTGGAGAATTCCTTAAAGGACTATTTAACCTTTAAGCCGGAAGCTTTGCTCGGTCCGGCCATCAGACGAATGACATTTCTTTTAATCCCGGCCTTTTGTGTAATCTTTTTTCTTTCAACCAACAGAATGATAGCCCAAAAAGGCTTTCAAATTCCGGATTCCTTAATTGATACTGCCTTGAAAATGGTTCCCCTGGAAACTCCTGCCGAGGAAGAAACCCCAGTAACCCAGCTGCCTGCTATAAATCCTGAACAATTAGAACTGCTAAAACAAAATCCGGAACTTTTAAGGCAATCCGGCCTGGACCCCAAGATTTTAGATGCTCTCAACCAATCTAATTCTGCCAAGACACCGCAAAACTTGACCCAAAACCTGATCAAGCAAACAGTCAAAGACCAAATGCAGAATTTAATCAAGCCATATACTAATTTCATTCCGGCCGGACTCACACTGATGTTGTTTCTTTCTCTTTTATCTTTGGTCTCGATGGTAAACCTACTGATTTATCCTTTTCTTTGGGTTATCTTTTATCTTCTGGAAAAAACAAACTTTGTAAAGTTCACTATCGAGCAAAGACCGGTTAAGAAACTGGTTATTTAATTTGAGGAATTTGGCTGACAATTTTTGCCAATCCGTTGTTTTCATCTATTTCTATCTGTAAAGAACTACCTGGAATAGTTTTCCCTCTTATACTACTAACAGCATCAATCTCACCTACATTCTGCCTCAAGCTTTCTGCAGGAATAAACACTCTTTCTCCTTGAGAATTTTCTACAATAACATAAGGCTTGTGCTTCCCATCAGAACCAAATGACACAGCTACTATCTTATCGACTATAAATTCTGGTGAACTCATTTGAGGCGATTCTAATATTTTAGTAATAACCTGTCAATACTAGAGGCTGCATTTCTCCCCCAACCCAATCAGATAAACAAGCTATGTAGAAGAAAAAACTCCTTTTTTAATATATTCCTTAATCAATGACTGA
>CAZKCV010000003.1:0-121821 GCA_964551605.1 uncultured Gammaproteobacteria bacterium | reverse complement strand
ATCGGCAAAGCTGAAAAATCCCATGTGCACAGTCAACTGACAACTCAAATTACAGTTTTAGAAAAGGACCTTTTGAAAATTGATTTTTCCAAAGAAGAGCAAGTAGCAACTGGCTTAGAAAATCAATTAAAAGCCCATACTTTTGATCCTCAAAAATATCAACAAATTAATTTGCAACTTAAAAATTTAGAAGAAATCCAAAGACAAAAAGAGGAAATGTTAACAATCCAAGCCACTTTGCAAACCGAAGAAAAGGTAGTTTTAGAAATGCGGACACTATTCCAAAATAAAAAATCCCAGGTTGATAAACTATCGGAAGAAATTAGTAAACTACCTGATTTATCAGAAAAAATTATTTATTTAAATAAAGAAATCGCTGATACGGAAAACGGGTTAAGTAGTATCCGGGAAGAAGAAAAGGAGGCCCGGGGGGTTCTGGGACAGATTAATGAATTAATTTCCCGGACTGCCCAGATGGAAAAATTACAAAAAAATAAAAGTGAAGAAAAATTAAATTTACAAAAAGAGAAAGAGATTTTTGAAGAGCTGGCTTTGGCATTTGGCAAAAAGGGTATTCAGGCTATGATCATTGAGAATGCCATTCCGGAGATAGAAGAAGAAACCAACCGGTTACTGGATAAATTAACAGAGGGCAGAATGAAAATCAGACTGGAAACCCAAAAAGAAACTAAAACCAAGGTACTGCTTTCGGAGGGAGAAAAGGGTTATGCCACGGTGGAGACTTTAGAAATCGTTATCTCGGATGAAATGGGAGAACGACCATATGAGCTTTATTCCGGGGGAGAAACTTTCCGGGTTAATTTTGCTATCAGGTTGGCCATTTCTAAACTGCTGACCCACCGGGCCGGGGCCAAGCTACAATTTTTAGTTATAGACGAAGGATTCGGCACCCAGGATGCCCCCGGCCGGGCCCGGTTAGTAGAGGTGTTAGATGCCATCAAAAATGATTTTGAAAAAATTATTGTCATCACTCACATTGAAGAATTAAAAGAAGAATTCCCGGTCCGGATTGAAGTTTCCAAAAACTCCGGTGGATCTACTTTTGAATTAGTAGGAGTTTAATAAGTCCGGTTTCTATCATGCAATACTTCTTCAGCTTCTTCGAGCGTTGCTTTAACCTGCGGATCCTGATTAACATTTGAAATCAGCTCAACCTGACTGGTTTTATTCAAACCGGAATTCGGGTGAGACTTTAGTTTAGGTATTAGCTTATTTTCCCAGCTTCTCTTTGTTGCCAGTATCTCCCATAATACTTGACTTTTAGCCCGCCAATTACCCCTTGAATTTTTCTCAGTCATATTATATATTTCACTATTTTTAACATCTCTTTGTCAAATTGTTTCATACAACGTAAACTATATATATGAAATATTTTCTAAAGATTTTACCGGCTTTAATTTTTTGGGGAGGTTTTGCATTTGTGGTTTTACAAGTGCCTTATCCGGATAGTTTAACCCAAGCCAATTTCAACCAGGTTATACCCTTTTTTGTTTCCCTTTATTTGGCTTTAGTATTCACTCTGAATATCCTGTTCAGGAATATCCTTTTATCAGCATCAATCTGTTTGAGCCTGATTTTCCTATTAATTCTCAAAGCCTTGGACTCGTTAAACATCGTAACTGGTATCTTAATCATTGTGGCAACCGGCTTGCTGGCCAGTTATTTTAGGAAAGTAAAAAGAAAAGGTTTGACTAAACAGGCAAAACTCCATAAACTGACACAACTACTTAAGTGATTGTGTCATCCCGTACTTGATACGGGATCCATACAAAAATAGTTATTGACTTTTCGTCTTTTATTCGGATATTATGGATATATGCTCAGTGAAACTATCAAAATAGCAATTTTCAAAGGTCAGGAAATCAGAAAAACAATCCACAAAAACGAGTGGTGGTTCTCAGTTGTTGATATTGTAGAAGCACTAACGAATAGCAGCATACCTAGAAGGTACTGGAGTGACTTAAAGATTAGGATCAAGCAGGAAGGTTACAATGAGTTGTACGATAAAATCGTACAACTCAAACTACCCTCATCTGACGGAAAACTATATGAAACAGATTGCGCTGATACTGAAACCGTTTTTCGTATTATTCAATCCATCCCCTCTCCTAAAGCAGAACCTTTTAAAAGATGGTTGGCTCGTGTTGGATATGAGCGGGTACAAGAAATTGAGGATCCGGAGCTGGCAACCAAAAGAACCAGAGCCTTATACAAGGCTAAAGGTTATCCTGACTCCTGGATTGAAAAGAGGATGAGGGGAATTGAGGTCCGGGAAACTTTAACTGATGAATGGAAGAAACGGGAAGTAGGTGGGAACAGGGAATATGCCATCCTGACAGCGGAAATTTCCCAAGCCACTTTCGGCATGACTCCATCGCAATACAAAAAGTTAAAGAATTTAAAAAGGGAAAACCTACGGGACCATATGAATGATTTAGAACTAATATTTTCCATGTTAGGAGAAGCTTCCACTACAGAAATCGCCAGAAGTAAGAATACTAGAGGGTTTCCTCAAAACAAAAAATCTGCTAAAGAAGGCGGAACAGTAGCCGGCAATGCCAGAAAAGATTTGGAAAGAAAAACCAATAAAAAAGTTTCTACCAAACAAAATTATTTAACTGGATCACAAACACCTAAAACATTACTCAAGTAAATCCACCGTTCACTTCCTGTATCAGTCTGCGATATAATCCACACATGAAACAAAAATTTTACATTCACTGCGCCATACCTTATACCAATGCCAAACCACATATAGGCCATGCGCTTGAATTTATTCAAACAGATACAATAGCCCGTTACCACAGATTACTGGGAGAAGACGTCCTGACGCTGTCTGGTGGAGATGAAAATGCATTGAAAAATGTTCAAGCCGCTGAAACTGCCGGAGAAGATATTCAGGAGTTTGTTGACAAAAATGCAAAGTTTTTCCAAGAATTAGCTGAAAAATTAAATGCTAAGTTTGATATTTTCCAGAAAGGCAGCGACCAGAAACATCACTACCCTGCCTCCCAAAAACTCTGGCAACTCTGTGAACAGGCAGGCGACATTTACAAAAAAGCTTACAGGGGCTTGTATTGTGTCGGCTGCGAATTATTTTATTCACCTGATGAATTAGATGAAAAAGGCGAATGTTTTGAACACCCCGGTAAAAAATTAGAAGAGGTGGAGGAAGAGAATTATTTTTTCAGACTTTCTAAATATCAGGATAAATTAATTCAGCTTATTGAATCAGGAGAATATGAAATTATTCCGGAATTTCGAAAACACGAAATGCTATCTCTGCTTAAATCCGGTCTTCAGGATATCAGTATTTCCCGGACTAATGAGCGGGCAAAAAACTGGGGCGTCCCAGTTCCGAATGATCCCACACAACGCATTTATGTCTGGTTTGATGCGTTAAATATTTACCAAAGCGGCGTCGGATTTGGATGGGATGATGAAAAATACAACAAATGGTGGCCTGCTGATTTGCAAGTTATCGGTAAAGGAATACTCCGTTTTCATGCAGTCTATTGGCCGGCTTTTTTGCTGTCCGCAGGACTTAAACTCCCCAAAGAACTATTTGTTCACGAATATTTTACTGTAAATGGGCAAAAAATGTCTAAGACTTTAGGTAATGTTTACGATCCAATACCTTTAGTAGAAAAACACGGCGCAGATCCGTTGCGTTATTTTTGTCTTGCCAAAATTTCACCATTCCAGGATGGAGATTTTTCCGAGGAAAAATTTAATGAAAGCTACAATGCAGATCTAGCTAACGGTTTGGGGAATTTAGTAGCCAGGGTGGCCAAACTTTGTGAGACTCACTCCGTCATTGCGATCCGGCAGTTGCCGGAGAAGCAATCTCTAAGTTTTGATCCTAAAATGACACAATATCTTGAGGAATATAAATTTAATGAAGCGACCGCTTTCATCTGGTCGCAAATTTCTGAAGCAGATAAGGAAATTAATATTAAAAAGCCATGGGAGTTATCCAAAGAAGAAGCCAAACCAGTACTGGAAGATCTTGTTGGGAGGATCCAGCAGATTGCTTTTAACTTACAGCCTTTCTTACCGGAAACTGCTGAAAAAATCTTAAAACAATTTTCCGGAGAAATTAAGTCCGCCCCGCCGCTTTTTCCCCGCCTGCCATCGCCTAGCGGCGAAGCAATTGGCGGGCAGGCCAGGCTATGAAATTAGTTGATACACACGCCCATCTGTACTGGGATTCATACAAAGAAGATTTTGATGAAATGATCCAGCGGGCACTGGATACCGGAATCTCTACCATTATCAATATTGGGGTAGACCTGGAAAAAAGCCAGGAAGCTTTGGATCAAACCAAAAATACCAAGTGGCCAGTAGGTTTATCTGTTTATTCCACAATCGGCATCCATCCGCATGAAGCCGTCAACTATTCACAATCACAAATGTCCTCCGATCGTGGTACAAATGTACAAGATAATTTAACGAAAGATATTACACAATTAAAAGAAATTTATAACAATAATCCTGAAAAGGTGGTGGGGGTTGGAGAGTGCGGCTTAGATTATTTTTTTAGAGAGGAGGATTCCCACGTCGGTCCGACTGACGTCGGACCTCCTCGGAATGACGAGGTGGGGATTGTTAAAGACTTACAAAGAAAACTGTTCCAGGCCCAGATTGATCTGGCTAAAAAATTGAATTTGCCTTTAGTGGTCCACTGTCGGGATGATCGGTCCAAAGATCCGCAAAATTCCGAGACTTGGGATGAGGTGCTAAACATGGTGGGGGAACACCCAACAATTTTACATTGTTATAGTGGCCTCCTCCACACTACCAACTACCTACTACGAACTACGAACTTATTTATTTCTTTTGCTGCTAATATTACTTACCCTAAAAATGAATATTTAAGAGAAGCTGCTAAAATTATACCCCTTAACAAAATTCTTTTAGAAACAGACTCGCCTTTCCTGGCTCCCCAGAGCAAACGCGGTCAAAGAAATGAACCTTCGGCAGTCAAAGAAATCGCCGAACTTATTGCTGATCTAAAAGGAATTTCAGTTGAAGAAGTCGCCGACCAAACTACCCAAAACGCCAAAAAGATATTTAATATAGATCCTTCGACTCTCTTCGCTCACTCAGGATGACACTTCGTGTCATTTGCTTTCAGAAGCTAAAATAGGTACACTTAACAATACACAAATGCGGATTTTACTGGTCTTTTTTATTGGTTTTATGTCCTTTTTCTACCTGGCGGAGATTTTGCGCCGGGTGGTTAAAGAAATCCGTTATAGTTTCGGGGGGATAATCCTGGCTTTAATTGGCCTCTTGATTGGCTTTTTCGGCCAGACACTTTTTAGCAACGGCCTGAATGTGTTAATGAGTTTATTCTTAGTGGGCGCAGGCCTGGGCTTGATCATTCACCACTTGCTTTCACAGCGTTTTGTTTTTTTCGAAAAAACAGAAAAAGATTTTGTCTTAAAACATGCCAATGGCTTTGAAAGGCTTTTGGAAATAATGCCCGGCACCTTCACCTGGCTGGCTCTTACTTCTCCGGTTTGGCTATCTTTTACACTTCCTTATGCGGTAGCCTATTTAATTTTAATTGCTGATGCGTATTGGATGTTGACTGCCTTCCGGATTGCCATCTTAATTTTAATCGGTTACCGAAAAATGGTTTCTGCTAAAAGCAAAGACTGGCAAAAACTGTTGCAGAAAGATTTCCCCCAGGAGTGGGACAAACATTATCAGCTTGTATTAGTCCCCACCTATAAGGAAGCTTTATATATCTTAAAGCCCACTTTTGATGCCATTATAAATTCAAGTTATCCCAAAGATAAAATTCTGATTGCCGTCGGGTTTGAGGAAAGAGATAATCCAGAAAAAATTCAAGAAACAAAACAGTACCTTAAAAAATTTGAGAGAAAAATTGCCGGTGTTTTTACCACCATACACCCTTACGGGATCCCCGGGGAGGTAGCCGGCCAGGGCTCAAACAAAAACTGGATGGTGAATCATATTGCGCCGGAACTTAAAAACAGAGGAATCAAGATCGAAGATGTTTTTGTAACTACGCTGGATGCTGATTTTGTTGTCCATCCCCAGTTTCTTGCTGGCGCCCTGCATAAATATCTATCCTTACCAGAATCGCAAAGGGACAAGAGAACTTTTACCGGAGTTTTCCTCTATCACAACAACTACTGGCAGACTCCCGCACCGATGAGACTGATGGCTACCGGCACTTCACTATGGCAGCTGGCGGAAATGGTTGGTTCTGATAAGTACATGAATTATTCTTCCATGTCTTTAAGTCTGAAAGCACTTTTAGATATCGGCCTTTGGATACCCGATAAAGTCAACGATGACAATGGCTTTTACTGGAAAGCCTATTTTCATTTTAACGGCGACTATAAAGTGGTACCTCATTTTTTACCTATTTCTGCCGATGCCGTACAAGATACTACTCTGTTGAAAACCTTCCAGAATCAATATCTACAGATAAAAAGATGGGCTTATGGTGTCGAACATATTCCTTTTATCGTCAAACAATACTTCACTAAAGAAATAGATTTTTGGGATAAAACTGACAAAGTGCTTTTTAAGATCTGGGGAGATCTAAAATGGGGCTTTTTAGCAATTTTCGTCACATTCGGCAGTTTATTTATTCCCCTGGTTAACTCCAATTTTAAGACCTCAGTATTATCAGTTAACTTACCAATTATTTCCTCATGGATCTTAACTATTACTTTCTTCGGACTTTTTGCTACCATTTTCGTCCATGAAAAAACTGCCCCTAAAAGGCCTTCCAGTTGGTCTTTATTTAAGAAAACCTGGTCATATATACAATGGCTTTTAATACCGCTGATTTTAATTACTATTTCCTCCCTCCCCGCTATTGATGCCCAGACATCCTTAATGTTCGGCAGAAAATTAGAATTCCGGGTCACAAACAAAGCAAGACTTTTAGAAAAAGCTTAAGTTATATGTCTCATAAATCATACGTATGGCTGGGGTTAGCGCCGCTTTTTATCAGCTTAATCATTACCGTTATTATCCTAACTTTATTTAAGTTTCTACCCCCGAAGTTACCGCTCTTTTATTCTCTCCCCTGGGGAGAAGGACAACTGGCAACACCTCAACAATTCCTGGTTATCCCGGCAAGCATTAGTATCGTGGCGTTCTTAAATCTAATCATCTCCGGGCAACTACATGAACAGCAACACTTTTTTAAGAAAGTACTGCTGCTTTCCAGTGGGGCAGTAACCATAATATTAACCATTACTTTTATTAAGATAGTCTCAATGTTTATATAATATGGATTTTTTACTTCCGGGCATAATTTCATTCTTTCTTACTGTTTTAGCCATACCTTTCACCATTGCCCTGGCGAAAAAGTTTCGTCTGATGGACGACCCCAAACTTAGGCCACACCCTGCACATACCCAAAAAAGGATCGTGCCCAGAGCAGGCGGATTAGCCATCTTTTTAGCCGTTATACCAGCCATGTTGATTTTTATGCCCTTTGAGAATTACACGCCGGGAATTTTAATCGGGCTTTTTATATTAACCTTAATAGGACTTCTTGATGATAAATACCAAAATTTCTCACCATACCTTAGACTGATTGCCCAATTTTTAGCTGCTATCATCGTAATCAGCTCAGGTATAGGCATTCAATTTATCACTAACCCATTAGGCGGAATCATTAATTTTAACAGTAGCCCGGAATTAACAATCTTTGCCAGTATCTTATCCGTAATCTGGATTGTCTGGGTGATGAATATGATCAACTGGTCCAAAGGCGTAGACGGACAGATGCCGGGAATAATTACCATTGCTGCCATAATTTTGGGCTTTTTATCAATAAAATTATCATCTGATCCAAGCCAACTTAACTTAGCTAAACTTGCCTTTATTACCGCTGGATCCGCCCTGGGACTGTTAATTTTTAACTGGCATCCGGCCAGGATCTTTCCTGGTTTCTCCGGCTCAGGAATTTTAGGATTTCTGATTGCGGTATTGGCAATTTTATCCGGAGGGAAGCTGGCCACAGCCGGATTGGTACTTTTAATTCCGGCCACTGATTTTGCCTATACTTTTATCAGACGGATTATGCAGGGCAAATCGCCTGTCTGGGGAGATAGGGGGCATTTGCATCATAAGTTACTGGAAATGGGATTTTCCCATCAACAAATAGCCTTGTTTTACATTTTAGGAAGTGTTATTCTGGGGGCAGCTGCCTTAAGTCTTTCTTCCAAAGGTAAGCTTTTTGCTGCAGCTTTAGTAAGCGTGGCACTCTTAGGAGGCATTTTATGGTTAAACTTCTTTGGGGAATATTCAAAGCGTCGCGCCCCCGACAATGGATAAAAAATTGTGCAGTCTTTGCCGGTCTAATCTTTTCCGGCACTTTATCTGATCCGGTTAATCTATTAAAGACTATTGAAGCCTTTGCATTTTTCTGTATTTTCTCATCCGCCACTTACCTGTTAAACGATGTCTTTGATATTGAAAGAGACAAACTTCATCCCTTTAAAAAGAAACGTCCGATAGCCTCCGGGCTAATCCCGCTTCCTTTAGCTATTTTATTACCTCTGGCAGCCATAGCCATCTTCCTACCGCTTTCCTATCAACTTTCCCCGGCTTTTTTCCTGGCAGCTGTTGCCTATCTAATTCTACAGCTTTTTTATTCAGCTTATCTAAAACAAGTTATTTTAATTGATGTCTTAGTCATTGCCGCCGGGTTTGTCTTAAGAGTTTATAGCGGTGTTTGGGTAATAGATGCACACTTAAATGTTTGGTTCCTGCTGTCGGTAACCAGCTTCGCGCTATTTTTGGCCATTGGTAAAAGGCGATCTGAAAGAACCCTGCTTACTTCCCAAGCTGCCCGCCATCGGGAAACACTGCTGCATTATCCGGAAAACCTATTGGATATTCTAACCAGTATGTTTGCTAACTCCACCTGGCTGACTTATGCCTTCTTCGCCTTTTTGCAGCCGCCAATACAGGCACAGCGGGCGATTTCAACTTTTTTGGGTGAGTTTGAATTACCTTTTACCGAAGCCAAATATTTTATGGCTACTGTGCCGATAGTCATTTATGCCGTGATGAGATATCTCTATATTATTTATGAAAAAAAGGAGGGGGAATCTCCGGAGCGGGTCATTTTAACTGATACTCCACTTCTTTCCGCAGTTTTAATCTGGTTAATTTTGATAATCGGAGTTATCTATTACTTAGAAGCCTAAAGCTTTTGTAAGAGGAGTGTAATAAATACCAATAACCTCTTGAGTTCAGAGCTGTAATTTGCTAAAGTCTGTGTAAAGTTTATGGTTAATAAGATACTTGTGGTAGAAGACGATTTAGGTCTTCAGAAATACTTAAAAGAGCTTCTACTAAACAACCAATACTCCGTTCAAGTAGCCTCGGAAGGGGTAACAGCGCTAAACAGTATCGATAAACTGCCTCCTGATCTAGTGGTTTTAGACTTAGGTTTACCGGATATCAGCGGTGAGTCTGTGGTTAAAGAGGTAAGAAAAAAGCACCCAGAGCTACCTGTTATCATTCTAACTGCCAAAGATGCTGTCTCGGATATTGTAGAAGGGTTAAACCTCGGGGCTGATGATTACATAACTAAACCTTTCGTAGCAGATGAACTCTTAGCCAGAATTAAAGCCCGCTTTAGAAGGGATAAAGCCACAGACACAAAGCTTAAAGTCGATGATTTAGAGCTTGATGAAAAGACTATGGAAGTAAGAAGAGATAATAAGCTAGTCCAACTTACTCCCCAAGAATTTAAGCTGCTGGAATATTTAATGCGCAATAAAGGTGGGATACTCACCAGAGATATGATCTTAAACAGAGTCTGGTTATACTCACAAGATATTGAAACCCGCGTGGTAGATGTATATATGGGATATTTAAGGAAAAAAATTGATAACGGCTACAAGAAAAGGCTTCTCCACTCAATCAGAGGCTTTGGTTACATGATCAAAGAATGACCTTTCTAAGCCACCGGTGCCACCAGCAGTTGAAAAACAAAGTTTTGTTTAATCTTTTTGACCAATAACCTGACTGCTTTATTCATTAATATTAATCATATGTTTATGGATTAAGAAATAAAGCAAATTCAGGTAAGAAGGAGGTTAGAAAAACGGGTGATATGAAAAAGCAAGCTTCTGAAAAGTTAAGTATCTTCTTTTCGAAATTCAAGAAACTATCTTTCAAAAAGGGTGAGACAATTTTGCGCGCAAGCGAGGAACCATCAGGCGTTTTTTACCTTAAAAAGGGTTACGCCAGACTATATTCCCTTTCTAAAGATGCCCAAGAGTTAACATTTATTATTTATAAACCGGAAGATTTTTTCCCAACTATCTGGCCGATTCAGGGGCCACCGCTGCGCTATTACACGGAAGCTTTAACTAATATAGAAGTTTACTTAGCACCCAGAGAAGAATTTCAGAAATTTATTAAAGACAATAATGAAATTCTGCTTGAAACAATCGACCGCATCTTAACCAGATTCGCAGGTTTATTACTGAGGATGGAATACTCAATTTTCGGTAATGCTTACAATAAAGTAGCCGCTATTATTTTAATTTGTGTGGAAAGATTTGGCCTCATAGGGAAAAAAAGTATTGTTATCCAGGTCCCACTCACTCATCAGGATATTGCCAACCTTCTAGGACTAGCCCGGGAAACTGTCAGTATTGAGATGGAGAAACTACAAGAAAAAGGCTTGATTAAACATCTGGGAAAATATTTAGTGGTTAAAAATATTCAAAGATTAAAAGAAGAGTCTGTTTTGGAAACCTAAGGATTTTTCTTTTCTACATAGGCGGAAGATACAAAGCCTTCCGTACCGTTAGGCAACCTAACCCTCACCCATGAACTTGCCTCTTCCAAAAATACCAGCGACTCTCCTGGTTTTACCTGGGCAATTTCTCTCCCGTTTAAGCTGGCCTTATCCCTTACCCGCAGAAAACCTGTCGGAGTTTGTTTAACCACCACCTCCGGGGTGACAGTAATTGCCGGAGTAGTAGTGGTACTCAAATCTACTTCAGATAGGGCTAAATCCACAGCAACCGTCAAATTGAAATTATCCGGCAAGTCCGCCCGGATGCTCCTATTTAGGTAATTAGTATGGCTAACTAAAATCGTATGCTGACCTGTCTCTACATTTGCCGTAAGGGGAGTCAAACCGTATGATTTACTGTCTATCTCTACTGTTGCGCCGCTTGGATTGGAGATAACGGTTAAACCCCTGCCTTTGGCTAAGACTAAAGTTTCTCCGGCTGAAGATGCCTGGTCTTCTGCCAGCTCCCTGTTTATCACAGTTACTGTTCCCGGAGTCAGCTTAACCCTACCTTGCCAGGAAGCCTTATTCTTAACCACTTTAATCACATATTCACCTACTGTCAGATTTTTATCTTCAAAAGGAGTCTTGCCTATTTCTTTTTCATCCAAGAAAACTGTTGCTTCAGTCGGCTCGGATAAGATAGAAACCCCGCTTGACTGTTTAATCCCTAGAAATATCTCTGCCGCTTTGTCACTAAAACGAAGCAGTAAAGCCACAAAACTAATTAGCACCAAAAACCACAGGATAACTTTTTTCATCACTCTCAATTATACCCTAAAATCTTTGACATTGATCTCAAAATCTGCTATTATACTTAATCTGTTAGACTGTCCGGTCTAAGTTGTTAGCTCGTCTTAAAAACCTTCTGTCTAGGATAGTTCTTGAAAGGGACGCCCTACTTCAGGAATTATCTAAAATCAAGCTAAGGTTCCCGAAAAGGTTTACCCGGCTTGCCATTTTTATCTTTATTTCTCTAACATTTCTCGGGTATTACCCTACGTTTTCTATTCCCCCCGTAAAACGCTCCATAGTGAAAGCTTCTGCCATAGAGCAAAAGGGAGAAATTATTGCCAACTCTTTTTCCAAACCTATTACCCTACCCCATCCTGGTTATCTGTCAACTAAGTATTCCTTATACCATCCGGGTATAGATATTGCTACTGGTTTAGGCATGCCAATTCACCCTATCATTGACGGAGAGATTTCTCAGGTAGGCAGGGATTTTTTTGGCTTGGGAAATTTCGTTGAGGTCAGCCATGAAAATGGCTTTAAATCCAAATACGCCCATATGGGAAACATTTATGTCAAAGCAGGGCAAAAGGTAAGTTCAGATAATATTTTAGGGGAGGTAGGGTTGACTGGGCACACTTCAGGCCCGCATACCCATTTAGAAGTAACCTTAAACGGAAATTATGTTGATCCCTTATCGCTGCTGCCGGAGATCTCTGATATGCCGGTTGCTTTGGCTAAGAACCTCACTCCGTGAGAACCTTGCGAGCTAATCGCTCTTACGAAATAATCTCCCCTTCTACTTCAGTTAAAGTAGCTCCCCGGAGGCCGAATTGTTCACGTTCGCGGTTTATCAACCTTTCCAGTAAATTCTTAAGTTCGAGCGGATAATCAACATATCTTAGCATTATCTCTCCCTTATTTAAACCGGCTGTATTGACGATAATCGTGCCATGGTGCATCAATAGCCGATCAATAAATGACTGATCCACTTCTAAATGAGTGATCTTGTCAAAAAGGGCCGCAGTTAGTTTCACTGAAAATAAACCTTTCTTGATGACCACCCGTCTAGTAGTCAATAAATACCTGTTGGAGTGGTAAAGATGCATGGTCTTGATTATTGCTACCAGAATCATTCCTACCAATGCTAAAGAGAACGCCCAAATTTTATCTAAACTAAGCAGCCAACCTGCTCCCAAACCTAGGCCCAGAAAAAGCAGACCCGGAAAAAGCACATAAATTATGAACCTGGATCTGATATAGGCAGCAGATAGTCCTGTTACCAAAACCAGCTCTTCGTCTTCTGAAAGATACTTCTTAAAATTATTCCTTTGCTTTTCACTGGGAGATTCCCGGTAATGAAACTTGGCCATCAAGTAGATTGTAGCAGATACTTAAATTTTGTTCGAGCGACTAGCGAGAACATACCCTAGAAACTATTCATTCATGCCGCCGATTGACATTTTGTCATATATGTGCTAAAGTTAATATATGTTAGTAAGAACAACTTTGCGATTAAATGAAGATCTAAAAAAAACCGCTGAAAAAAAGGCATTGCGTGATGATGTAACATTACAGGAAATCTTTAACCGAGCGCTGGAGGAATATTTAGAGAAAGACGCAAAGCACGAAGCCAAGCAGATTATTTTCAAAACTCACCATTTGGGGAAACCTTTAGATAATTTAACCCGGGACGATTTTTATACCGACCCTAAAGTTTAAAATGTTAATCGACAGCAACATTTTAATCTATGCGATTAATGTCGATTCCCCAAAACATAAAAAAGCCCAGGAATTCTTAAAACAGAACCTGGGAAGTTTAGAGGTTGCCCATCAGAATATTCTGGAAACTATCCGTGTTTTAACCCACCGAAAATTTTCGAAACCAATGGAACCAAAGTCGGCGTTAACAGCCATCCAGGCAATCACACAGTCCTGCCGCTTAATTTCTCCCGCACAAACGACTTATTACCTTTGGCTTGAACTTATAAATAGATACGCCCTAACAGGCAACAGGATTTTTGACGCATACCTGGCGGCTACCGCTTTAAGCAATGGGATAAATATATTGGCCACAGATAATGTTGCGGATTTTAAAAAATTTAAGGGTCTTAAAGTAATTAATCCTTTTTCCTAAGTTTAATATTCAGGCATACCGCCAAAGCTCTCCATCAAAATTAGCCAAGGATATCTTCATTCCTGACACGAATATCCGGCTCTTTTAATTGTTGTGGGTCCATTCCTATATGTACGAAATAAATAAAAAGGTCTTCTTTTACTTGTCTAGCAGTTTGATACTCTCTCCGATGTACTTTTCCTGCTATGTGCCCAAGTACAGAACTTTTTGCTTTTCCTTGACTGCCTTCATCAATCCTTACCCCTGTATCACTTAATCTACTCCCACCTAATGAAGTAAATTGGAAAAACATAACCTTTAGAACTTCTGGTAATTCAATATCTTTTATATACTTATCGAAATTTTTGTTGTTGTCATCAAAGCTCCTCACTTGCCATTCTTTCATTGTTGAGTTGTATTCTGCTAAGCCTGCCTGGGCAAAATCAATAAAAGTAGCATAACTGCCATCCCAAATTATATCTGCTAATTTAATATCTCCCAGCGCTACTTTTCTTTGATGGACTTGACTGAGCGTCTCAAATAACGAAAGCAACATTTCTGCAGATTCTACAGCTTCTGGAGTTGGGTAGGGATGAGAATTACCTTCAAGCCTCCCCCAATTGGGTATTAAATTCCTGCCAAGTGTTTTACCCTTTACCCAATCCTTAACCAATCCGTATCTACCTAACCAGGTAGTCTCTCCTAAAAGACGTACCACACCTGCTCCTTGTAAACTACTTAATCTCAGTAATGCTCTTTTCTCTAAACCAAGATCCAGCGTAGGATCCAGATATATAATACCTTCCCTTCCCGCGGCTATTTTAACCGCTGCTTCTTGGGCACCTAATTGAACCTTGGTTACATCTCCGGACGCTCCATGAAAATCTTTAGGCAAGGGTTGATGTTTTCGATCAGCCGCAGCAACTCTGGGATCCGCTGCGAGCTCTTGTTCGGAAAATCTACGAATAGGAACTTGCTCTTTTATTTTTAACAGGGAAGACCATTCCATATCCGCATCTGGCAATTCGGGGAGAGTTAACCTGGACCAACCAGCAGTTTTTATAAAATCAACCAATTTAGCATGGCGTGTTTTAATCAAAGCCATTCTATCCAAAAAGGCTAAGTCGCTACCCTGGCTAACTAATTGATCAACAGTTGGTTGAGGATTTATTGTTTCCTGAATCTCTCCCTGCATATCAACATTTTACAGATTGACTCCTTCTTTAGCAATAATAGTTACAGGACAACTTAAAAGCGCAATAAAGCTGATTAATATTCAGGCATTCCATTGGGCGCTTGGGGCTTTACCTGAGTTTGTCAAATTCACTTCTTGATAGGTTCACATCCCGCATTATTTTTCTGAGTAAACCAACCCCCACCTTTTCTCCTGAATGGATGGGAACTGAGGTTTTTCTGCCATCCGGATGCTCCATCCTCACATGGCTGCCTTTTTGATGAACTTTTCTAAAACTTAGCCTCTCTAAAATGGAAATTAAATCTTTACCTCTAATGGGGGATAACTTAGGCATAACTGCTGATAGTAACTTCCTCTACGCCAAAAAAATGAGAGGAAGAACCGGGTGAGCGCAGTTTTTCTCTCTTGACCTCTTTATCAGCTTCAAGCACCAGTTCAATGACTTCCTTTATTCTTTTCCTCACCTCTTCTAAGGTTTTGCCTTGGGTATAGCAACCGGGCAGTTCAGGCACAGAGGCCACATAAATACCCTCATCATCCTGTTCAATCAATACTTTAAATTGTAACTTTTTGCTTGAGTTTGCCATAGCGGACACTATTATAGCACAATTTAGGCGGAATAATTTAATACTCAGGCATACCGCCGGGAGGCATTTGAGGGGCTTTTTCCTTTTCCGGAGCATCGGTGATTAAAACATGAGTTGTCATCACCATCACTGCCACCGAAGCCGCATTCTGCAAGGCCGACCGGGCCACTTTCACCGGATCAATTATCCCGGCTTTCACCAGGTCTTTAACTTCTCCATCTAACACATCAACCCCCATATTGCCCTGGCTGTCCATCACTTTAGATAAAGCAATCCCATCATCCATTCCGGCATTTTTAACCAATATCCTGAACGGCTGCTCCAGGGCCCTTTTGACTATTTCCACCCCGACTTTTTCTTCACCAACTGCTATAACAGCATCCAAGGCTTTTCCGGCCCGAAGCAGAGCTACTTCTCCACCTGACACTATGCCTTCTTCGATAGCAGCCTTCGTAGCAGCCACCGCATCAATCACCCGCTCTTTCTTCTCCTTTAGCTCAACTTCCGTGGCAGCTCCCACATTAATGACTGCTACCCCACCTGTCAGCTTGGCCAATCTTTCCTGCAGCTTTTCCTTATCGAATTCGGAATCAGAAGCTGCCAGTTCTCTTCTAATTTGGGCAATTCTTCCTTCAATTTTGGCCTTGACACCTTTACCATCTACTATTAAAGTATTGTCTTTATCCGAGGTTACCCGCCCCGCCCTCCCCAGCTCATCCATTTCCACTGACTCAAATTTCCTGCCAGTGTCTTCTGAGAGCACCGTACCGCCGGTCAAAATGGCAATGTCTTCCAACATTTCCTTACGGCGGTCACCAAATCCCGGAGCTTTCACAGCCAACACATTGAATGTCCCTCGTAGTTTATTGACCACCAAAAGAGCCAGCGCTTCTCCTTCCACCTCGTCGGCAATAATTACCAGGTTTTTGCTGACAGCCACAAATTTCTCGAGGAATGGCACTAAATCCGCAGCGGAAGAAATTTTCTTGTCGGTAATTAAAACATAGGCATCTTCAATTGAAGCTTCCATTTTATCAGTATCAGTCACAAAATATGGGGACACAAACCCTTTATCAAACTCCATCCCTTCTTTATAATCCACACTCATCTCTAAAGTTTTACCTTCTTCCACCGTGACCACTCCGTCTTTGCCAACTTTTTGCAAACTTTCCGCAATCAGGTTGCCTATTTGCTGGTCAGCTGCAGAGATGGTCGCGACTTGAGCCACTTCTTCCTGTGAGACAATTTTCTTGCTCATTTTCTTGAGTTCTTCCACTAAAATAACCACTGCTTTTTCAATGCCGTGTTTTAAGATCATCGGATTGCTGCCGGCCTGAATATTTTTTAAGCCTTCAGTTACAATGGCTTTGGCCAAAATTGTGGCAGTGGTGGTGCCGTCTCCGGCCACATCAGCAGTTTTAGAAGCTGCCTCTTTTAAAAGCTGGGCTCCCATATTTTCAAAGGGATCCTCCAGATCTATTTCTTTGGCTACAGTCACGCCGTCATGGACCACATTTGGCGCCCCCCATTTTTTATCCAAAGCTACATTGCGGCCTTTTGGCCCCAAAGTGGTTGCCACAGCCTCTGTCAGGGTATTAATACCCTTTAACAATTTCTCTCTCGCTTCGCTATCAAATTTCAATATTTTTGCTGCCATATTATTACTCCAAAATTGCCATTAAGCCGTCGATACTTCGACTGCGCTCAGTATGACAATTTGTGTTAGCAATTTTACACAAATTGTCAATTTTACTCAAGGATAGCCATTAGGTCATCAAACTTGACTAACTTTAGCTCCCGACCGTCAACTTTAATTTCATCTCCGCCCCATTTTTTATAAACTACTTTATCTCCCGGTTTAACAGAGGCTTTTATTGTTTTACCGTTTTCCAAAATCATGTCTTCACCAACTGATAAAACTATTCCCTGGGCCGGTTTTTCCTGGGCAGACTCAGGCAGAATAATGCCTGAAGCAGTTTTACTTTCAGCTTCAGATGGCTCAACTAAAACATAACCCATCAAGGGTTTTATCCTAAGTTTAGTATTTTGTTTTACTTTCGGCATATGGATTTTTGAAGGCAGAGTGTGAAGAATAATACAAAAACTAGCACTTCTTGTCAAGGACTGATTAAATTTTTCACTTTTTGTTCGTATCTTAATAAAACCTCTTGCCTAATATCATTGGGGTGAAAATACAGCGCCCCATCTTCTATTCTCTCCAGCCCTTTTGGCTTTTGCATAACTTTAAGCTGCAACCGCTTAGCTAAACTCTCCACTTCCGTCATTGCGAGCGACCATAGGGAGCGAAGCAATCTTGTTGGGGTTGCTTCCTGATCCAGATTGCTTCGTCGTTTCACTCCTCGCAATGACGAATTAGAGCCGCCTACCCAATTTGGCAAAAACTTAAAGGCCCATGAATTGTCTTCCAGGTATTTTGCATAAGTTCCGTCTCTTTGCCACAAAGGCTTCATCTGCAACAGCTCATGTGCAACAAAGATATCCTTGTTCTTTTGCTCTAATCTATCTTCTTCGAGCAAAATATTAAGGCATAACTTTCCGGCAATTTTCCGGCCCTTATCCCCAACCTTTCTCCTTTGCCCCATTAATGATAATAATCCTAAAGCCAAAAACCGGGAAACCCACAACCGGTTTTTACCGGTAATAATAAACAGATCAATATCATCTTTCTTGGAAGCGTTACATAAGGCCAATCCCCCTGATATTCCCACCAATTTAATCCAAGGAACTACTTTTAGAAGTTGACAAAGTATTCTGGCTTTTTGTAAATAGGCTACCGACTGCTTCTCACGATAACGCCTCTGTATTACCAATCCATCTCGCCTTCGTAAAGAATAATATCTCCCTCTACACTCTCTACTTGATACTTGATACACCTTCCTCAGGGTTTTCTCTATCTGCCTGAGTGTTGCTCTCCTGCCTATTAGCCACTTCTGAATTTCATTGATTTTTAAAGGGTAATCAAAAATATCGGCATAAATAACCGTTTTTAATATCGCTTTTTCCATGTTGCTAATTTACCATATCTGTCATTCTGAGTGGTTAGCGAAGAATATATGTCCGGAAATATATCCTTCGTTGCACTCAGGATGACAAAAAAATATAATACCCAGGTATGCTTAAGTTCATAGACAATTATCCATTAAAAAATGTCACCACCTTATCTATTGGTGGTCCTGCTAAGAAATTTGTAACAGTTAAAAGCCAAGAAGAGCTCATCGAAGCTATTCAATATGCCAAAGACCAAAATTTACCCTATCTAGTAATCGGCGGCGGGAGCAATTTATTGATGGCTGATGAAGGATTTGAAGGACTTATAATAAAAAATGAAATTCAGGGGATCTTCCGATTGCACCCTTGGGGTGTAATCGTTAAAAGTGGCACTCCATTACAGGATCTTATTGACTACACTACCCAACAAGGATTATCTGGTTTGCAAAAACTTGCAGGTATTCCGGGTACTGTAGGAGGAGCAGTTTACGGCAATGCCGGGGCTTATGGCCAGACTATTTCCGATCATCTGACCGAAGTCTTCGTATTAGATATCAACAATATAACAATAGAACAATTTAACAATGCTGACTGTAAATTTAATTACCGGGACAGTATTTTTAAGCAAAACAGCTCTTCTATTTTAGAAGTCAAATTTCAGCTGGCAGAGGGTGATCCAAATACCTTAAGACAAGAGGCCCAGGAAGTTTTAGCTAAAAGACTGGTCAAATATCCACCCGGTATCAAGTGTCCGGGCAGTTTCTTTAAAAACTTAGTGGCTGCAGAAATCCCGCCAGAAATTTTAAAAAATATTCCCCCGGAAAAAATTGTTTATGGCAAAGTCCCGGCCGGAGCCTTACTGGAAGAAGTGGGAGCCAAGGGTAAATCCACAGATGGAATAGAAATCGCCTCTTACCATGCCAATTTATTTATTAACCATGGCTCTGGTACAGCCAGGGCTTTCCATGATTTGGCCAAAACTTATGCAGAAAAAGTAAAGACAAAATTCGGCATTGCCCTGGAGCCGGAAGTCCAGTTGATTAACTTACCGCCTATATAAACTCCTCTTACTCAAGTTTACAACTTTCGTAAGAGATTTTGAAACCAAAAAATGTTTGTAAATTATACAAATTAAGGTATTTTGGTTATAATCTGGTATTTTAACAGTAATGTCCCTTGGGGATTTAGTTTTTTGCTGGAGAGCAATCTTAATTTTATATCCAGTTTTTCTGAATCCACTAACCCTGTCCCCAAGCCGAAAATATTTGGTTCCAGTGTTATCCATAACTCACTGATTAATTCATCTTTTAAAAAAGCCGTATTTAATTTTGAGCCACTAACCAGCAGCAGCTGTTTATAACCTAATTTGGTTAACCTTTTAACCAACTGCTTCGGCTGCTCACTGCTAAACTCCAGCTGGTTAGGAATTGCCAAATCCTTAAATTCTGCAACATTCCTGGCCATTACGATTCTCAGTTTGCCTCTGGTCAGTTTAATAGAGTCTTTACTGACTGCAAAAGTATTTTTGCCCATCACGATTAAATTGTTTTTATCAATCAGTGATTGAAAATATAGTTGATCTTCTTTTGAAGCCCACAGCTTAGGTGGCTTATACCCCTTAGTGGATTTACCATCCAGTGAGGCCGCAATTGCCAATATAACTTTCATTTCTTGTCTCTTAACCAATTGACCCCCAGATAAACAAACGGTGTTTCAATTGCCGACATAAAAGTTTTTAAGAGCCAATAAGGCAAAATAATACTCCATAAAAATCCAGCGTTTTCCACAAAAGGCTTATCTAATGCATAAAAAGCCAAACTGATAAAAGTGGTGGTATCTACAAATTGCGAGATAAAGTTTGATAAGTTATTCCGCAGCCACAAAGCTTTTCTGCCTAAGTTTTCTCTCATTTTGGAAAAGATATAAACATCTAAAAAATCAGCTACTGCAAACGCTACCAAAGAAGCCAGCGCAATCCTGGCAGAGTAAGTAAAAATGACATCATAAGCTTTCTCCATCCCTGCAAACCGGCTGGAAGGCGGCAAAATGGTAGCCAGGAGCGAAAACAAAAATATTAATAAAATAACTATTAGTCCTGACCAAACTACCGACCTGGCCCGGGCTTTACCTAATACCTCAGTAATTATGTCATTAATGGAAAAAATCACCGGGACGACAAAAATCGCCACAGAGGCATTCAATTTAATAGGGGAAGTTAAAATAGGAAAGGTTTTAGCTCCCATCAGCTCGGAAACCGCTACACAGAAAATATAAACTGCAATTAATAGATCTAATTTTTGAATTTTAATCATTGATAGAAGAGCAGGAGATTTTAAGATTATACAGCATTGCTTTTCTGATTTTTATATCATTCATCTTTAAGCTTATTTTTCAAATTTTGTTTGGCAAAGACTGTTTCTAACTCTTCAACTGTCAAATCCTCGCCTGTTTCTTCCATTTTCTTCATGGCCTGGCAGACTAAACAATCATCAAAATAATCCCCGGCATTTTCTGATTTGGCTTTTTTAATCTTTTTCATATGATGAACTTCTGTAAGACTGAATGATCGTTAACAACTCTTAATGTTAAGATAATTCATCTTCATCTATCAGTTGATAAACTTCTAAAGGTACTTCTTCATAGGGATGTATCCTTTTAATGGCTGTCACCACCTCTTTTACCTTTTCTTTTTGGCAAATTACTTCAATCCGCTCCTCTTCCACCTCCGCTGGTTTACCAACTTCTCCAATCGCAGGATGTGCTCCCTCAAGCGGGGTAAACCTGCCTATCCCTCTTGATGAAAAAGAGGCATGATGATAGTTTCTCCACTTCCCCGCCCCGGCATCCCCCATAGCCAACCGCACTGCTTCTGCATCTTGTACCGGCACAAAAGTGACAATCTTAAACATCTTTATATCTGTCATCTACTAGTTGGGACATAAGCGCTCCCTGTATATTTATCCAAGACTTGTTTTACTCCCTGATTAACAGTTTGTAAAGCGGTCATCGGATCAGTCCCGGCCAATATCGCATTAATCCCGTCTTCAAAATACTTAATCATTTCATCATTTATGCCATTATCAAAAGTGTTTGATGATAAATACCAAAACTTATAAATCGGCCCCTGGGTAACAAAAGCTCCCACAACTGGATCTCCTGAAAGCTCCCCTGCCAAACTAACCAGCGAATAAGGCTCTCCAAACAACCTGACTTGCGAAGCCTGTTGATAAGCCATTTTTTGCGCCTCAGCAGAAGCTAAATATTTGACAAACTTCCAGGCTTCGGCTGAATTTTGGGACCGGCCTGATACTGCCTCTCCCCAGAAACTGGCCCAGGCTGCACCCCGGCCGGACAGTTGCGGCACCGGGGCAACCTTAAACTTTAAGTTTGGGTTCATTACCCTAAGCTCATGCGCCCTCCAGGAAGGGGCAAAGTAAAAACCTAATTGCCCGGCTGCAAACATATCAGTTGATCTGGCTAAATTTACATCCCAGGTTTTTTTTCTCGGGTCAATGACAAAACCGGTATAAAACCTGATCACTTCTGCCACAGCCGGCGTTGCCATATTATTTAAGTCTACTGACGGCTGCTGCAACAGCAGCATTCCTAAAATATCAGACCAATGATCGACATTACCGGCAGTCCCCAGGGCTGCTCCGGCAGTTTTCACTCCTGTTTCATCCCGAACCGTCATTTTGGTGGCGTAATCTATGAATTCCTGCCAATTTCGGGGAGGCTTTCCGCCAATGGCATTTAACAACTCTTCATTATAAAAAAGTGCCAGTCCGTCTATCTCCATCGGGGCGGCAAGAATCTGATTGTTCTTAATAAAACTTTCCGCGGCCACCGGATAAAAAAGCTTTTTATAGTCTTCAACCTTAAATATATTCTCCGGTGCAGCTGCCAAATCAGCCTGCAGCATCGGCAGCCAGGAATTATGAATCCGGAAAACATCAGGCCCGACCCCTTCCCGAATCTGAGTTTGCACCCTGGTACGGTAATTTAAGGAGGACTTTTTTTCATAGACTATGGAAACATTCGGATTCTGAGCCTGATATTTGGCAATTAAAGGCTTAATTAAATTATCATCTTCCCATAAACCCCAGTATGTTAAAGTTATCGGTCCTTCTGCATCTGATTTATTAGGAAACAGACTTGGCCCGAATTTCCAGAATACAAAGGCTAAAACTACGCTCAGGGCTAAAACGATAATGATAATCTTTTTCATGAAATAGATCCTTCAATGCACTTTGTCAATTATACCCTAAAAAGGTACAATATGGCCGTGGCTAAATCTAAAAAGAAATCAACACCTAATTGGTTCAGGAAGAATCTATTGCCGCTGATTTTATCGGTTGTTCTTTTCATCTTTTCTTTAATCACTTACCAGGTAATTTTAGAAGATAAGTATTATCCTTTTACCTTTGTAGGTGATGCTAGTATATCCTTTTTAACCGAGGGCCAGGCTATTGAAAAGGTAGAGAGAAACTTCCAGAAAAGGGCTAAACAAAAATTAACTTTCTCAGATACCCAAGGCACATTTGAGATTGATATTTCCACTGCCTCAGCCATCTTAGATTATTCATCACTAGCTTCTGATTTTAGCGATAGCCATACCGGTGATTTCCGGAGTCGCTTCAGCCGACAGTTACAAAAGCTGGTTTTCTCATCTAGGATTTCTCCCAAAATTAATCTATCTTTGGATAAACAATTGAATACCATTGCATCAGCTACTGATAAACCACCGCAAGATGCTGAGCTTAATTTCGAAGAAAGCCCAAGTCCTAATGAAATCTCTGATACGGAAAGCGGCAGTTCTGCCCGCATCCAAATAAAAGAAGCCGTGGATGGCCTGGCCTTAGATAAAAAGGCTACTGAAGAGCAAATTAAGAAATTCCTGTTAACCGGCAGATACAATTCAACTTTACCTCTAAAAGTAGTCCTCCCTAAAATAACCACCAATCATGTCATCCAGGCTAAAAAAGCTCTGGAAACTGTCATAAATGAACCAGTTAAATTAACTTTTGAAGAAAACAGCTGGGAACTGGAAGCAAAACAGCTTCTAACCTTACTCGACCTTACTACCGGCGAATCCCTACTTTTAAATAAAGACCAAACCTATATCTACTTAAAAAGCATTGCCCAGGAAATTGACCAGGAAGTTCAGGAAGGTTTATTTGAATTTAATCCGAATACAAAAAGGGTAACCGCCTTTGAGCCCTCTCAGGAAGGCAGAAAGTTAAACCTTGATCAAACTTATCAATTACTAACCGAGAGCTTAACTGGTAATACGCCCAAAACTATTAATTTACCGGTTGAGGTGGTAAAGCCAAAGATTTCCACTTCTGATGTCAATAGTTTGGGGATTAAGGAACTGCTGGGCCGGGGGATTTCTAATTTTGCCGGATCAATTGAGAATAGGATCTATAACATTGGCCTGACTGCAGCCAAAATCAATGGGGTATTAATCCCGCCGGGACAGATTTTTTCTTTTAACCAAACAGTGGGGGATATTTCCGCAGCCACCGGCTTTAAGCAGGCTTATGTGATTAAAGAAGGCCGGACTGTTTTGGATGACGGGGGAGGCGTTTGCCAGGATTCTACAACTTTATTCCGGGCTGTCTTAAATGCCGGACTGCCGGTCGTCAAAAGGACCGCCCATGCCTATAGAGTCAGCTACTATGAACAGGGTTTCCCGCCGGGTCTGGATGCCACGGTTTTTTATCCCAGTGTTGATTTTCAGTTTAAAAATGATACCGGCGCCCATATCTTAATCCAGGCCTATACTTCCGGGCTCACTCTATATGTTGACTTATATGGCACGCCGGACGGCAGAACAGTCAGCTTAACCCGGCCGATTGTCAGCAACCAAACTCCACCGCCGCCTGACCTGCGCCAGGATGATCCGAACTTACCCAAAGGCACAGTCAAACAGGTAGATTGGTCAGCCTGGGGAGCCACTGTTAGCTTTAAAAGAACAGTCACCAAAAACGGGGAGACCCTAATTGATGAAACCTGGAGATCCAACTATAGACCGTGGCAGGCAGTATACCTTGTGGGAACTAAAGAATAGGTGTAAAGCTATATCACCCTCCGGGTGTAAACCTGTTACAAATATTTCTGAGGCTAAAAAGCTGAAATAAATTGGCAAATCTTACATTTTTTACCGGAAAAATGAAAGCTGTTTTTGTTATGCTAAACTGAATTTATGGATCAGAAATGGGAAATTACCTATTATGAAACATCTCAAGGCAATTCTCCTGTTTTTGAATTTATCCAGAACCTGAATCCCAATATTAAATCCAAAGTAATAGGGGTAATGAATCTATTAAAATAATTTGGTACTCTGGTTGGCCCTCCGCATTCAAAGAAGGTAACCGGCACCCCACTCTGGGAACTTCGCATTTTGGGTAGCGACAATATCAGAATCTTTTATGTAGCAATAGTTAACCGAAAATTCTTACTGCTGCACGGCTTCCAAAAAAAGAAACAAAAGACGGACACAAAGGAAATAAAAACCGCCGTTGATAGATTGAATGACTTTAAATCGCGCTAAGATAAAAATTGACTCTTGAAAATATCATAATATTGTGATATTATTATTTTACTATGATGGATTGGGAAATACACAGGAAAATATTGATGAAAGACCCTGAAGTAAGAAAAGCTTGGGCAGAAACCAGGATTGAATATGAAATTGCCAGGGCTTTGATTCTTGCCCGGGTAAAAAAACGCTTAACACAAGCCGAGCTTGCCAAAAAGCTTAAAACCGGGCAATCTGTAATTTCCCGGGTGGAAAGCGGCAAATCCACCCCTTCCCTGTCATTTCTTAAAAGACTGGCCAGTGTCCTGGGCACTTCTCTTTCAGTACAATTTAAGTAAATTCCTCAAACAAATTTTAGAATTTTTCATACTTTTCTGGTAGTTCTATTCCAAATTTATCGCATACAGCATTTACATTATGTAAATTTTACCCTTTCATTCCACTACTTTAATCAACCTTAATAATTCTTTCTTTGCTTCTTCTGCATTTTCAAATGTTTTATATCCATATTTTTCAGCTTCCTTTTTATACTTTGGCCTTTCGAAATTAAAAAAAGCCTTTGCCTCTGCCTTCTGCAGCTTTTCAGTTTTTCCCCATCTGGGCTCTTTTTTAATCCTCTTAAAGATTTCCTCCTCAGATTCACCCAATAAATAAACTCCGGGGAAACTAAAATCTTGGGCAATTAAGTGCGGTAAAATGTTTACCCCTTCAAAAATGGTCGGTTTACCCATGGCAACAACTTCTTTTACTTTCTTTTTTATGGCAGGCCAAAAACCCTCTGATTGGTTTACCAAATTCTTCCACTGGGTATCAGTATTAGTTTCTTGGTAATATTTTTCCTCATCCAAATTCCAATAAAAATTTACCCAAGGTTCAAGCTTAGGGTCTTTTGCCATCTCATCCCTAAAATCATCAATACCTACATATAAAAGTTCATATTCCTGAGCCATTTTCTTAGCCAGGTAAGTTTTACCCGAAGCAGGTATACCGCCTATAAAAACATTGTTCATGCGAAAAGTATAACAGACTCAATACTTCTGAGGCTGAAATTCTATGGCTTTAGGCTTTTTTTCTTTGGGGTAAAGATGCCAGGACTTCTGAATTCCTCAGCAAAATTGTTCTATTTGTAGTGTAAGTTAAACCCTTATTAGGATTATTCTCAAACCCCAAATATACTACTTCAACACCCCTCTTTTTAATCTCGGTAATAGCAGGCTGGAGATCAGAATCTGAACTACAAAGGATGGCTGTTGTCAGTTTTTTATCAGCAGCAAGGGATACCATATCTACGGCAATTTTGACATCCACTCCTTTTTCTCTAAAAATTACTCTTCCATCTACTTTTTGGGCCCTAACATTTCCAGCAATGATAAATTCATACCCCAGTTTAACTAGATTGTTTCTTAGCTTTCTTTGGAGCCTTATCAGCTCTTCAGATTTTCTCTTTGTTTCAGGATGAAGATGCAACCTGGAAGCATAAAATATCTTTCTTGTAATCCTTAACCCTTTCAGTGGGAGATTGAATAATTTATCTAAATCAACACTAACAATCCTGTCTGAGTCTCTAACAGCTTGCTCTTTTCCAATAACTTCTTCCACCTTATGAAGAAAATTCTCTCCATCAATAAATAGGATACAGTTGGACATAAACATATTATGCCACAAAAAACCTCACCGGGCTTGCGCACTAGGTGAGGCGTTTATACACCGATTATAGCTCAGTAAGTTTTTAAGGTCAAGTCAGAAAATTGTAAGAGGATTCTATAAGGATTTTAGAACCTAATTCCATTTAACAACCTGGCATTTTCTAAGTAAACCTGCCCAAATCTACTTTCATCTTCTAAAAACCACAGCAAGGAAATAACTGCATTTGCAATTGCCCAATTAAGAATTTTATCTTTATCAAATCCTAATTCATCGTTCATAGAAATAGTATGCCAGTCTAGCTTCCCTTACAGGAATTATATATACTTATGGTGATGATAACTGTAACCGGCTCTTTGGCTTTTGACCATATTATGGATTTTCCCGGGAAATTTTCTGACCACATCATGCCGGATAAAATTCACCAAATTAACCTTTCTTTTTTAGTAAATACCTTAACCAAACAAAAAGGCGGCACAGCCGGCAACATTGCCTACAATTTGGCTTTATTAAAAATCCCTGTTGGGATAGTTGGTATGACCGGGGTTGACTTTCCTGACTATGCCCAGTTTCTGCAAAATGCAGGAGTAGATATTTCTAAAATTCAAACTGCCCAAAATAATTTAACTTCTTCTGCTTTTATCATGACCGATAAGGCAGATAATCAAATTACCGCCTTTTATCCCGGAGCCATGGAATTTGCTGATAAGCTTTCTTTACAGGGAATAACCACTGATTTAGTAGTAATCTCCCCTAACAATCCCCAGGCCATGGTTAACTTTTCTAAGCAGTGCCAAACTTTAAAGATTCCCTATGTGTTAGATCCTGGCATGCAGCTACCGGCCCTATCTCCGGGAGATTTAAGGGAGATGCTAAACGGAGCGGAAATTTTAATCGGCAATGATTATGAAATCAGTTTATTAAAAGAAAAGTTGATGCTGGATGACAAGCAGATGCTGGACCAGGTCAAAATTCTCATTACCACTTTGGGAGAAAAAGGCTCTGTTGTTCAAACAGGTGACCTGCCTGATTCACCTTCCAGGAGCCAAAGCCCACCTGGAAGGTGGCAGATAAATGCTGCCAAACCTACGGTTGTGGTTGATCCAACTGGTGCCGGAGATGCTTACCGGGCCGGCTTTTTAACCGGCTATTCAAAAAACCTGGATTTAAAAACCTGTGCCCAGATGGGCGCAATTACTTCTTGTTACGCAATAGAAAAATATGGTACAACTAATCACAGTTTTACTGTCCAGGAATTTTGTGATAGATATAAAAGTAATTTTGGAGAAACTCTTTCTCTGTCATCCTGAGGAATGAAGTTTTAAAAAAGTTTTAAGCGTTAAGGTTTTACTCCCCAAAGACGAACACCCATGACCGGATCCCGAAACCCAGGAATCCTGCGGTGGCCGACGAGGGCCCTACCACCCTCGCCGAAAAAGGCACTCGGAACCCCGCCGTTGGACAAAGACCCAAGCAAACGGGATTCTGTATGCACATCAAAGTTGCTGCCTGTTAAATGCTCACTTACTCTGGAAGCAATAAAATAACCGTTATAATTTAAACCCGAAAGACTCCCATTGGTTTCTTCAATAAGCTTTCTAGCCTCTTTTTCTGTTAAACCAGTAAGTTGCCCTTTTAAGTTTACCCTATGAGGAGATTCCAAGCTTGCCTCTGTTAAACCCCATCCTAATATTCTTTCAACATTCATAATGCCTTGTGCTCCTGGTTGCAAAACCCAACAATCCGTTTCAGGGAAAGCCTTACCCAAAAGCGGAAGATCATCTATATCTGCTACGACCTCCGGTACAAAAGGAGCTAGCTTTCTATTTGAACCTTCTGCTATTCTAAAATTATGGATCTCCGCATCAGTCCAAGGAGCCTCAGAAACTACTACTGGAGAGATACCCATCAAATCCCTATAATGATTCCAGAAAGCCTGACTTAGTTCACTTAAATTCTCTCTGGTTGGTCTTCTGTTGAATTGACCTGAAGCCAGAAAAAGCAAGGTTTCATTGTCTGCTCCTATAAAAGGTATCCTAACATCTGGTTGACTTGTTCCAACTTCTGCTTCTGCCATATATTTTGAGTATTCTATAATACTACGGGATCATTGTCAAATCGCTTCTTAACCTCTATACTTATTAAAAAGATTGCCACGCCCCTTCAGGGCTCGCAATGACGAAAAGGAATTATGAAATACGACATCAAGGATAAAAATTTAGCTGCCAAGGGGAAGCTCAGGATTGAATGGGCTGGTTCGCAAATGAAAGTTCTGGAGCTTATCAAACGTCGTTTTGCTGTGGAAAAACCTTTGGAAGGGATAGCTTTGGGAGCATGTTTGCATGTCACGAGCGAAACTGCCAATCTTGCGATTACTTTAAAAGAGGGCGGAGCCAATTTAGCTTTATGTGCTTCCAATCCCCTGTCTACCCAGGATGAGGTGGCAGCCTCATTGGCCATAGATTACGGCATCCCCACTTTTGCCATCAAAGGCGAAGACAAGGATACTTATTATAAACACTTAAATGAGGTAATGGATTTTAATCCGCAAATTACCATGGATGACGGGGCTGATTTAGTGACCCTGCTTCATACCGAAAGAAAATCCCAGCTTAAAGATGTCATCGGCTCATCCGAGGAAACCACTACCGGTGTTGTCAGGCTCCGGGCCATGCTGGAAGACGGCACCTTACAGATTCCGGTCATTGCCGTAAATGACAGCAATACCAAGCATATGTTTGATAACCGCTATGGCACCGGACAATCCACCATTGACGGAATTATCCGGGCTACTAATGTCCTCTTGGCCGGCAAAAAGTTTATGGTGGTAGGTTATGGATGGTGCGGCAGAGGTTTGGCACAGCGGGCCAGAGGCATGGGATCTTTGGTAATAGTTTGCGAAGTAGATCCCTTAAAAGCCTTGGAAGCTACTATGGACGGATTTGAGGTTATGCCGATTGCTGATGCCATTAAAATAGCGGACATTATCTGTACTGCCACCGGCAATAAAACAGTCCTCTCTGTAGAACATTTTAAGAAAATGAAAGACGGGGCGATTGTGGCCAACACCGGCCATTTTAATGTCGAATTTGATTATGAAGGCTTAATCAAAATTGCCAAAAATAGGCGTCTGTTACGAGATAATTTGGAAGAAGTAACTCTGGAAAACGGCAAAAAACTATTCATCCTCGGGGAGGGCAGATTGATTAATTTAGCCTCAGCCGAAGGCCATCCGCCTGATGTGATGGATATGTCCTTTGCCAACCAGGCTTTAGCTGCTGAGTTTTTAGTGAAAAACCGCGGCAAACTAAAAACAGATGTTTATACTGTCCCCCAGGAATTAGATGACATGATTGCCAAACTAAAACTGGAATCTCTGGGAATTTCCATAGATACCCTGACCGAAGAGCAGAAAAAATATCTAGCCTCCTGGAATGAGGGAACTTAAGTTTTATTTCAAGAATTTCCTGAATGCTTCTGATTGTTGAAGCTGGTCTGAAGATACTACTGAAGAAGCATAAATTTCCATAGCACCAAAATCACAAGTTTTGGTCCCTTCCGGTCCCCGATCTACCATCCTAACTAAAGGATAAAAATTATGCCAATCTCCATTTGACTCTCCTAAAGGCGGCAAGTACATCACCATGTCAAAACTGGTTACACACATACTTCTCCACCAATTAATTACGGAAAAAGCAGCTTTTGCTAAATCCCTATTAGGCAACTTGGAATCGTCATTAGTATAAACCATAACTTCCCTTTCTTTTACGGGAACAGGATTGAAGATGATATGTGCGCCACCCATGTCATGCACCAAACCCAACCCTCTCAATGCAAAAGCCATATCATCCATAAAGGGGGATTCGTTAAACCACTGATAGTCAGCCATTCTTTTTCTTAGATCTTCCACTTCTTGGTAGGGTCTTCCTTCCGCCGCTAAAACCTGAAGGTGGGGATGGAAAATCGAGCTACCGGCCCGGGGGAGGTTATTATAAATTATTAAAGGGAACCTGGCGTTAGGGTGATACTTATAAGTTGTTTCAAGCCACAGCTTCGCGGCATCTATCATATCTACATATATTTCTTCCGAAATCTCAGACGGTTCATGTGCTCTTTTGGGAATAACTAAACCGTGAGCCGCATCAAAAGCATACAAATTAGCGGCAGTTACGCTATGCTGTGTTTCTATCCGGCCAAAATCATCCATTGGCGTCTTAACTTCCCACTCGCAAAAAGAGCAATCGGCGCCCCTAGGGTTGGCAAACTTTAATGCTTCAAGCTGGTCACCTGAAGTAGTTTGAATAGGACGACTAGCTCTTAACGGATTAACCAAAGTCTCTTCACCTAAGACTCTGTTAGACATCCTAATAGCCCGCCGTACATCTCTAAATTGTTCCGGCACCCGAAATTGTGTCCCAATGCTTTCACGAACTGCCGGAGAAGAATAACAAAGAGTAGCTTCAGATACCCCAACTGTAAATATTCTATCAAATGCTTCTCTTTCAGCAGAAGCCAGACCCTGTAATAAGGATTGTAGATCTACTATCGTTCTTTCCGCAATAACTTCTGCTATCGCTGCCATATTTTAAGGGCAGATATTATCTTTAACTTTATCCAAAGAATTTCTCCAGGCTGTTGAGATTAAAACTCACTAAGCAATTGCTTTATCTGGAAAATCTATCACTTTTTTCAAGCGTCCTTGACTTATTTCAATGATCTGTTCCAGCTCTGCAGGTGTCCTGGGCATACGAACGAATGGACCATTGTCTAAACAAACCTTTTTATCTTCCAATAAACTGCCAGTCCGTGAACATCCTACTTTACCGTCAAAATTTCGTGAATTTAAAAAATAACATCCCCGACATTCTTCCACAGTCATAATGCTCTCTTGTGCTATACTTCCAATGTGACAGGTTTAACACCTATTGTCAACTAAACCACTTATGCGCTTCTTTATTGCACTCGAAATACCGAAGGGGAATTTAGCGGAGTTTCAATCTATTCAGTCTAATCTGCATACATTAATTCCTCAAGCCAGGTTGACTGATTTGAACAAGATTCACCTGACTTTAGCCTTTTTAGGGGAACAGCCGGAGGAATTAAAAGGAGATTTAATTAAAGTCATTACTGATGCTACCCAGGGCATTCCGGCATTCCAGGTCACCCCAGCCTATCTGGATGGCTTCCCTGAAGTCCACCATCTACAAATTCTATGGGTAGGAATCAAAGGAGATATTGATAAAATACATATCATCAGGGAAAGGATTAAAGATGGACTAGAAACTTTGCGTTTACCGGTAGATGAAAGACGCTTTGTCCCACATATCTCTGTAGCAAAACTGAATAATACTTTTACAGTTGGTAATGGTTTGGAGAAAAATTTTGAAAAAATTATGTCCGCCCCTTTTGCTTCCATCCGAATCTCCTCCATTAAACTGTTTGAATCTGCCCCTGAAAATGGCCTCCATACCCACAATACCCTGGCCGAAATTAATTTAATTTAGATTTGTCCAAGAAATATATATCTTTCTTAAAAGCCTCATCAAAAAACTGGAATTCTCCTTTACCATCTATTATAGCCTGGTAATTCTTGCAGTCGCGGCAGAGTCCGTCCTTTTCTATGCATTCCCACTTATTTTCACCCACCGCTTTTTTTATCTGCAAAGCCTTTTGTTTTAACCACTCTAATTTTTCTTCCAGGGAATCTAAGACTGCCTCTTTAGGAACAGGCTCCCGGTCCAGATACCAATAACTGATTTTAGAGACCTCTTTTTGCAGATGAGATTCAGCTAGAATCGCATAAGTATGCAGCTGTGTCGGGTCTTCCTCATCCTTGGCTCCGGTCTTAAAATCCAGGACATGCAGGCTATTATCCGACAACTCCCCTACAAAATCCAATCGGCCGTTTAAGATTATCTTTTCATCTAACCTAAACTTTAGGAAGTCAAAAACAGGCACATGCGGCCCTAAATGAGGGGCATTTTTGATGAAATTATCCAGCATACTCAATCCCCGCTTGCCCATTTCTGCCTCTTCTGCCACTGAACTAAACCCGCCCTTTTTGCCCCGGTATTTTAACCAGTGGTTCTTAAACTTTTTAACCACCTCGTCTTTGTTAGCAATCCTACCGGTTTGCAAATACCACTTAATGGCATCGTGAATTAGCGACCCCAAAGTCATTGGCGCGGAAGCAATCTGCAGGCGATTGCCGGTTTTAGGATCCCGGTACCTGTTTTTTAAGTAATAAGACCGGGGGCATTTTAGGAAATCCCTCAAGCCTGTATATGAAATCCACAAAGCATCTTTAATAAATTCATGTTTTTGTTTAGGGATCACCATTTTAATATACGCCTTAAAATTTTTTTTTACCAGAGATTGGAATTTTAATTTCTTAAGGAGTAAAATTAAGGCGCATTGGAGTAAAATCATGAACAAACTCAAATATCAGGAAGCATCTATACCCAAGGACGAGAAAGAGAGGCTAGTTTCACTAAAGCGTCTTAATATCCTTGACACCCCACCGGAAGAGCGGTTTGACCGGATTACCAGATTAGCCGTGTCTTTATTCAATGTACCCATTTCTACTGTTACTTTAGTAGATTCCCACCGGGAATGGTTTAAATCCTGCCAGGGACTGCCGGTCAAGGAAGGAGAACGGGCTATTTCCTTTTGCGGACATGCTATGTTAGCTGAAGATTCATTTATTATTCCGGATGCCAAAAAAGATCCCCGCTTTGCCAAAAACCCAATGGTAATCGGAAAACCATATATCCGCTTTTACGCTGCCATCCCCTTAAAAGCTGCTGACGGCAAAAGAGTGGGCGCTTTTTGCCTTAAGGACTATAAACATCGGCAGTTAAACCAAGAACAGGTAGAGATGCTAAAAACTTTAGCCTCCTGGGTAGAGGTTGAACTAAATGCCCATGAGTTAACCCAGGCTCTGGAAGCCAGAAGACAGGCCGAAGCCAAACTTTCTGAGCTAAATGACGTCTTAAAACTTCTCAATCAGCTGCTAAGACATGACCTGTTAAACCACCTGACAGTAATCAAAGGTAACTTAGAACAACTGATGACCGGCAGAATTACTCCGGAAAGGATCCAGGACATAGATCTGGCCGCAGACCAAAGCGTTAAGCTGATAGAGCAAATCGGCCGGTTAGAATCTACAGTGTCTAAAGGCACCTTCTTAAAACCTTTAAATCTAAAAGAGGTTCTGAAAGATGTCCTTGACCGATTCCCTAAAGTTAAACTCAAAACCAACGGTGAAATCAAAGTCTTAGCCGATGAAGCCCTCATACCGGTCATTGAAAATATCATCAGCAATGCCAATATTCATGGAAAAACCAATAAGATCAGCATGGCTATTTCTAACAGAAAAAGTCTCGTTCAGATACATATCGCTGATTGCGGAGTGGGTATCCCGTCTCAAGTAAAAACTAAGCTCTTTACCAAAGGCTTTAAGTTCGGTTTAACCGGAAACCACGGCTTAGGATTATATATTGCCAAAAATACCCTGCTTCGTTATGGGGGAGATATTTCCGTCAAAGACAATAAACCCAAAGGCACCATTTTTACCATTAAACTTAAGAGGGCTTAAGAAAAGGTGTGAAGCTATACCACCCGGAGGGTGTAGGTATTGGATATTGACAATAGCTTACATCAAGCTTTAAATTATGGGTATGCCGATTTCTATAGAAGATGAAAGAGGAAAATTTGACTTCAATAGAGCAAACGCTGTCCATTGGTTAATCTTGGGAAAACCTTGGTCTGTTGTAAAAGATTGGGGTTCAACACCCATGCGCGTCAAAACTAAAGATTTGAGGTTTCAGGTTATTCCGGAGCTAGATGAAAAATCCAGTGCCGCCTTTGTAGATGTGATCGGACAGGGTGAGAACCTAAGGGTAATAATAGCTGCAGGAGACAGAAGTTATCTTAATTATTTTATCACAGCGAAAGACCCTTTTTACCAAACACCCCCTAGCCTGGATAGTATAGCAATAGCTTGCCTCCCGGAAGCATCAGAAAATTTAGTAAGAATCCAGCATTTGGAAGACTCCTTAAGCTTATAAAATTACCTAGAAGAATACCACATTCCCTTTAAACTTGTCAGCACAAGGTGGTAAAATTAGTTTATGAAAATGACAGCACGAAAAAATTTAAAAGTATCAGAACAAAGTCAGGAAATTAGCCCAGAAGTTATCAAACTTATTAAGGAACTTTCTAAAAAATATGAATAAAAAACAACCTGTGTCTAAAAAATTCAGAAAATTAGTGGAAGAATTTATAAAGGAACATACAGACGTTCTGAAGGAACTTGCTAAAAGATAAATCTCCAAATGGCTAAAAGAGCATTCTGTTAAAATATAGACGTTACAGAGCAAAGAGGATCAAATCTTTTACTGTAACGATAGTCCATATTTTTTCATTAATTCTTGCAAGGCAGCAATATTTCTAATCATTAACCGCAGCTCAAGTGGAGCTTCCCTGCCTTGTTTAGATAATTCTCCTAAAAGGGTCCGTAAAAGCGCAAATTTATCTATTTTCCCCTGGACGGATTGCTTTCTATATTCCTTAGCAATTTCAATAAACACCCTGGCTGTGACAATTTGTCTGGTTAATCCCCGGTCTTTATTACGGTCTAAAACTAAATTAATAAAAGAATAGACAAAATCTGTCGGATTACTGTTACCAATTAACTTCTCTAAAACTTTAACATCTTTCTCGTCCAGTTTTAGATATAAGCTTCTATCAATTACCCCAATCTTAAGTTTTTCACCCGAAGAAACATCTGTCATATAGTTTCCAATATGGGGATCCGAATGGATAAGAAAGAATCTTTTTCCATCCTCGTCAACAAAAGAATTACCTCTTAACTGATAAAGAAAAAATCGTCCTAATTCTTGTACGATCTCTTTTTTTGTGCTTGCAGGAACTGTATCATCCTTCAGGACTTTATTTACTGTCCGGCCTTTGGCTAATTCTTCAGACTTAACTTTTAATTCAGTAAAAACTCTTTCTGGAGCATAAAATCGCTCTGTTCCCTGCTCCTGATTAAATTTATCAACTGTTTGCCTAAATAAATCATCATGCTCTTCGTAAAAACGGTCATTTAAATCATCAATGCACCACTGTTGCGCTAAATCAATCAGCATCAATCCTGTTTTAGCATGATTTGCAGACTCTTTGGTTCCCTTTTTCTGACTGACTGTCTCCAGCACGTTCCGGCTGGTAGTATATGCCCTTTTAAGTAACCCTTCCACGCTTGGGTTTTTTCTTTTAATAATTACTTCTTTTGTTTCCCCATTATCAGTCGTGTAGGTTGCAGCATATGTAGTCTGCAAACTACCTCCTCCTAGATATTCACCCAATTTTATTTTCTGCATAAATTGTTCTACCTCCGGATTTTCCTGAGTCCGTAGGTGTAAATTCTCCCAAAATACCAGCCGGCTCATTCCGGGATTAGCATCAAAAGTTTCTGACAATCTTTTATTCATGGGTTCAGAAAAGTTATGAAACTGGGTAGCCAACTGTAGGGCTCTAATGCCCAAAGCCCCTGTTGACTCTACACCTTTGACCACTGCTTCCATTGCCGGATCTATCTCATAATCTCTAGCAGCTGTATCCTTAGTATTTTCTGTCTCTTCTCCCAGCAAAAGGTTTAATTTCCCGGAAATAGTGTAATACAGTTGATCGCTTTCCTCAGTCATTTGGGCAATTCTGGACTGGGGATCTTTACGGGCCCGCGCACCAAAAAGAACAATATCTCTCGTTGTTGATCTTAAATTCTGCAAAATCTGATCATCCGTCATTACTTCTGCCACATCAAAATGGCCCCGCTCTTTCGTATAGAAGGACGTATTTCTTACTCCAGCTAAATCTACAGACTTTATATCAAAGGCTCTAAAAAGCAGCGAACCAATCATATTGGCTGCCGGAAAACCGATATATTCAGCATCAGCTTCTAAAGTCCCGGTATATAAAAGGTCCCGCACAAATTCCTGCTTAATCCCCAGCGCAGAAACTAGGGTATTGGCAAGAATTTGCCGATTTTCTGAAGAAGCAAAGGCTCCACCGGATTCAAATAAGGCTTTATGGGCAATCGCAAACCTCTGAGCCTGGGAAAGACTCTGTAATTTCGCAAAAGTATCGGCTACGCTCCGGAAAACCTCCCGTCCTGAACCGCTTAAGGTAAACTTTTCACTCACTGGGTCATAGTTAATAGCAGAGCTGGAATAAGACCCTAAAACAGCCTCCATCCATTTCCGGCTATACCAAGTAGAAACAGACTTTATTGAATCCGGATCGCTTTCGCAGGTAGTTAATAATTCTTTGAAGTTCTTTACAATTTGGGCGCTTAAATTATCCGCCAAAGCCACTTTAGCCGCCGTGGAATTACCCTGAAGGTAACTTTCCAGTTTGGTACTCAAACGCTCTCTAAATATCCGGTAAGTTGCCAGATCCTCAATCTGATCAACCACAATGGCTACCCCTTCATAACCAACCTGTTCTCCGTACTGATACAAATAAGTTAACTTTGACTCAAAAGATACCTCCGATGACCTAAGATATCGTTTATTGATACTCCTCAATAACTGGTCTTTCTCTATCCCCCCGGGGTAGAAACGGCCCACAAAGGCATAAAGGTCACCTAACCAAGCATCACTAATTCCCTGGTCTAAAATAATATTAAAATTACGCATAATTGCCGGGCCGACAACTAAATTTAGTACGCCATCGTCTAATAGATTAAATTTTCCGCCCTCCTTTAACCCGGAACATTGCAAAGCTGTAAAATACCGGTCAGTCTGATTTAAAAGATCCTCTATAGTGTCAGCATTGAAAATATCTTCCTTACCGCTAATGATTTTAATCAGGGGCAGTTTAAAAAATCTATCATGGTCGTAAATACTCGCCTTTGCTACTCTTCCAGAATATTGCTCACCGGTATTTACCTTATTTTCTCCGTATCTTGCATACAAAAATAATTCATCGTTAAAACTGTCAGGGTTATGAAATAAATTTTTGCAGAGGTTAATTAATTGAATTTTAGATAATTTCTGTGGATCAACTCCTTCCTGAACCATAACTTTTCCAAACTCAAACATCGCTGGCTCTAAATAAGCATAAAACTCATTGTTATCAGTTTCGAACAGGCCCATCGCCAAAACGGATTTTAAATTGAATTTCATTAAGGCGCTTTTAAGAGTCGGGGATTCGCCGCTCTCTCTTCCCAAATCAAACTTTTGAGATCTTTCAAAAACTATCTGGTTGGTTTTTTCATTAATGTAATCTACGTATTTAACCCTATCTTCACCCTCAATTTCATTATCCTGAAAATGTTGTCTTATCTTCTTAATCATCCTTGCTAAAAAACGGGCCTTATTTGAGTCATCCGGCCTTGACTCGGTATAAGTGTTAAAAAAGTCGTCAATATCCTTAAAATCAAAGGTTTCTTCATTAATCTCCACCCCCAATATCCGGCAAGCTGCCTCACAAACAGCTTGTTTGCGTCCATTAGGGTCACTTAATTCCCGAGCGCCAGGTTTGAGATAGAATTTTTCAGCAACGGCGTTTTTATCAAAAGAAACAGTGCTGCTTTTAAGAAGATTCAGGAAGCTTTCTAGCTCCTCCAGCTCTTTTGGCAAGATGGCGGCAGGAGCAGAACCTACATAAGTTTTAGATAGAAAATTTACCAAAGCTAGAGAATTAAAATACGTCCTTTTCTTTTGATTATCCTGATAGCTGCTACCACCAAGCTCAATGCTATCAGTACTCTCCAAGAGTTTAATCAAAGATGCCCCTGTTACAGCAATGCCTTTCTCTTTGGGGGTACGTTCGCTGTTGTAAAGATTCTGTGAAACCAATTGGAGAATACTCAATGTTGCCGATCGCTGATCACGGCTGGTATCTTTGGCAAATATCAGCTTAAACATCTCCAGGCGAGCAGCTTGGTTATTCTCAAAATTTTGCAAATAAGCAACCAGTTGGTTTAATTTCTCCGGTGTATCCACAAGGTAACAATCCTCAGGAATACCGTAATCTACGGTTGCAGCAGGATTAGTATATAACATTAAAATAGCATCTTCTTGCCTGTAACCGGCCTGCATCAACCTGCCCATAACAAGTTCGTTTAGGGTTTTTGTAAAGCCATAATTATTTTTCCTTTGCCCCCAAAACATCCGGTAGACTTCATCCAGATCCTGAGGGTGCAGCTTCTCTATCATTGCTTTTAGTTGTGCTGGTTGGAAATCTTTATTTCCGGCAGCCTCTTTCACTATTTCCAGGTTGGTTTTTTTCGCTTCACGGTAAAACATTTGATCCAGAGGTTTTTCCTCCTGGTGAGCAGTTGAGCTATCCAGAAAGAAATGTTCCCCCACATTTAAAGAAGCCCTGGTTAAACCACCCATATGAACACTCCCCCTATCAGAACCCTGAATTTTTCTAATGGCTGATCCAAAAGCAAAAGAATTATAACCGACTTTCTGTAGCAATAACGAAGCTTTAGAATCTGAGGCTTTCTCATGGACAAAACCAATTCCCAGCTTCTCCAGATCATTTAAAGCTGTGGATGTATAACGGTGGGTTTCAAAAAGCAGATGTCCCACCTCATGCCCCAAAACCGCTGCCGCCTCATCCTCGGTATCTAACCTGTTAAATAAAGATTGTGTTAGAAAAATAGTACCGTCAGGACAGACAAAAGCATTAGGTTTCTCCCCTTTATTCATAATCACTACCCGGGCCAAAAACTTGGTATCAGCACACATCTTATCTACAATATGCTGCAGTTTTTGCACTCTGGAAGAATTAACCTCCAGGTCTCTGGTTAAAGAATAATAGATATAATTTTTCTCTAATTCTTCATTAATTTTTTGCTGCTTTCGCTGGTCCCAAACACTCTCCTGATCAACCTTGATATAAGGCTTAAGGATGGGGGAACCGTTAGGACTAAACTCATCTTCCAGATAATCTTTCCCATTTTGGGGTAAAGGGGCAGGTTCTTTAGAAACTTGGACCCCCCTTATGCCTAAACTCTCCATACTCTTATCATAACCATAATTGGATGGAAAATACACCGATAGATACCCTGATCAGTTTAAGGATCTGATAAAATACTCATATGAACAAACCGCAAATTATTCTTGGTATTGAGACTAGTTGTGATGAAACGGCCGCTGCGGTAGTGCAGAAAACCAAGGATGGAGTAAAGATTTTATCCAATGTGGTGGCATCTTCAGCTGTGCTGCAAGCTAAATATGGCGGCGTCATTCCGGAGCAGGCTGCCAGGGAACAGATAAAAAGCATTATCCCGGTGATTGAGGAAAGTTTACAGGTATCAGGCTATAGGCATCAGGATATTGATGCAATTGCAGTCACCTACGGCCCCGGCCTAATCGGCTCACTTCTTGTGGGTGTAGAAACAGCCAAAACCCTGGCCACTGTCTGGGAAAAGCCGCTTATTCCGGTTAATCACCTTCTCGGGCATTTTTATGCTAATTGGATTACAGTCCACCTTCCAGGAGTCAAAGCCCACCTGGAAGGTGTCACTCCCCAATTCCCTTGCCTTGGTTTACTTGTCTCCGGCGGCCACACAGATCTGGTGCTTTTCAAAGACCACGGAAAATATGAATACCTCGGCGGCACCAGGGATGATGCGGCCGGAGAATGTTTTGATAAATGCGCCCGGCTGTTGGGATTAGCCTATCCCGGAGGACCAGAGATTTCTAAACTGGCAAAAAGGGGAGATCCCACAAAGTTTCATTTACCCAGGCCCATGATAGACTCCAAAGACTTTGACTTTTCCTTTTCCGGCTTAAAAACCAGTGTAGCCAACTTAATTCACACCTTCGAGGTGAAAAAAAGAAGCTACACCTCGAAGGTGAAATGCGATTTAGCTGCCTCTATTGAACAAGCTATTATCGATGTACTGGTTGCTAAAACCATCAAAGCTGCCCAAAAGTATAAAATTAAAGAGATAATAGTTGCCGGTGGAGTGGGAGCGAATCAGAAACTGGCGAACAATTTACAATTTACAATTTACAATTTACAATTGAAAACAAAATTACACATTCCTCCACCAGAGCTCTGTACAGACAATGCTGCCATGATTGCCACAGCTGCTATTTTTAACTACCACCCTGCTGACCCCTTCATCCTGCAAGCTGAACCCAGCTTATCGCTCTGAATGCCATACGATTGACCTTGGAGGCTGCAAGCCATATACTTACCCCATGGACAAAAATAAAGTTTTTGGACATGCGGGCAAACTTGTTTACCACATGGATGAAACTTCTCTTTATGATTTCTGGGAAAAAGAGGGCTTATTTAAGGCTGATCCTGATTCAGATAAAAAGCCATACTCACTGCTCATGCCTCCGCCAAACCTGACCGGAGAGCTTCACTTAGGCCACGGCATGGAACACTCCATCATGGATGCCATTGCCCGATACAAGAGGATGCAGGGCTTTGACGTACTGCTTTTACCGGGTGTGGATCATGCCGGCATCCAATTCGAGGGAACCTTAAATAAACTTCTGTCCAAAGAGGGCAAAACCCGGGAAAAACTGGGCAGAGAAGGATGGCTCAAGCGTGCCTGGCAATTCAAAGATGAAATGTATAACTCCTTCCATCAAACCTGGAAAGCATTTGGAGTATCTGCTGACTGGTCTAAAGAAGTTTTTACCATGGATGATAAAGTACAAAAAGCCGTCTTTTTTGAATTTAACAGTTTCTGGGAACAAGACCTTTTATATAAAGGTGCTTATATTGTCCAATGGTGTCCTAAAGACCAAACTGCCATTGAAGATTTGGAAATGGAATATGAGGAAAGAAAAGAAAAGCTTTTTTTTATTAAGTACAAAATAGATTTTCCCCCTGCTGAAATCATTATTGCAACTGCGCGCCCTGAAACTATATTCGCTGATGTGGCAATTGCAATTTATCCCAATCACAAAGAATACTCCCAATACGTAGGCCAGAATGTGAGAAATCCTCTAACTGGGAATTGGATTCCAGTCATTGAAGACAATCGTGTAGAGAAAGCGTTTGGGACAGGAGCCTTAAAGATCACACCGGGGCACGATCCTCTGGACTATGAAATAGGTAAAGATAATAACCTGCCTATCTTACATGCTATTGATAAAACCGGCCGGATGACTGAGCTGGCAGGAGATCTGGCAGGATTAAAAATTAGTGAGGCCAGGCAAAAAGCAGTAGAAATGCTGGAAGATTTGGATGCTATTGAAAAGGTGGAAGATTATATACATTCAGTGCCGGTTTGCGAGAGATGCAAAACAACTATTGAACCGCTGATTTCCGAAGAATGGTTTGTCAAAATGAAACCTTTAGCTGAAAAAGCCTTAAAGAATATGGATAGAATAAATTTTCTACCCAAAAATTATAAAAAAATTCTTTCTGACTGGCTAAAAGAAATCCATGATTGGTCCATTTCCCGATCGCTGTGGTGGGGCCACCGGATTCCGGTCTGGTATTGTCAAAAATGTAACCCTAATCATCTAGTGGGCAAAGACAGGGATATGGTGATCTCCATTGAAAAACCCGGCAAAAATTGCCAAACCTGCGGGCAAAAACACTGGCTCCAGGATGAACAGGTTTTAGATACCTGGTTTTCCTCAGGCCTTTGGCCAATGGCTACCCTAGGCTGGCCTGCCCGCAATGCTTCGCATAGCGATGCAGGCGGGCCTGATGAGACAACAGAACTTAAAAAATACTACCCCTGGGATTTTGAAACCTCAGCCCCGGAAATTAAATTCCTCTGGATTGCCAGGATGATCATGCTGGGACTGTGGTTTAAGGACGATATCCCTTTTAGGAATATGTTCTTTCATGGCATGTTAAGAGACTTACAAGGCCGGAAATTCTCCAAATCTTTAGGAAACGGCATCAGTCCCTATGATTTGGTAGCCCAGTGGGGCGTTGATTCTACCAGAATGGCTCTTTATGGGTATTCCATTCCCGGCCGGGATGGCCGGACCTCCAGACAACAGATGGATGAAAGATGTAAAAACTTCCGCAATTTCGGCACCAAACTGCGCAATATCTATAGATTTATAATTGAACTGAAACCTGAAGCCATAAAAAACAAACGTCCCACGATCGTGGTACAAATGAAAAATGCGGATGATAAAAAAATCATGGAAGAACTAGACAAAACAATAAAGTCTGTTACTAAAAATCTTGAGAGCTTTCAATTACACTTGGCTACTGAAGTTTTATATGAGTTCATCTGGCATGAATTTGCCGATAAATATATTGAATCTACGAAAACCAGACGAGCCGAAGCCCAACCAACCCTGGAATATGTTCTGAAGACATCCCTAGAGCTGTTACACCCATTCATGCCATTTCTAACAGAAGAGCTTTGGCAGAAATTGCCACACCAGGGTAAATCCATCATGACTACCAGTTGGCCAGCGACTTGACATCTGGTATGAAAAGAGGTATTCATAATATATGAGTGGAAGATTAGGTGCTGAACGCATAGGAGATTTTGCTCAAGTAGCCAAAATTCTTGGTGAAGGCATAACCTGGGGCCCTAGCGGAGTTGCCCATATCCTATCTTTTCCTACAAGCGGCAGAGGGAGATTAGGGGTAGCATTGAGAATAGAACAGGTTAATAGGGTCACAGAGTTATGCAGTGCAGAAGCAGTTGCTCCAAATGGCGAAATACATAGAATTGATATATTAAATGGTAACTTTATAGACACGCCGGAAGGCGGAATTGGGATTGGAAATGAAACAGATGGTATTACCATAAATCCTGACTCATCGGCTACTATTTACCATCATACAAAGTAATTTATTATATGTTTCTGAGTAGAGAAAATTTAGGCGAAGTGGCACGAGCATTAAATACTGAAGCGGTACAGGTCCCTAGAGGATCTGCAGCATTCCCCAAAGGGGCTACTTTCATAGATGGAAAGGACCCAACAACAGGCAATTTTGTATCCTTAACTGTCCGAACAGAAACTCCTTTCTCTCAATTTTGCAACATAGCAATATATCCTTTGAGAGGGATACCTATAAGGCTGCAAATCAAAAATGGTACTCTGGAAGTACTACCTGATAGGCTTTGTATTACGGATCCAAAAGACAGCGAAAATTGTTTTACAGTAGGTCCTAGCTTGCCGGCTGCTGTTCATCTAGCTTGCGCCGCGTAATCATCTTCTTTAGGCACCATTCCCCGCAAATTTAACGCATAATTGACGCATTAAACAATACAAGGAAGAACTCCGGCAAAATGGCCGGGTTTACCAAATTGATTGGATGTGAGGATACCTCAAGATTTCTTTATCAGCAGTAACAAGCTTTGCTCCGGTATTTAAAGATGTAGCTATGATAATCCTGTCAGCAGGGTCCTTATGTGAAAGTTCAGGCAGATCAACGGACTGCACTGCTATTTTATTATCCACTGGTATAAACCTGATAAACGGCAAACTCTCAACATTCTGAAGCCAACTATCAGGAAGAGTATTTAACTCTAGCCTGCCTTTTTTAACTAACGTATAAACTTCTAAAACACTAATCGAGGAAACTAAAATTTCTTGATGTTTAACCGCTTCATCAATTGCTTTGCCTGCCTTTTTGGAAAGTTTTTCCGGACTGCTGAGCCACCACAGAAGTACGTGGGTATCTAAAACTATCATTTGAGCATATCCCAATCCTCTAAACCTACTGGTTCGGTGGGGTTATCATAGCGGAGCACGCTACCCCTTAAGGACTTCAGTATGTCTTCCGACTTAGATTCTTCTTTATAGGGAATCACCTTAACCACTGGCTTGCCCCCGTGAGTAATGATAAGCGGCTTTTTTTGTTGTTCAACCACCCGTAGTAATTCTAAAGCATGAGCCTTAAATTGTGATTTGGAAATAGTTTGTTGCATATGACTATAGTCATAGTACCATAGTCGCTTTATTTATGTCAAGCATTAAATTGGTAACTATTCAGAGTTTCCCACAAAATTACAGCAGATTATCCGCAATTATTTTTCTTTTTGGCTTGACAAAAACCTATAATACTGTTAATCTCCCACTATGATCGAGGGTAAAACTTGGGACTACACACGTGAGCCCACTGTAGTAATTGGAGGCCGGGGCGAACTTGGGACCAGGATGGCTGATGGCTTAAAAAGAGGCCTGAAAATAGCACAACTAACAACTTGTGATATTGGAGATCCCATTCGTGAAGTGTTAACCCGTAGCCGGATAGCCTTCTTTGCCACAGAAGAAATGGTTACTAAAGATATTTTGGAATCTTGCAAACCGGAAATAACACCTGGTTTTGTGATAGTAGAAGGTGCTAGTACTAAACAACAACTGATTCCATTGTTTGAAGAGTTTGATAAAAACGGAATAAGCGTTGCCTCTGTGCATTTGGGGATCAAAACTGATAATTCCTGGGCCGGTGCCAAGCTGTGGAACTGCGAAGTAGGATCAAATTCTGGGAACGCCCTGCTATTGGCCCAGGATCTTTTTTCCCATTTCCGTACCCGCATCGTACCCATTAAATTAAGGGATCATCACAAAATTCAGGAAACCCAAGTTCATACCTTTGTTAAACAACTTGCCGCTGCCATATCTTTAATGGATAGAGACATCACTTTCCAGGAGTTAGATCAAAATTCAACAGCAAATTCGCAATTAGGCGGAGATTCTGATATCCGCGGATTGGGCCAGCGTGCAGGAACTATAGGAGAGATTTTAAACGGCCAGCTCCCCACCACAGAAAGAATTATCGACAGCCAAATTCAGGCCCTGCAATTACTTAAAAGTTTGGTGTCGAATAGAAAAGAGTTGGAAGATTTCATCGATAGGCTGCAAAATTTCCATGGCGGATCCACCGGAAAACTCCAGGAGATGTTCAATAACACCGGACTATTAATAGCACAAATACTGCGTACCTCGCTGTGTAGTCAAAACCTCAGTATTCCCTCTGACACTCCCGGCACCTTAAGAAGGTTATTAAATCCTTTTGACCGAAGTAAAGTTAGCTTAACAGCAATTGGTTCTATGCGGGTACCACCTACCAAAGAAGCTATTCAACAGGGCATGGATGCCCGGGCAGAAACTGTGGTTTTTCAACTCGGGATAGATCCAGAGACCACTACACCAGAAACAGAGTTAAAAATTAACCAAAAATTGAGAAAAATGGGCGCACAATTAATAGATAACTAACCTTCTTTGTTTTCTTCAGTTGGAGTTTGTTCAGCCTTTTTGCCTTCCTCAGCGCCTTCTGCCGGGGCCTCACCCTCAGCCACGCTTCACCTTCTGCCGAGGCACTTAGCCTCCTACCACCTATCCGACGGCACCATCGCAGCGACAGCACCAACCGCCATTGTTGCTCCACCGATAACAAGACCTAGTAGAAACCCATCATTCAGCACACCGATTCTCACTGCATTTACATAGCTTCCTACAATAATGGCGCCCCCAACCATAAATACAGCGCAACCTGCTCTTCCACCACCACGCTGGTCTTGTGCTAAACGTTTGATTAACTCTCCCACACCTATCATTGCTTTTTGAGAAGCTATTTCAAGTACCGGCCAAGATGGCTTAACAGCTTCACCTAGTCTAGCTGCCGCCTCTCCAAAAGAATCACATCCTATTCTTCTTTCATCCTCCATAATTCCTCCTTTCCGGGCAGAAACCTTACTTCTCTTTCGCCTGTTTAGTTTCTTCTGCTCCTTTAGTGGGAATTTCCCTCCCAGCTTCAACAGGTGGCTGTTCACCCTCTGCAGCTTGTTCGCCTTCAGCAGCTTCGACACCCTCAGCCCCTTCGGCAGCCTCCCCCTCCTCTGCTTCAACAGCAGCGGCTGCCGCTTCAGCTGCCGCCTCTTCCATTTGCTGCTGCATCTCTGCTGTTACAGCCGGGGCCAGTTTTACGACAATATCTTCTTCTCCGGCATGAACTGTTAATTTACTTCTGTCATAATTTAACTGCCCCACAGTAATGGCATCATCAATATTTTTCAAAGAAGTAATATCTACTTCAATATTTTCCACTAAGTCCGTAGGAAGAGCCTCAACCTCAACTTCATTCATAGTCTGCAGAACTATAGTTTCACCCAAATGCACTGATTCAGGTTGTTCGCCTATTAATACCAAAGGAACCGGCACCCTGACTTTTTGGGTCAGATTAACCTGGTAAAAATCGATATGAATAGGCTCACCGGAAACTGGATCAAACTGCAGACCCCTGATCATTACCGGCCTGACTTTTTCTGAACCGATTTTTAAGTCAATTAAACCAGTCTCTCCGGCTTCCTTAAAAACTTTCAAGAAGGTCTTTCCGTCAACTGACACATGATCAGTTTCCAAACCCTTGCCAAAAACATGAGCCGGGAGCTTACCGTCTTTTCTTAAATTTTTAACCTTTTTGCCTAAGAGTATTCTTTCTTCGGCTTGTAAGCTTAGTCTATCCATAATTAGTTAAGATAATTTACCACATTTAGGCTCAGAGGGCAAGAGCTAAGCCAAGCCAAGGGTAATCACCCCCATCAATAAAATGGCGGCGCCTATTAAAATTTGCACCTTGGCCCGCAGAACCTTAACTTCTTTAAAGTAAAATACCCCCCATAAAACAGCCACCAGTGTGGCTACTTGACTAATAGGGCCCATCTTCGAAAGACCAATTAAAGAAAGTGAAATAAGTGATAATAAATTACCAATGTTCCAAACTAGCCCACTTAACAAGCTTTCCTTAATTGCCTCTCTCTTAAATTTTTCTCTTCTTAAAATAAAAATAGCTAAACCGGAAATAAGTATCCCCAGACAAAATGGAAAGAAAAAATCAGCCGTCGATAGATTACTTATTTTTAAAGGCACCCACTGGCTACCCCAAATTAAACCGGCTAAGGCTGCAGCCAGCATGCCTTTTCTAATATTTTTACTTCCGGTATTACCAATAGTATTAATTAAAATAACCCCTAAAATAATCATTCCAATCCCTGCAAGACCTATCATTAAACCCGAAGGCAATTCATTAAAGATCAAAGTTCCCCACAAAAAAGAAAAGATGACTACTAAGGAAGCTATTACCGGGGTAGCCCTGGAAAGTCCCAAGTTGGAAATAGCCACTAATGCTACTAGATTGGCCACCGCCCATAATGCTCCGCTAAAAAGTCCGTATTCATCTAAGCTAAAAGCATAACCTAAGATAAGCGACAACATTAAACCGGAAATTCCTATTCCGACTGCCATTAAAGCCTGAAATTGAATTAAATTTAAGCTGCCGGATCTCTTAAAAGGGACCATGTAGGAACCCCAACATAAAGCAGTAGTCAATGCCGCCAGGATTCCTAAAGTTGCCATCTATACATGATAGCATCCCCTACCTTCTGAATTCTACCTCAAAGCTGCGATCCCGGGATAGATCCGTGGAAATGGAACTCTCTTGCGGACTGGAGTTTCTAGCTTGACTTGAAGACGCTTTATAGCTGATCGGATAAGTAACGGTCCAGGCAAACGGGTCTTTTCCGGTGCCGGCTTGTTTAATGATATCCAACCGGTAAGAGGCTTTACCTTCCTGAAAATCCAATTTAAGAGGCACGGTATAATCTATTACCAGCATTTTTTGCTCTTTGGGAGCCAGCTCTAATAACAAAGAATAGCCGGATCGGCCATAATCCACAAACCCGTTTACATCAGCAGTAATATCCGCCTCCCCCCAAATAGCTCTGGTTAAACTGGCTCCGAATGGTAAATATATCCGCATCCGGTTTTTATATTTGCCGCCGGGAAAAGCTTCAGAAGGGCTTCTGTTAATATAATTTATTCTCAGTCTTTGACTGACATCCCCTTCCTTCCCGATAATCGTATGCAGGTTATAAGACCTGTCCAGGTAGTAATTTACTTTATTAGCTCCCAAATTAGCCTCAACTATGCTTAAAAAATCACTTCCCAGGTTTTCCTTTGATTGCCTTGGTAAAATATGGGTCCAATTTTGGGAATGTAGAAACTGGAATTGCTTGGGATCGTTTAAGTAAAAGCTGATGTGTTTTTCCTCCAGTGATTTCCCCAGCGCCGAGATAATCCCGGGCCAATTATTTTGGGGCAGAAAGAAAATCTTCTCAAATACCCCGTTACTTAGAGCGGTTAAAAAACTTTTTTTAGCTTGGGTGCCCGGGAAAAAACTTGTTTCCGCATGCGTGACCGCCTTTTCAAAAAGATTTTCAGCTGTGATCTTTTCCTTATAATCAGCCAGGTCTATCGGACCGATCACCGACAATAACTCCTCCATGGCTGAAACATCCAAAGCTACTACCCCCTCCACGCTGTTTCCGGTTTCTTTATTATAAAACCACTCTGCCTGCCGGGCGCTGGTTGGAAAATCCGGTTCCCAATTGGAATCACGCAAGTAATAATCCTTTTGACCTAAGTCTTCCTTAATTTCCACCGGCGGTTCAACACGAAGATTCAACTGACCGTCAATGGTATAAATATCATTTACCTCAATCTTTCTCAGCTTTCCCCCTTCAAAGGAAACTTCGGCAAAAGAGCCTATGAAGCCTCCGCCCGGGCGAAGCTCCATATTATTTTGCAACAGCACTAGATAGTTCCTGACTCCTTTCATTCCTACCAACTTCGGCAGTAAAATACTAATAGCTTCTGCTTTAGTAGCTAATTTGCTGTAGCGGGAAAGCTTGGCTGATAATTCATTTATCCGGGCCTTTAACAATTCAGGCAGATCTTTTTTGAAATTTTCTTCCTTTAAGATAACTTCTGCTTTAGATAAATTCTGGCCGGCTGAGCCGAGCTCCATCTGAGCCGTTTCAAAATATTTTTGCGCCGGTTCATTTTGTTCACCGATTACCGTCTTGATGCTTTGCAGGAGAGCCTGCATCCCGAAAGCCGTATTTTTGGCGGCAGAGACGGAAAGAAAGGATAGATCCAGCAAGTTATCACCCAATTCAAATTGCTCCTTCAGCAGTCCGGTTTTTCGGATCGGTTCGAAGCTGTCGTAGATGATTTTCGCCTCCCCTACCCCTACTTGCGCTTGTCTGATATTATCCAGACTTTTCTCAAATTGTCCTTTTTCCAGATTTTTTAAGCTTTCATTTAACTGGTAGCGGAAACTAAATATGCTCCAGCCCAGAATTATACCCGGCCAAATCAAGGCATATGTCACCAACGCCAGTACCAGGATCATAGACAACCTGGATAAGGAAAATCCTGATATTCTACTCCCCTTTTTTGGCTTAGACTCGTTTTTAACCTCTTCTTTTCTTTCTTGCCTGAATGCTTCCAGCACCTCCCTTTTTTCTTCATTCCAACTCTCCTGTTCCATTTCGTTTAAATCTTCCTGCCCGCTTTCTATGTCAGGCACCTTGATTTCATTGTCCTTAAAATAGCTTAAAGTTTCTTTTAGATTAGCCAGGATCCGGGGTTTAGGATGCCAATTCAGTGTTCTGATGGTTTTCTCCAGGTTAGGTGTCGGCCAGGGTGGCAATTCCGTAAAAGAAAACTCCTTTTCGCTATACCAGACCGGGTCAAGCAGGACTTGTTTTATCTCAGATACCTTAACCGGACCGGGCAATACTCCGTCAAAGATCTTCTGGGCGGTACTCCCGGCAAATATGGTTCTGGTGATTAAATCTACGGCATCATCTACATAAAGCGCCCGTGAAGAAAAATCCAATGCCACTTCTTTCTGTAAATTTCCGCCCAGAGCCTGAGCAATTAATTTTATGACCGGATCCTTAAGGCTAAAATTCATTCGCGGCCCGTAAACAGGCCCCAGCCGTAATACCCGGGCGTTTAAGTTATGTTCTCTGGCAAACTTGGCAATTCGTGCCTCAGTCTCCTTAAGCCATCCCAGACCATTTTCCAGTGGGCCGGCGTATAAATCAATTGAAGACACTAAAAGGCACCGGCTTTTTTCCTTCTTAAATTGCGCCAATATCCTGCCCAAATTCGTCTCTCCGCCCGGCAAGAGGAAAATATAATCAAGTCTCGGTAAACTTAGATCAATCTTTTCCGGAGATTCAATCACCAGATGAAAATTTCGATTTTCGGCAGCTCTTCTCAAATTAGACTTATCCCCATATTGCAGATCATCCACCCCAACCACCTGTATACCTTTAGCCAATAGCTTATCTGCCAAATGCGAACCCAAAAAGCCTGCAGCGCCCACGACTAAAGCCACCGGGCTGTTTCGCGAAAGCAGGATACTATTTTTTTCATTGATAGATTCGGCAGATTCAACCACGCGTAAATCGTAGCATGATAATCATAAATTGCAAGAGTGATCAAACGTATCGGAGTATAACTAAGGGCCGCGGGAATCTAAGGCCAGGTTGGCTAACCTATCTGCTTCTGTATTTTGAGATCTGGGTACGTGAATATGGATTATTCCACCCAGTTCCGGAGTTAAAATTTTAATTTTCTCAATCAGCGGCTTTAAGTGAGCGCTTTTTATCTTAAACCGGCCGGCCAATTGCTCAACTACTAATTTTGAATCTGCATATAATTCAATTTTTAGATCCTCACCGCCAAATTTCTCCTTAATATATTTTAGCGCCTGATAAACAGCCGTATATTCAGCTACATTATTGGTGGTAAAACCAATATACTTACCTTCTCTATAGAGTAAACCTCCCTTGTCATCAGAAATAGTGAAACCATAACTGGCCGGGCCGGGATTGCCGCGCGAAGCTCCATCTGTATAAATAATCAGTTTCATCGCTTAAGTTTCCACCATAATACCATAACTTGTAGCACTAAAATCAGGTATTCTGAAATTACCGTTATCCACGAAGCTGCCAAATATGAATACTGCGGAATATAGATTAGATTTAAGGCTAGGTTAACAATCAACCCCAACATGTAAAGTAAAAGCATTTGCTTATAATTACCCTTGGCAATTAAAACCCACATCAACAAGGAAGATAAAAAATAGGCCGGGAAACCTAAGGATAAAATTCGCAATGAAACTGCAGAACCACTAAAGCCGCCTCCGGTGAGGACATCAATCACCAGCGGTGCCAAAACAAAAGTCATCACCAAACCAGTTAGTGATAACCCCAGTAAGCTTAGGAGAACCACTTTAATGCCGCTAAAAGATTTAAGCATCATCGGATAATAAGAGTTCATAATAAAAGTTGGCAGGACCAGAGCAGACTGAAAAACAGAGTAAGCCACATTATAAATACCCACATCCGCAGCAGACTTAAAATAAGCAATCATAAAAGCATCAGCCCGGAAATAAATTACGTTCAGGGCCAAAGTAGCTGCTACCGGCCAGGACTGCCGGAACAGGTTTATGGTATATCGTATATCGTATATCGGAGCAATATCAGAAAATAATTTTCGTATTAATACAAGCGCAGCCAGGGCCATAATACACCAGCTAATTAAATGAGCCAGCATCAAAAACGAAATGGGGAAGCGGGAAGAAGCTAAAAGCGCAAAAACTACTAAACCAACCAGGGTACCGATAATGGTGGCAACAACTGACAGATTATAGCGCAGTTTTCCCTGGAAGATTAAATTAGCGGTCACAAACACTGCAGAAGCTATGATTGCTAAACTGCCAAATACCACCGCCTCCATAAACTCGGGCGTGCTAAATGGCCAAAAAGGCAACAACCCGACTGCCACGACTACTAAAATTCCTGACCAAACCAATCTTGTTCCCAGTAATTTATTCCATTCCTTGACTCCAGACTCTAGACTCTTAATTCTTCTCAGAATATGTGCATTGAACCCAAAATCAGCCAACAGATAAAATATGGCCACATAAGTTAAAGCCAGAGTAAAGGTTCCGGTTCCTGATTGACCATAATTTCTCGTAACCAGGCCTAAAATCACAAAAGTGGAAAAAGCGGTGACAACTTTGCCTAAAACCTGCCAGGACGATTGCTCCAAAATTTTTACGAAAGGCTTCACCAAGTCATTTTAACATGGCCAAAGACAGACCCCATACCAAGAAAAGCATTCGATAACCCTGGGGCAAAGTTAAAAAGTAGTGGTCAAACATTCCCAGAAACAGAATTATTAACCAGGGCAGGACAGGGTAAAGCGTGAAGCGGAAAGGGTTTAGTTTAATAATTTTTAAGATAGGAAACCCAATAAGAATAATTAACCCGCTCAGGCCAACCAAACCAGTTTCTGATAAAGCTAACAGGAAAATATTATGGACCGGCTGCAAAAAGCGGCTGGGGCCGACTGTTAAATCAGTTGCAATGGTGGGAATAAAATTATTTAAACCTACCCCAAAAATCGGCCGGTTTTGAAATATTTGCCAAGCAGTACTGATTTGTTCTTCCCTTCTGAGTAAAGTTAGATTATCAAAGCTAAAAAGGCTGGAAAACCTGGTAAACAAAATGGGGGACATAACTAGCAAGATCAGCATTATCCAGACAAACCATCGTCTTTTCACAGTTAAAAGAAGCGTTATTACTCCTGCCAGAATGACTGTACGTGACATAGTCAGAAAAATAGTGAGGCCGGCAAAAAGACTAATGAAATCCAGAACTGTCATTCTGATCCGGCTCTGCCGGAGAAGAATATAATTAGATCCTTCGGCCCCGATAGATCGGGATCCCGATAAAATCGGGACTAATCGCCTCAGGATGACAATCGAAAGAATAATAAATCCTGCCAGCACATTCGGATGCGGGAAAGTGCCGTAAGGCCGCAAAAACTGATGACCATAAAAATCAAACTTGGCAATTCCCGGTGTAGAAAGATTAAAAGTCCTCTCTCCTAGAATCCACAACCCTAAGGTACCGCCTTTTATAAATTGTAAAATTGCTAATGCAGCTTCACCCAGCAAACCTATGACAAACGGGAGGTATATCTTCTTAGATAAATTTTTCATATCCTGGGAGGCTAAAAAAACTCCAAACAAACCTGCCAATAAATATTGTTCCAGCCTAACCAATCCCGCTTCTATATTCAAAGCACCAGGTAAAGATACAATCTGTGTAAACAGAAAAAGTAAAAATAAATTTAGGGCTAACCTGTTAATCGCCGGCCTGCCTACAAGCCAAACAATTACCAACCCTGCTACTAAGAAATCCCAGAAATAAATGGCGGGAGATAAATAATCTATTTTAAGGGAATAAATATACGCAAACTGCGGCCAAAAATGCTTACCTAACTGCGTGGGAAGAAAAAGCAGGATTAAAAAAAGGAGAACGCTCTCAACTCTCTTGAGTTTTGACATCTTGCTCTTCACTTTTGACCTTTGACTTTTGATCTTTGAGTTTTATTACAATATGCCTGTCTCTTCCTTCTCCCAAACTCTCAGATTCCACCCCTTCCATCTCGGAAATCGTCATATGTACAATTCTTCTTTGCCAGGATGACATCGGCTCAAGCTCAATTTCTTTTTTTGTTTCCAAAACCTGTTTACCCCAGCTTTCCGCGCTTTTTACCAACTCCTCCTCTTTCTGCTTTCTCCAGCCTTCCACATCTATAACCACCCTTTTAAAACCCTCTTCTCCGACTTTTCTGGCTACCATTTGGTTAACTAAAAGCTGCAACGCATCCAGCGATTCGCCTCTGGCTCCGATTAACCTACCGGCATCTTGGGTTTCGATGGAAACAGAAAAACCTTCCTCTCCCTCTTCAATATCGTAGCTACCCTCAAGGAGCAACAAACCCAGCACATTATCCAATACATCGCTTAATTGATTTTCCATAATTTTTAGTGGCTAGAGTCTAGATTTATTTGCCTAGACTCTTGACTCTAGCCACTAGACTCTCCAAACCACCCCAGCCGGCCATCCGGTACTGTTGAGTAATGCCCAATATTGTATAGGTATTCCAATAAATTGCAAGCCCGATCGGAAAAGAAAAGGCAAAATAACCGATCATAATCGGCATCAGGTAAACCATTTGGGATTGGACTGCTCCCATGCTTTCTTCTAAGCCTTCCTTTTCTTTTGCTTCCTTAGGTGAATCAGAAGGGTAATGTTTAATTGGTTTTGGCAAGGTCATCTTAGATTGTACAAAGGTCAAAAGGGCAGTCACCACCGGTACCAACAAAAGAAACACCCCATACTTGCCGAAATCAGCCGGCTTTAGCCCTAAATTAAGCCCAAAAAAATTCGGGTCAATAGTGGAAGGTAGTTTAAGCTGAGGAAAGTACAACAAGTCATTTATTCGGTTTAGATTTCCACCTGTTCCCGGTAAAATATTAATAATAGCCTGATATAAAGCAAAAAATACCGGCAGCTGAATTAGGGCCGGCAAACAACCACCGGCCGGATTTACTCCGTGCTCCTTATATAAAGCCATTTGGGCAGCAGCTAAAGCCTTTTTATCGCCGGTATGCTTTCGTTTCAATTCATCCAGGTGTGGCTTTAAGTCAGCCATCTTTTTGGTAGCTTTAATCTGTGAGCTCATAAATGGCCAAACCAGGATTCTTATCGCCAGAGTTAAAGCTATTATGGAAAAACCTAGCGCACCCGGGATATTCAGGGAGGAAAGACCCTGATAAATTAAGACTAAAATATTAATAATCGGTCCGAAAAATAATAAGTCAAAAATAGCTGTTATTCCGCTCATCTACAACTCCAAATTCTTTTTAAGCCAAACCAAATTCCCCTGAGGACCCCAAACTTCCTGACCTGCTGCTTAGCATACTCAGAGCAGGTTGGATTATACCTGCATGCTCCGCCCGGCGCAAATACCGCCAGCACTCCTTTATCAAATGACAGAAAGGTTTGGTAAAAACTAATTAAACTAATTAATAATCTTTGCATTTTTTAAAGCTGCTTCCAAATCTAAAAGCAGATCACCTGATTTTACCTTAATTACCCCGGCTTTGGGAAGGGCCACTATGTTAATAGTATCGGGTAGATTTGAATAAAGAACTTCCCATGCTGCTGAAACTACTCGTTTGGCCCGGTTTCTCTCTGTAGCATTCTTAAAGATCCGGGAAGAGACTGCTATGCCAATTCGGGGCTGCCGGTTATCTCCCATTTTAATAAAAAGCTTCAAATAGGCAGTCTCCAGCTTTTTGCCACCAGCTACCCATTTGAAATCTTTTTTTAAGTTTAAGCGTTGGGATTTAGGAAGCATTAAATTGTGAGGCGCGCTCTACCCGTAGCCCTTCTTCTTTTTAAAACCCTGCGCCCGCCGGAAGTGGCCGCCCGGGCCCGATAACCGTGCTTCCTGATCCTCTTTAATTTCTTTGGTTGATAAGTCCTCTTTGGCATATTTTTATCTGGTTAGTATTTTAGCACACCTGATTTGAATCCACCAGAGCAATCTTCTATAATATACTACTTATGCGGATCGAGTCACCAACAACTCAACCTGTTTACATGGAAGATGCACTTCCATTGCATACCCAAGAAGCTTTCTTGGCTCATGTCAGTGGCTTAAGAAGAAACCGTCAGTTATTCGGAAGAGTAGCTAAGACAGACCCTGAACAATTACTGGTTATAACTAAACATGTTTGGCCAAAACCCATTCCTGCAATTACTGTTACCAGAACCTATTTTGGACTCGTTCCCAATAATAAATCTCCTGAGTTCAGAGAGCTGGCCGAAGCCCAATTTATAATCTCCCGAGGCCAATGCCATCCCGTAGAACTTACCCTCTGGGGCGAACCACCTAAAGATACTCGTCTAAACCCCAGGAGCCGGGACATGATCCATCTTGCGTTTTGGCAACGCTACCGAGAACAACATAGTCCAACATGCTTGGGTGCATCAATCTACGGGCATCATCTAGCTCTGCGATATGACGGCACTGGTTCTTTGAAAGAAGTCGACCCTCTGGCTAACGATCGCACTCCAGCCGGGCGCTTTGAAGGATGGCCAAACCTTTTACAAATGGCTGGTAGCCTGGCAACTCTGAAAGAAAAAGGTGCTGTCCGTATTAGAATAAACCGCCATTATAGCTACCTCCTTTCATTTGATCCGCAATGGGTAACCGTAGAAAAATTCTCCCGTCAACAACCGGCTGATAAACTTGTAGCACCCTCAAGTATTAACCCGGAAGAAATAGCTTCCAGATTATTCCACCCAGAAACTATAGACGATCCTGTTAACACGCCGCCCCAACTTGACAGATCTTGGCGTTCAGCCAATATCCTTTATACATTAGGCATTAATTGGCTTAGAAATTAAGTCAAAAGATTCTTCCCTCTTGTAGTATAATACGGGTATGGCAAAAGCAATAATTGTTTCAAATCCAAAGATCCTGGGCGGGAAACCAATTATAGCGGGGACAAGGATTTCTGTGGAGCTTATTATGAATTTTCTGGGAGCCGACATGAGTGTCAAAGAAATTACTGCGGAATACCCCGAGCTTAAAAAATCTGAAGTCATTGCCGCCATAGAATATGCAACCCGCTTAGTTGCCAAGACAAACCCCCGTAGGATCAAAAATAACGAGGCCTTCGCAACTACCTTGCATGAAATTACTCGCTGACGAAAATTTTCCTCCAACACTCATTTCTTATCTCCAAAAGAAACATCATGATGTCAAGCGAATCCAACGATCAGCCAAAACAATTTCCGATTTAAGTATCAAAAAACTGGCTGTTCAGGAAAACCGCATTATATTCACCTTTGATAAAGATTTTCTTAAAAAAGAAGGCGGGAGACTATTTAACGTAGTGGTTTTTGATTTTCCTTACACAGAACCCAATGATATCCTTGTTCATATGGATAAAGCCATTGAATCTATCAACCGCCTGAAAAAGAGAAAGCGGTATTTTACTACCGTCTATTCAGTAGCAGGCTTAGAGCTGATCTAATAACTCCAAAAATGATCTAGTTTTTAATAGTTTCTCTATATTGCCAATCAAAGCCTGGTAGAATAAATTGTGGATAACTTATCAACATGGACAATCTCCGCCTCTGGCATAAATTTTTGCAAACCATTAAACCCCAAGTCGGGCCTGACAACTTTAAAGCCTACTTTTTGAAAACCCTTTTAAAATCAGCTAATGGGGGGCTGATTGTTTTATCTGCTCCTTCAGCCTTCATTAAAGAAAACCTGGATCAAAAATTTAAGGCCTTGATTGAACAGGCTTTTGAAAACCTGCTGGGCAATAAGGTACAAGTTACATTCATCATCAAGGAACATGAAACAGCACCTCCGGCTGAGGAGCAGGATTTCTTCCAGCCTGTTCAAACTGCTGTCACCTCTGACCTTAACCCGAAATATACCCTGGAAAATTTTGTGGTGGGACCCACCAATAACGTAGCTTTTGCGGCTGCCCAAGCTGTAGCCCAAAATCCCGGCACATCCTACAATCCGCTTTTTGTCTACGGGGGAACCGGCGTAGGAAAAACTCACCTGATGTTAGGCATTGGCAATGCCATACTTAAAAAGCATCCTCACTTCAAAGTCAATTATTGCTCTTCTGAAAAATTTACCAACGACTATGTGGAAGCGCTACAGACCAAGCAGTTTGGCAGATTTAGGAACCGCTACCGGGGCGTTAATATTTTGCTGATTGATGACATCCAGTTTTTCTCCGGCCGGGAAGGCACCCAGGAAGAGTTTTTCCACACCTTTAATGAATTATCCGCCAGGAATTCCCAGATTGTCATCACCTCGGACCGGCCCCCTTATGAAATCGCCAAACTGGAAGACCGCTTAAAAAGCCGCTTCCAGGGCGGGCTAATGGTCGACATCCAAGCTCCGGATTTTGACACCCGGGTAGCCATATTAAAAAATAAATGCAAGGAACAAAATTTTCTCCTGGAAGAAAATTGTTTAAATTTAGTGGCAGCTTCAGTTGAAACAAACGCCAGGGACCTGGAGGGAAAATTAATCCAGGTACTGCAATCTTTAAAAACCAAGGGCATGGAGCCAACTGTGGAAAATGTCCGATCTTTGCTGGGAGGACGAAGCGAAAGTGAATTGAAAGCTCTTTCCCCCAAGCAGGTGATTAATGTAGTTTGTGACTACTTTAAGGTCAAGCATACTGACTTAACCGGGCCTAAAAGAGTCAAAGAGTTAGTTTTGCCAAGACATTTAGTTATGCACATTTTATCCGACCAGTTAAACATGACTGTGGAAAAAATCGGAGAACTGTTAGGCGGCAGAGATCACACTACAGTTATGCACGGCCGGGATAAAATCAAAAAACTGATATTAACAGACAGGGAAATCCAGCGGATTTCTATTGAAGTAAGGCAACAATTATCCACCGGGTAAAGTCAGTTATCCACCTACTTTTCCACAAATATCAGGAATTTACTCACACGAAATTCTCCCAAAAGTGAACGGAAAAATTGGTTTTTACACATATCCACACCACATATTACTATTACTATTATTATTAATATGATGTAGTATAATCGAACGACTTGTGGATAAAATTAACTGGGTATTACTGGGAATACTAGTGTTACTATTGGTAATCACTTATTTAATCGGCAGATTGCATGCTAGAAAATCTGTGGATATTCCTTCAGATCTAATTGATCTTTACCGGGGAGTACAGGATTTACCGGCCAGGGTGCTGCAAACTATACAGGGGTCAATCAATCCTCAAAAGGGTAAAATGGCAGAGTTATTAACTTATGCCGAACTTCGGTATGACTATGACCGGATTATTCCTTTAGGTTGGCCGATTGATTTTATTGGTATTAAAAATAACGAGCGGATTGATTTTATTGAAGTAAAGTCCGGGGAGTTTCATGTCTTGACAGATGAAGAAAAACACATTAAAAACCTTATTGCATCTGGAAGAGTTAATTTCAGATTAATTAAAGTAACAGAAGAAGAGGTTCATAGATTCGTTTCCGGCTCAAGAGAGAAATAATGAAATTTACATGTTTACAACAAGATTTACTGCCTGCATTGCAAGCTGTGGCCCGGTCAGTTGGTATCCGTTCCACCTTGCCGGTACTGGATAATATTTTACTTTCCGCTGAAGGACAGAAATTAAAGATAGCAGCCACAAATCTAGAAATCGGGGTAATTAAGTATATTAATACGGAAATTGAAGTTCCCGGAGAAGTTACTGTGCCTGCCAAGACTTTAGTAGAGCTTATTTCCGGTTTAGGACAAGCTAAGGTGATTTTGACATCAGAAGATGAAGTTTTAACTGTGCAGTCCGGTAAACTAAAGGCCAGTATTAACGGGATTGCCGCTGCTGAATTTCCGGCTATCCCTTTGGCTGAAGGTACTGGCATCAGTTTTCCTAAGGAAGCCTTTTTAATCTCATCGCAAATTCTGTTTGCCTCGGCGGTGGATGAGGGCAGGCCGATTTTGACCGGTATATTGACTGAAGTGTCTAATGGCAAGTTGGATTTTGTAGCCACAGATGGATTTAGGCTAGCCCACCGCCGGTTTGAATTACCTAAAGGCAAAGATCAGTTTAGGAGTTTAATTCCCCGGAGAACGTTTGAGGAATTACTGCGGATTATAGCTGAAGAAGAAGTTGAAGAGGTTGGTATTGCCACCAGTCAGAACCAAAATCAGGTAGTATTTAAGCTGGGAAATACGATTGTTTCTTCCCGATTAATTGAAGGCCAATTCCCGGCTTGGGAAAAGATAATCCCGGAAAAGATTGTGGCCAGGGCAATGATTGGGAAAGAGGAATTATTAAAAGCCAGTAAACTGGCAGCTATTTTTGCCAAAAATGAAGCTAATGTAGTAGTTTTAACCACTAAAAAAGGCATATTAAAGCTGGAATCACAGGCTAAGGAACTGGGCAGCCAGGAAAATGAAATAGAAGGAGAAATTGAAGGAGAAGAGTTAAAAATCGCCTTTAATACCAAGTTTTTATTGGATGCTATCTCTAACGCTCCTGCGACCCAGATTATGATTGAATTTTCCGGAGCTCTGTCAGCGGCTTTGATTAAGCCAATGGGTGTTGAAGGATTGGAATATATTGTAATGCCGGTGAGACTTAACTAGGGTTTAGCGTATAGCGTTTAGGGTATAGTTGTAAGCGCATAATTTTTCTTTAACTATACGCTGTACGCTATTCACCATACGCTTATACACCCGTATACTTAATGGTTCTAAAATGGAAAACCTTTTCTTCTCCCCATCTGCCCACGCCGTCAAATTTAGTTTCAGTGCCGATAAACAAGGTATAAGTTGTGCCTAGCTGGTAAGGTTTAAGGGGGATAATTTTAGCGGTTTTTCTGTCCCCGGAAAGCTCCATCCTGTATTCTATTTCCGGCTCAATTTTGACCTTAAATTCCCCCACATTCTCAATGGTCCGGTTAAAAGTAATTTCTACTATTTCCGTGGCTGTAATAATACTTTCATCCAAAGGATTAGGTTTGGTAGAAATTATTGTGGGCTTGTCGGATGAGGATACTGTTTGTGGTGAGGGTGACTGGGAGGGGGAAGGTAAGATAGTAATACGGCTTTTCAGAATAAAAGCCATAATACTTAGCATAACTATTATAAATATTATGATTTTAATATTTTTCATTGACATAAAAAGTCTGATGGCAGCCAGTTGGGGTCGCAATCCGTTGCAGTTCCGGCTATCGGCCGGCTGCTTAAGTTTCTGCCTATGGTCATATGTACGTGTGTAATCGCGCTTTTTGCTACAGGCGTCCCGGAAGGGTACTCTGTGTTCCGCGCTAGAGAAGATGTGTTTAAGTGCAACATATCCAGATACCAGGTATCGTTTCCCTGATTGGCTTGGAAAGTATAGCCTTGTCCGCCGCCCTCGCCAATCTCTACTTGGTAAGGTCCCTCGATGAGTTTCCAGTTGACCGATTGACCGTTGACGGTTGGTAGAACCACACTTTGGCCGTTGGTGGGGACATCAATAGCTTTGGCTCTTCTGCCTGTTGTTCCGCAATGACAAGAAGAAGCATAACTACCTCCACAGTGTCCTGTATTGGGGCTGGCATTATAAGAAGGCGTGCTAATGCGTCCTTCGGCTACAGGGCAAGAAGCTATAGCTTGCTGAGGCATTGGACTGGGGGTGACTGCCACGATGGCTCCGGCTCCGGAAGGTACCAATTTTGAATACCACTCCTTAAGATTTTTGGGGAAATTTGGATTGTTAGAAAACGGAGCGTTGGTTGGTCCTCCGGAATATTTGGCCATAAAATCCGCGAACTGGTCATTGGTAAAGTTATATGTGGCCATAAATTTAAATAAACAACTTAAGCTTTCGTCTATGGCCTGGTCCTGTGTTGGCGCACAGCCCAGATGGCCTTTGGTTAAGTTTCCGTTAACGGGAATTTCGCTGCCGCCATTTCTGGCAAGCGTGGTGTGTGAAGCGCCTGTCTCCTCAATCCACAAGGCTAGCGCTAAAGCTGGATTAAATCCGGCAGCTATACTGCTTTGGACGATTTTATCCCAATATTCCAGTTTGGCTCCCGGGAAAGCTGCTGTAACTTGATTTTTAATATCCAAAGGTTGAACAGATGTGCTTTTCAAAGGGAGGGTATAATCCAGGCCGGAAGTATTACTTATAGGTGCAGTCTGGCCAGGGGTGGGGTTTGGGGCGAAAGCTGCCATTGCTCCTACCAGAAACATAGCGCCTATTAAAGCTCCTGCAAAAATCAATCCCCCTCTGCCTTTAGCTTTACTGACTAAAGAGCTGTCTCGTCCGCCGCCTTTACCGAATCTTCCCAATGATGAGAAAATACCTCCCTGTCCCCCGCCGAAATTAGCCATACCAGAGAGGGCGTTGATTCCTCCGGTACCCATCTGTTTTAGAAATGGGTTAGCTTTCTCCAGTCCGGTTCTGGCAGCTCCAGTTATTTTTGATCCCACCTTAGATCTAAAAGACGAAAAGTTAAAACTCCGGCCTGCTTTATTGGTGGCAGCTGTGCCTTGGCCAGTGCCGCCTTCCATCCCGCCGACCGGCGGGGTTTGTTGAGTTGCAAAAACACGCGGGGAGGAAGAGAAAGAGGGAACGGATGACATGCCGCCAAAAGGCATGTTCACGGCAGAACTGCCGGCTGCTCCTGCTGGTTGTGTTTCTTGACCGGTTGCTGGTGTTGCTTCTTGGTTAGTTGACTGTCCACCGGCTTCTTCTGCTGCAACAGGCTTTTCGCTGAGCGCTTGTTCCAGGGCGATTTGTTGGTCTGCAGGCAGGGATAGTTCGCTGCGAAGGGCATTTTTGATTTTATTTCTGTTATAGGGATTTGATAAGTATTTGATAAGAAATTTATTATCCTTGAGCTTTTCTTCTGTTAGATTAGGTTCCAGACTGGAAAAGAAATTAGAAAACCTGGATCGCAGCAGGTCCAAGGTGTTGATTTGCTCTTCTGTTGTAAGCACTTTTCCTGAAAGCAGTGACTTAAGCCGGGTAAGTTCTAAAGGATTTAAGATAGCCATAAGTTTAGATTATCATTATTCTTCTTGTCTGGCCAGGATCTCCTGGGGGCTGGTGGTAATTAATTCATGCTCGTTGGAGGAGGCCACCACCCTCATAGCGACATGGGTATTACCGGCAAAGAATATTCCTTCACCTACTCCTTCTGACATGAGCAGCCTTTGTTCCCCTTCTGATAAATTAAAAACTTCCGCCAAAAGGTCAATAGAAGCCGGAGCTTGTTTTAAGAGTACCTGGATGGAGGAGTTGGAGATAATTTCCTTGCCCCGCTCAGTGGCCAGAAAATCCTCGACATCCTGAGTAATAGTAGTTAGCCCCAGATAATATTTCCTGGCCCTTTTGGCCATATCCACTAAAAAGTCAGCCGAATCCTGGTTTCTCATTAAATACCAGGCTTCATCTACGATTAATAATCTTTTTTTAAGCTTCCCCCTGATTTTGGTCCAGACATATTCCAAAATCATATGGATGGCTAAGGGCCGCAGCTGATCCGGCAAATCCCGGACAGAAAAGACAGTAAAGGAATTTTTAAGGTCAATATTGGAGTGGGCAGAAAAAATACCGGTCAATGAGCCTTTAATGAAGCGCTCTAATCTGGCAGCCAGCTCCATGGTCGGGCCTTCTTCCATCCCGATTAAGACTTTATATAAATCCTCCATTAAGGGCGGGATTTTATTTTGGGTTTCCGGATTATCAGTAATGCCTTTTAATTGATAGGTTTGTTTTAGGGCCCGGTCTAAAACCGCTGTTTCCTGGGCGTTTAAGTTGCCTAAAACAATCCTTAAGAAGCTGGTTAAAGATAAGATTTTTCGGCCCAGCTCATTTTCCCCGGGTACCAGTTCGCCTGACATGTCAAAGGGATTGATTTTTACCGGTGATGAGGCGGAAAAGTTAATATATTCACCTCCGACTGCCTGGCAGAGGGGTAGGTATTCCTGTTCAGGATCAATGACGATAATTTCCGCTCCGAACATTAATGATCTTAAGGCCTCCAGTTTTACAAAGTATGATTTGCCGGCCCCGGCTTTGGCAAAAATAACTGAATTAAAGTTTTCCAAACTAAACCTGTCAAATAAAATCAGCGAGCCGTTATGCTCATTAATTCCGTACATAATACCTTCGTTGGCAGTCAATTCTGATGAGGCAAAGGGAAAAGTAGTAGCCAGGGAGGTGGTGTCCATATTATGGTTTAGGTTTAATAAATCCTGACCCTGGGGCAGGCAGGACTTAAACCCGTCCTCCATTTGCAAGATGACCTGTTTGGCGGTAATGGAAAGAGCCGCTAAAGTAGATTCCACGAGCTTGGAAGTATTTTGCAGCTCTTCCAGGGAAGCAGCCGGTACACAAATATAGAGACCAAACTGGAAAAACCGCTCTACCCCCCTGACCAGCTGGTCCTGCAAGCCCCTGGCATCTTCTAAAGCGACTTCTACTGCCGGGTCAATAGCCCGGCCCCGCTCCAGGTCTGTTTGGATGGTGGCTTCCATCTCAGCTACCTTGCGTTTAAGCTCATCCAGCACCCCTTGTGATTGGGAAGGATAAATAAACATGGAAATGAGCAGGGTATGGTCAAAGGAAATTAACGGCTCCAGCCAGTTGGGATCAACATAGCGGGGATAATTAGACACAAAATAGGTTCTGAAAAAGCGGCCGTCTACTTTTAGGTAGTTAAAATCTACTTCCAGTTCAGCCGGTGCCAGAACATCCTCCAGAGTTAACTGAGGAATCGCCGGATCAGTTTGCTTTGTTTTTTTAAGTAAACTTGGTAGTTTCATGCTTCCAGCTCCTCTACAATAAAAGGATGGTTTCTTGCTGTTTGGGTGGCAGTTGGTGCCTGAACTGGTTGAGGAGTGGGTTGTTGGATAGGTGGCGGTATATTGGCTTGCGGACCGGCTTGACTGGGTTGCGGATTTTTGAGCCTGACTGCCAGGTCCTGTAGTTGAACTGATTCAGCCGGCTGGATTTGTTCTCCGTTATAGATATCATAGAAAACCTCAATTAATTTTGCTTTGTCTAATTGAACAGCCTGCAGTCCTACCCGCTGCAGTTGTCTGATGACCTGATCTTTTCTGGGCGTGAGTACGGTTTTAATTTTTTGTTCTAAATTAGCTTTGGAGGCAGTTAGACCTAGTTCTATGCTAAACAGAGGAATGATAATATAAAATTTTTTATCCAGTACTTCCATGTCTTTAACTACACTTTGTATGAATTGTTTATAGTCGGTAATCATTTGCGACAGCAGCGGATTAGTCTGAGCTTTTTGGGCTTTTTCCAAAAGCGTCAGATAAGAGCTTAAGTTAAGCCTTTCGGAATGAATGACAATCTGCAGGCTAAAAGATAACGAATTAAGCATTTGGGCAAAACTTTGGATAATGGCCATCTGTTCACGTTCGGAAAGCAAGCCAAAATTAACAGCTGAAACCTGCAGCACCAGGGCGCCTCCGCCGTCTTTGAGAATCAGAATGTCACCGTGAATATCCCTAACAGCCAGATGTTGTTGTGTAGTGTTCATTGTATTGGTATTATCCCTTAGCCGTAATCGTCAGCGGCGGCATGACTTGTCCTGCTAATTCAATTTGTAAAACATCAAAGGTAAAGCCTTCTTTTTCCAGTTCCAAAGTATAAGTTCCGTCCAAAAGCGGGGTGGAGCCGGTAAACTGGCCTAATTTATTAGTTTTCAGTGCTCTAACCGGCAGACCATCTTTATCATAGATAACGGCCACCACACCATCCAGGTAATTATTGCTTTTATCCTTGACAATGCCATTAATTACATTCGGAAAGGTGGTTAAGGTGATAGGCACTGGTTGAGCCTTTTGTGAAGCTACCACTTTAACTTTTTCCCGGCTGACTGCCGGGATGCTTTCCGGAGCCTTTTGTGGCGGTGTCTGGATAGTTTGAATTTGTTGCTTGACCTCTGAGGCATGGCTCATCAGGCCCTGTAAGTCAGATAAAACCTTATTAACCTGCTGGCTATAGTCTACGGGAATGGGAGTGGGTTTTTGAGCCTGGGATTTGATTTGGGAAAGGGTTCTCTCTGTTTGAATGATTTGCATCTGGACTTGTTGGGCCTCCCTGGCCAGGTCCACGGTTTTTTTCAAAGCGTCCGGCGTGGGGAGTGGTGGGCCGGGTTTATTAACCAGGGGTAAAGAAATGTCTTCCGTCTTTGGCTTGCCGTTTTCCGCTGGAGCCAGCAGCGGATTATCAATTATCGGTTGAGGCAGTTGTGTCCCGGCCAGATACATAGCCAGCCGGCTCTTAAATAAAGGATCATCCCTGAAGGTTTTTCCGTTTTTCTTCCAGACTCTTTTGGTGGGTGAGTAAACGGCCTTTAAGAAAGCCTTGGTCCAATAATCCAGGGGGCGGGAACCGATCGGCAAAAAGGCAAAGACTGCTCCTGAGCCGGCAAATAAAATTGTCAGAGGCCAGGCAAAAAAAGGGTAGTCTTTGGTAAAAAATACAAAGGTAATGTAAGCGGCGGCGGCACCGGTAGCCAGGTAGGCAAATTGCTTCAAGGTCATATCTCCTACCAGTTTGAATTGGAAAGAGGTTACGTTTTGAGGGATAGGGTGGGCATCCATAGTTTGTTATTAGTACGGCGTTTCACGCCTTGAGTTCATAGTTCATAGATTTCTTAAGACCGGAAAGCATTTTAGATAATTCTTCTAGATCCATGAGAAATCTAGCTTTCAGAGTATTTTCTATAAGGGTTAATTTCACACCTATTTCTATTAATGCAACGCATTCGAAACATGAACCACGGGCAATATCAAGAAACCTGCTGAATTCCTTTTTCGTCCTGCTTGTGCCTTCTGCTATATTTAAAGATATTGACAGCGAAGCTCTTCTTAGTTGGCTTGTTATATCAAACGAGTATTCCTTAGGCCATGTCTTTGTAGTTTGATAAATCTGCTCACAAAAATCCAGGGATTTTTTATAGACGCTCAGGTTTTGAAAATTGAAGTTAGTCATTTTATAACTTAGTACTACGAACTACCAACTACGAACTCATCACTGTTATACAACGTGAAAAAAGTATTGGCAAGCGGCACAAAACAGATCAATTCGGACAAGATCAGATTAAATCAGTGGAGAAAATTGGGACTTGAAAATTGATAATTCTCCGGCTATGCTGGGATGGTGGTGTACTAGGTTCAGAATTGAACTCAAAGTACAATAAGCGGAGCTTGCAAGCTTCGCTCTTAAGGGAACTCTGTGTAAATCAGAGACTGTGCCGCAACTGTTATAACCCTGAGTGGAATCGAAGGGTAAAGTCAGGAGACCGACCACAATTTTTTATCCCGAGCAGGAGTTATATGCCAGTATTAGAACAAGAGCGAACGGCTACCGAAAATATTCCCGGTTTACGAAACACCACCGCCGCGCAATTTGCTGAATATCTGGCTTCTTTAAGCCAAGAGACTTACCGGATTCCTGATCCTTATTTTTATTCGATTACAGCAAGCGGAGAATTATTCTCGCCGATCGGTCAGTGTCTGGTGAAAGCTACTATTGATGATAAAACCAGTCTGTTGGGGCAACTAGAATATCAGGCTGTATTAGCAAACGAACAATGGGCTGCTGCTAATAAAAAAGGGGCTTCTATTTGGATTAGTCCGCCAAAAGCAGGGGTTTATCCTACTTCTAAGATAATTGTTCAGGAAATTATTTATGAAGCAGGAGTTAAAAAAGTATTTAACCGGGCGATTGTGCTGGATTTTAATGAAGAGCAGTGTATGAAATTTGCCTGGAATTTAACCAGCTTTAGCCTTAATAAACCTATATTTCGGAGTTCAGACGGGATCAGGGCGACCCCTTTAATTTTAGATGAAGAGAAAAAATCCTGGGTTGATATTCTGGAAAAATTAATTGATGCTCCCAAAGTTTGGACAATGATCAGAAATGGGGAAGATAAAGAATATAAAAAAGAAGCCTTGAGGCGGGCTGCAATGGTCCAAAAACAGTTTTTTACTGATTCGAGATTATCTTATTCAGATGAGGCAAAAAAGGCCGTTATGCAAATACTGGGCTTACAGGGTGGCAGTTGTCCGCCGCGATCTGGTAGTGGTGGCAGAACCGGCTTTCAGGTTGTTTCGGAAAACGCTATTTCTTATGGGGGTTCATCAGGTTCCAGCGGTAAAGACTCTGATTTTTGCCGGGTATGTCCGATTTGCCAAGAAGAAATAAATTGTATAGTCAGGGCCGGGGATAGTTGTCCCAAATGCAGAGCTGTCAAAAGATGCGGCTAATTTAAGAAGCACTTCGTCAGGATTTTATTAGAATTTAATCAAGCAGTTAAAGATCGTATTGTATAAACTTGCCAGAGAAAGGAATTTATGACTAGAATAGAAAGTATGGCAGAAAATACACCGGCTGTTAATCCTACGCAAGTACCCTCTCAAGGGGTGATCAAAGAGGGGGGGTATGACCCGAAGCGGGAAGATTATCAAACGCGGCAGGAAGGTAATTATGTTATTGTTGCTGATCCACTGCAGATCGATTCAACAACCGGCCTCGCAAAAGAAGTACGCCGCTTTCCTAAGGTAGCCGGCGGCGCCGGAGAACCGGAATGGATCCTGCAGGCTCAAGTGGAAAAACCTCCCGCTCTTTCAGAGTTTGAGTTGGCAGTTGACCGCCAGAAACAATTGGCCAAAGTTGACCGTAATAAGCTTCCGGTTGATCCGGCTCAAGGGATTGACCGACAAGCAGAATACGATGCTTTAGTTCGGCAAAATGAGCGGGAAATAAATGATTTAATTAATGATGCAAACAATAGCGGCGCCTTAAGGCACTTTTATGGGGAGATTAGTCAGTTGTATAGGGAAGTGATGGCCGAGTCTACTTCCCGTTACCGGGATGAACATGGCGCTGAATCTCGGCGAACATATGCAGATAGAATTACAATGGTGCATGGGGCCCTGGATAATTATCAGGAAAGATTTTGGGACTACAATGATCCGAATCTATCTGGTTTGCAAGCGCGCCATAAGGGGGTGGCAACTTACTTGGCTCCAAAGGTGGCTTTAGCCCTAGAAAAAGTTTTCAAAGGAGTTGCTTTATCTCCTACAGAAATAGGTGATCGATTGATAGAGTCAATCAGAACCAGAGAAGATGAGAGATTAAACGAGCAGCGCGAAAAAAACCCATTTTGGGATAGAAGTTGGGGCAGGATCGTTTTAACCGGCAGGACTCCTGAGGAAATTGTCAAAGGAATTGATCATTTTCTGCAGGTTGCTACCAGCGAAAGCAGTACTTTTACGCCCGATCAAATGAGGCAGGATGCTTACGGATTAAATGAGGAGATTCAGCGTACCGGCCGTCAAATGGGAATGGAAGAAGAGAGGATATCTAGTGAAGTGGCTAGGGCACAAGGCACTTTATTGGTTAATGTATCTGATCATTTTGCTGTCCGTTGGAATGTGCCTGAGTGGCACCAGATCACTTCAGAAATCGGTAAGCATATTAATATTAGGTTAAATGCTATTGCCAAAGCTCATGAAGCCGAAGTGATGCATGCGGCAGATATTTTAGATAATGATGAAGAATATGATAAATTCTCCAGGCCGGCCGAATTTCTTTCAGATCCAAGCGGACAAAACGATGAAGTATTATGGTCTGATCGGGCAAAAGAGCGCCGTAGATTAGAAGTCAGAATTGCCTTGTCACAGCTTAAAGATATCGATACGGTAATCAGAGAAAACTTTGTCGGTATTGAGACGCAAATTGATGGATTTGGTTTTGACAGAAACGCCATTGATCCTGTTACTAATCAACCCCTTTCTGTTACAAGGTTATTCCAGAATTCCCAATATTTAGATGAAATAAAAAGAATTAATGATAAATTAAAGGCTTTAAACCAAAAAGATCCCCAAACTGTCACAGTGACAGATCAGTTAACGGATATAGAGAAAAAAATGCTGATTTTAGATCGGATTAGACCTTATCAAAAAACCGAGGAACTGGTAGTAATTGACCAGACAGATAGACAATTTAGAAGTCTCTACACAGAATATGCGGGTTTTGGGTCGAAGGCAGGCTATGATGCTAAAGTAGCAGAATTATGGCTAAAGCACAATAATAATGAACAGCTAAGCGAAACTGAAAGGCAATTTTTGGCTAGAGATGAGCTACTTAAAAAACTAGAAGATGGCGGTAAATTAACAGAGAAAGAACTGCGTATGTTTCCGGAAATTTCCCGGGCCAGGCAGGCAGTTGATTTGGCAATTAAGACCAGAGACGTATTTTTCATCAGTGCGGAAAAAGCCGGCGCCTTGCTGATCACCAAGCATGAGATACCCGGCAAGGGTAAAGGTGAATTACTTGCATATAATGATGTGGTCCGCCTGAATAAATTTGTCAGGGAAAGAGCCATCGCCAGTTTGCCCGAAACTATTGCCAAAGCAATTACCTCTGCTACCAAAGAGGGAGCCGGTTTAAGATATGTGGATATAGCTGATAAATTGGAATTTAGAAAAATATCTAACAAGGTGATCAGTGATAAAGGAAAAGACAGTGAATTAGGGAAGAATGCCCAAGAGTCATTAAGATTAATTACTTTGACAGAAGAAGAACAACAATATGCGACTTATGTTCAAACAGTGGAAGACATTCAGGAAAAAGTTTTGGAAAAATTAAAAGAAAAAGGAAGTGATTTAACTGTTGCTGATATAGATGGAATAATCCAAAATGAAATAATTCAAAGTCAACTACCGATTAATTTTGCCAGCAGACAAGCTGCCAGAGATAAGCAGGTTCTGAGTGTTCATAAGGGAGAAACACAAAAAAGAGCTTCTGTTGGCTATCGCGATATTATCAATCGGGAAGATGCTGATCCGCAGTATAATTTTTCCATGACTGATGATCAAAATTACAGCAGCTTGTTGATGTCGCAGGAAATCACCGCTGCCGCCTATAACTCTGATCACCCTCATTATAATACCTACCCGGCCAGAACCAGACGATTGATTGATCCGGATAATACTTTATTAAAAGGCATTTCTGATCCCGATGAAAAAAGGAAACGAATCTTCCGGGCTCAGGAAACCCAGAGAAGGTTTTGTTTTGCAGTAGATAGTGTGAAAGTTTTCGGGGCTTTTTACCAGCCTGATTTGTATAAAGACGGGGAAGTGGAAGCAGAATATGTGGAAAATCGCCGAAACACACCTTTTATTGGCAGAAGGATGATTGAACAGCGGTTTTGGACTTTATGGAACCGTGGTCAGGCTGCCCGTGGTAGGGGTTTTCTGAAATATCTGGAATCTAATTTCAGAGGTTTAGATCATAGTATCGGCAGCAGAGGATTAAGGGGCATTATTTCTACTTATAATGGCTTTAGGACGCACGGGTTTGATTATGAAGTAGATTTTAGTGGTGCCATGGATGAATTGCAGACCGAGCGCTGGTTAGAGGCAGCCAAGGGCGCAGAAGCAGTCCGTCCGGTTTTAATCGGCGGGCAAGTCGGCCAGAATCCTAATTTTGAGGGCATTTTCAAAAAAATAGTCAAAACTATTGGGAGAAATAATTATACTCTTGCACAATCCAACTCAGGACTAGAGAGCGAAAGTTCGTCTTTGTGGCTTATGTCAAAAAGGAAATGGGATAAATTAGAAGCAGGGGACTATGAAAAAGCTATAGACGAAATAGAAAACAGATGGGAGAGGGTGACAATTTACGGAAATAGCCTAGCCTTTGTTGGTACTGCTTCCCAGGTACCTTTAGCAGCTAAATTTAGCGGCGATACTGCTATTAGGAGAATGGCTTATTGGGCGGTAGCGCATCCTGAGGGACAATCAGTTTATAATATCAATATGCCTTTAATAAGGGCAGTGCTTGAACCGTTTACAGCTAAGACACCGTTGAGCAAACAGGAGAACTACTTTGGTCAGGATGGGACGCTTTTGACTGAATTAATGAGGCGGGCAATTCTGGCAAAATAATTACTTTAATTTAAGGTTTCCTCCCCACTCCCCATCCGTAGACATTTCTAAATAGACCGCGTTTTACTACCTTAGTGTCGCCTGACGGCAAAACTTGTGTTTCACCAAGGAGACCTGTTTTCCAGGTCTGTCCGGTTTGGATACCTGAGCTATAGCTCCGTTGGGCAAAACCCTGGCCGGTTCTGCCGCCACCCACAACTTCTTGTCCAATCATTTGTCCTGCTTGTCCTGCCTTTCCAACAGTTCTTACTATTATATCAGGTATTGCCGGTAATGCCATTAAGGCCCCAAAAGCCAGTAATATTTGAATCCAACTTAAATCCATTCCCCCAAATAAAGGGAAAGCATGAGTTCCGATTACATCATTACTATCCGCTGCGTATACTGGTGCTGCTAAAATACTATCATCTTGTTGGTTAACAGCAGAAATTTGAATCAGACAAGAACCAGTATTATCTTTGGGGCAGTTGGCTGCAAATCTAGGACCCAGTAAAAAAGCGACAAAATAAATTACAGCTATAACAGCCGGAAACACTAGGATGTTACCCAACATGTTTAGCATCCAACCGGTAGCCATTCCTTGTCTGCCCGGCAAGGAGGCAAAAAGAAACTGAAATGGTGCTATGATGGTTAAAAAAATAATTGTCAGCCAGGTCATAATTAACTTAAATAGTAGTTTGAGTAGTTGATAGACTAAGGCTAAAGCTGCAGCAAGACTTAAAAATTGTCCCAGCAGGGGAGAAATCATGGCATTTGTTGCTATTCCTGTGATAATACCGGCAATGGGTTTTATTAAGGGTGTCAAAGCATTACCGGTTCCTCCTACGTCTGGTATTAAGCCTGATACGAACTGGGAACTCAGCCAAAATACCAAGATCCGGATGGCTTTTTGGGCTTCACCACCGAGAGAGTCAAACAGTATGCCGGAAAAGCTAGCAACATCTCCGCTTTCGATAATTCCTGTAAGCGAGCCCATGATATTCAAGATATTACTACCTGAGATTTTTTGTGTTAAATCTTCGGGTGGCTTATTCTGTGCGGTTGTAAAATAAAAACCTACAACATTTGTCCCTACAAAGGCCAAATCGGAAATCAGGCCGGCAAAGAAGTAGGAAAATGTAATCATGACCAGGCCGATTACCAGTCCCGGTAAAGCTGTTTGGGCTGTGATAACTGTCTGTGGGTTGATTTTATTCCTAAACATGACCATCAGTCCGATTACCAGAAAGATAAGAATGAGTATGACATAAGAAATATTCCGGGAAACCTGCCAGAGTTTTAGGATGGGGTTTAGAACTGCCGCTCCGGAACCGCCTACCCCTTGGGCATGAGCCTGTTTGACTACACCTAAACCCTCTCCTACGCTGGCTAAATAATCGGCAGTCCGAACCGGCGGATTGGTGTATAGCATGCCTATTACGGAAGTGACGCCGCCTAAAGCCCCTCCTGATAAATTAGTCTGGGAAAGAACCGGCACTCCTTGCAGCATGCCTTGGGCATTTTGGGTTAGTTGATAAGTTAAACAAGGCTGGCCGATGATTGATTGGCCAATAGCCAGGCAGGAAAAAGTATGGAACATATTATTTACTAACAGGTCAGTATAAAGCGGGGAAACAGGGGAGACGGTAGGTGGTAGGTTATAGGTGGCAGGCGCTAGAGCTGCAGCACTTGAGGAAGCGGTTTGGGCAAAGGCAGGGTTGGGTAAGAATAAAGCAATAAGAATAAAGAATAAAGGTATGAAAAGTTTAATTCCTAATTCTAAATCCTTAATTCTACTCAGGGCAGTCATACTTTAACACTAACCCAAACCAATCCATTTTTGCAACCCCTTACGGTCCGGGGGTGGGTTACGGACAAAATGACAAGGCTCCTGCGGCATTTTTACAAAGTGTTTTGATGTTAAACACGGTTACTTCTATTCCGGTAAAGGCCTGGATAAGCTGTAACAGTATCCAGGCTACGATCATAAGTAAGATGCCTAAAATGGCCCAGGATAAGGTATGGTGAGCGGTCTGGATGGCTTTGGGTTCACCGCCGGAGGTTAGGTATTTAAATCCGGCCATGATCAGCGTCACAAACATGGCAATAAATCCCAGGGCTACTATTACCGAGATTACATTTGCTACTAAATTTTCCAGTTCAGTTAAACCGGCCGGAGGAGGTCCCATTACTTAAACTTATCATGGATATCCTTGAAGATCAATGCAGGTAACAGTTTTAAAGATTGGTATCGGTTGCCGCAGGACCAGGTACTGTCAAATTTCTAAGATTTAAGCCGGTGAATACACCAATCAGGTTGACTAGAGCAAAGGCGATAGCTAATATTACTAAGCCAATCAAGGCATTAATGATCCTGTTTCTGGCTTTACCGACGGCTTCTTTGTCGCCGCCGGAAGTCATCCACTCGTATGCTCCGATAATTAACATCAGCAAGACAATGAAAGCCCCGACTGTAAAAACTAACAATAGGGCATTTTGGATAAAATTGGATAATGAGGGGAATCCTTTGCCTGGTGGGGGTTGGATCACTACCGTTCCTTGCGCGAAAGCTTTGACCGGTGTTAAGAGGCTGGTAATTCCGGCTCCAATAACAGCTAATTTTTTCATTCTAGTTTAACTATATCCGCATCATAAAGCACTTGTCAAGTGACTACTTTTGACCGGCAAAGAAAGTAAAGCCGGTAAATATGCCTACTATGTTAAGAATGGCAAAAGCTGTGGCCAAAAGGACTATACCAATAATGGTATAGATGATTTTATTGCGGGCTGAGGCAACTTTCTCTTTTTCCCCGCCGGAAGTCATCCATTCAATTGCTGCCCACAGAAACATAAACAATGCCACTATAGTTGCCAAGGTAAAAAATAAGGCTACCAGGTTAGATAAAAAATTACTGATTGCTCCGGCCCCGGTCGGATCATCTTTTAGAAACTCAGCCAAAGGAGGGGGAGCAGATATGGTGCCAAAAACGCATTCCACCCTTTTGTCGTCCGGCTGACATGGAGGGTCGATAGCTAAAGTTCTAGGTACGAAAACAAAAAGACAAAAAATTCCCAGCAGTACAATCTGTAAAATTCGCATATAGTTTAGGTTCCTATAATACTAAATTGTATCTTAAATAAGCTATTTAGTAAAAATTGCAAGATCACAAAAACAAAGATTAATAGAATAAAACCGATAATGGCATGGGTAATCATACCTCTGGCTTCTGCTACTGCTTCTTTATTCCCTCTGGATAAAATAAACTTAAAAGCTCCCCAGACAAAATATACCACCACTATGGCTGCCAGTAGGGCAAATAAGGCAGGAATTCCTCTGTTGGTGGCATCTCCTACGGATTTAACATCCCCAAAGCCGAAACAGTCGCTAATCCGGACACCTTTCCCCGGTTCAACACAGGCAGCATAAGCAGGAGTGGGCATGTAGTATAGCAAAACAAAAAATACTATAGCCAAAAAAGCTTTCTTAACTGTACCCTGTACCCTGTACCCTGTACCCTTTTTCAGAATGGTAATCCTCCTTGCGGCTTAAATACTTCGGCAATAAATTGGGTGAGGATAAAGGCCAGAAAGACAATCACTAATCCGATTATAGCCCAGGTGATCCTGGCCCGGGCCTTGGCCAAATCTTCTTTTTTGCCCTGGGCGCTGATATAGGAAAATGCCCCCCAGAGGATATAGAAAAAAGCCATAAAGGCTGCCAGGTAAAAGACGATATTAAGTATGCCGGTTAGGACACCAGCGAGATCAGTAAACTTCTCTTTTACAGGGCTATCAACAATATTATTAGAGCCAGGTAAGGTTAGAGCTAGCTTCATAAATTTCTAATTTTTAATTACTAATTTCTAAATAAATCCCAATGATCAAATGTCTAAGTTTAGATCAATTAGAATAATTAGAAATTAGATTAATTCTTCCTTATTTTACTTTCTTATAAATAGCGTTAAATATCAAGTTTAATTCTTTCGCTTCTTGCCATAGTGGTTTGGCTTCTTCTTTTAAAGCAGGTATTGCAATTACAACCATTCTGATAAAATGTTTAGCTTCCCTAGCCTCTTTTTTACAAATGCCTATTTTATGCTTAAAGTCCATTTTACTCTCTGCATCATCTGCTTCGCAATAATTAGCACCTACACTGGTGCCACATTTTACCAGTTGTATAATCAAAGGATCAGTTAAAGGTCCCCTGAATATCTTTTGGCAAAATTTAATCACACTTTCTCCAAATAGAGCTGTTCTATCTTCCAGGTTAAACTTTTTGGTAATTTCGTCATTAGTCATTCTTTAGGTAAATTAGAAATTAGATTAATTAGGTTAATTGATGTTGTATATTGTCATGATCTTCCGAATCCGGGCAAATGCAGTATATCAATTCCGATTATTTGCAGCAGCAAGACGGCAAAAATAACTAACAGAAGTCCGATTACAGCGCTGGTTAATCTTTCTCTGCCGGCTTTTAAGGTGTCCGGGTTATCAGCAGAAGAAAGAATTTGAAAAGCACCCATCAGCATCATTAAGAAAGCCAGGCCACCGGCAATACCCAAAACAAACTTCATGATATCTTTAGTAAATTCCACAGGATTGGTATGGATACAGCCAATAGCAGTGGCAATGGCCGGTCCTCTTGGGTCATCCTGGCCACCGCAACCGCTTATTTGTTTTCCGCCTGCCTCTGCACACTTGGCAGTAGGATCTTTTCTTAATCTTTCCAAACAAGTTTCAGTTTTGAGGTCTTCTCCGCCTAAAGTACCACCTTTCCCTGGTTTGGCAATAGCTGTCCCGTCAGTTTCCGCAGAGGTAGGTTCTGAGCTGACGGTAAAGGGGTGGTAACTACAGTAAGAAACCAGCCATTTATTGTCATCTCCGGTAAGAGTGAAGCTAGGATTCCAGTTTAGAAGTCTTCTAGCTTCGATGACAGCAATATATTCCCCTCCACGAAGTCGGTCACCTCCGTTATTGCTATATGTTATGGGAATTGACCCGGAAGGATTTGAAGGCAGTGCTCCACTGCTGTAGCGTGTATTTTTACCGGGAGTGAATTTCGAGATGGGTGCTAAATTTCTACCAGTTTGAACAACTGCCATACCTTTGGGTAATTTATTAATATCGATGTCTCCTTTGGAAAAGAAATAGAAGGCATATTCGATATTGGGCTTATCAACTTTATCCAGGTTCATAGTGAAGGGTTTATCTTGCTCAACCTTATCAGGCATTTTCAGATTACAAGTAATTTCATTCATGTTTTTTTCGACAAAATTAATAGTGCCTAATTTACATACCTCTTCTTCTCTATCGAAATTACGTGTGGTATACATTAAGCTGAGTTGGAAGGTGCCTGGGCTAGTATCGTTGCGATTATCAAAACTGAAATCAATTTCCGGATTTGCTGGGTTACTAATATGTTGCCACTCTGTTCGGAAATCCGCATTACCGATATTTTGGCCGAACAGTGGAGTTCCTGGCTGAGTGAATTTCAGATAATAATTTAAGGAAGTATCTGCAATGGAGGTAAACGCCACTTTGACATTAAAAGCTTCTCCGAGGCGAACTTCTTCTGGTAGATTAACAGACCGGATATACTTTTGGAAATTGTCGCTACACCGAATATTAACATTTTGAGCCAGCACCTTTTCTGATGCTAAAAAGGGTATAAAAAGGGAAAGTATCACACTAAAGATTTGGAATAAAAATCTTGAAGAAAGGATTCTGGACATTAAGGTAAGCTTAGCATGGGATCAACTTAAAACTCAAGCCGATATGTTAAAATTAATTGCTCATGCCCAGGATAATCCTCCTTTTACTACTGACCTTTTTTCTGCTGGTTTTATCCGGCATTACATCTCCTATCCGGGCAGATGAAATTGAGGATCTGCAAAATCAGATTAATGAATTAAATAAAGCCCGGGAATCTTCTGTTAATGCCACCAAGCCTTTAGAGGGTCAGCTTAACTCTTTGAAATTGCAACTGGCTCAAATCCAGGCCAACTTAAATAATTTATCTTTGAATATCCAAAAAAAGCAAAAGGAAATTGATATCAGGGAAGAAAACCTGGTGGGTCTGACAGCTATCTTTAATGAACGGGTGGCAGAGGATTATAAAAATCTTTACTCCTATAATCCGATTGGTTTTTTGCTGGGACAATCCAGATTATCCGATAAACTCTATCACTTAAAAACTATCAATCAAAACCGGGAAATTATCAGAAGTATCAGCAATGAAGTAGTGAGTATTCTGACAGATAAGGAAAGCCTGGAGAAAGATAAAATTAAACTGGCTGCTTTTCAGGAGCAGGTAGATAAGAATGCGACATTCTTGGGGGGAGAAATAAAAAAGGCTATAGCCTATCAATCTGATTTATCAGGTAAAATTGCCGAACTTTCCGCCAAGCAGCAGGAAATTTTAGCCGCCCGATCCGGCCAGTTTACCGCCAGTATCGGGGACAGTGAGCTGGCAGATGATTATAATGCCTCTATTAAAGGTTTCCGGGAAGCGGCTCCCTCGGGTTCTTTTGCGGTTTTTTCCTTCGGAGCCCATACCCACAGAAAAGGGATGAGCCAATACGGAGCCCGGGGCCGGGCCCAGTCTGGCCAGGATTATAAAGCCATTTTACGGGCCTATTACGGTAAAGAGCCGGTGGGTAAGGATACCGGTGGGGATATTAATGTCTCAGGTTATGGTTCAATGAATTTTGAAGAAAAGTACTTATATGGCATTGCTGAGATGCCTTCCAGCTGGCATATGGAGGCATTAAAAGCCCAGGCTGTGGCAGCCCGGACTTATGCTTATCGGTATAAACAAAACGGCCAGGCCATTTGTACCAGTGAAGCTTGTCAGGTCTATTCAAAATCCAAATCCGACAGCCCGCCGCAGGCCTGGAAAGATGCAGTAGACAGCACCCGCGGCCAGGTCATTGAAGACGTGGTGACTTATTATGCTTCTACCCATGGGGTTTATATACCATCGATGGGCTGGGACACTACTGACGGCGGCGGCGGCTCCAGTTTTGTTGATAAATCCTATGAAAAAGCCGGCGGTTCCCCCTGGGTTTATAAAGCCTGGTATACCCAAGGATACAGTGTAAATAGTGATAAATGCGGTAGGAGTAATCCGTGGCTTAATGGGAGTGAAATGGCTGATATAGTTAATGCTGCTTTAGTTTTAATTAAAGGAAGTAGCGAGGAGGCTTCCCGGGTGACTCCGGTTTCTTCCTGCTGGGGAGGGAATCCTTACAGTATGGATGAACTGCGGTCAGTAGCTTCTAAATACGGGGGGATTTCCGGAGCTATCTCTGTCAGTGTCATTCAAGGTGACGGCAATACTAGTCAGGTGACTATTGAGGGGGTTAGTTTATCCGGGGCTGATTTTAAGAAAGCCTTTAATTTGCGGGCACCTGGCAGAATGTCTATCCCCCAAAGCGGCTTTGCTTTCTTTAATATCGAACCTAAGTAACCTAAGTGACCTAAGTAACTTAAGTTACTTATGCTATACTCAGCTTAATGTTCCCAGCCTACTTAGAGCATCCGACAGATTTCCGTTTTGAAGGCCAGGATGCTGATGAAAAAATATTACTGGTGCTTCGGGCTCATCCTATTACCAATCTAAGCTGGATCAGTCTGGCTGTTTTGCTTTTCTTGGTCCCTTTTATTATTTCGCTTGCTTTGCCCTTATTTAATTTAAGCTTAGCAGTAGTACCTGCCACTTTTATTGCAATTTCTTTAATTATTAACTATTTGCTGGTTCTATTGATCAGCTTTGAGGGTTTCCTGCATTGGTATTTTAATGTCTACATTGTCACTGAGAAAAATATAATTGATGTGGATTTTCATTCTTTAATGTTTAAAAACATTGATGTGGCGCCCTTAAGGAATATAGAAGATACTGCTTCTTCTATGGGTGGGTTATTAAGTTCTATCTTCCATTACGGTAATGTCTTTATTCAAACAGCCGGCGCTTCAAGAAACATTGATTTTCACTCTGTGCCCAGACCGCATCATGTAGCGGATTTTATCCTGGATGAAACCCATCGAATTCACGGAAGGAGAAAAGATGCCTAACACCACACCTGATTTATTAGAATTTGAGGTTATCAGAATAGCTTTAAAGATTGCCATTTTGATAATTTTAGTGTTTTACGCTATATTTGCCTTAATAGTCATTAGACAGGTGGATTTGATGAGCAAAACCTTAATTACTAAAGTCTCGCCTATCCTGAAGGCTTTTTCCATAGTCCATGCCGGCTTTGCCATTGGATTAATCATATTAGCATTCGGGATTCTTTGAATTAACCTATGAAACTTAAAATTGCTCAGGTCATTGGCTTAAATACTGATCAGAAAGCCGCTCAAGTGGTCTCTTCAGTCCGGGAAGACGACAATTCATTCTTCGCGGTTTTGGAACTTACTTCAGATGATGCTTTTACCTCCGGCAGACAAATTTTATCTGAACTGGAAGATTTTTATTTTGAATCAGAAGGAACGGCGGCAGAAAAATTAAACGCCACCTTCCAGGAGGCCGGGAAAAAAATTCCTGAAGGATCTGATTTTGATCTGTGTTTAGCGGCTGTTTCCGGCAAGGCTCTCTATCTGATAGGCAAAGGAGCGGTGGCAGTGCATCTAAAGCGGGGAGAAACTTTATCTGCGCTTTTATCAGTCGGTGCGCCGTCCCAAATAATATCCGGGTTTTTGCAGGATGGTGACAGAGTACTTTTTTCCACCGGCAGCTTAATCTCGTTTTTGGGAGAGGAGCTGGAGAAATCCTTAAATTTACCGCTGGAGATTTTTGAAGAAGAAGTAGAAAGTAAAATCGGAGCCTCGGATTTAGAAAATGAAGGTTTAGCAGGTTTGTTGGTTGAGGCAGTGGAAGAAAGAGTGGAAATTGCACCTATTTCATCAGAAAATAAAGATTTAGAGGTGACGGAGCCGGCCAGTGAAAAGAGGATAAGTAAACCATCCCTACTCCTGAAGGCTATTATAAGCGGTATATTAAAACTTTTGGATAAGCTGAGGTCGCGTTTTCCCACCAGCGGTAGGGGAAAGTTGGCAGCAGCCGTTATTTTAATCATAATTATTGCTTTGGGTGTCGGATACCAATATAAAGCAACCCGCGACCGGGAAAGGGATTTACAGTTTAATAGCAGTTTGCAGGAAGCCAGGGATAATTTTAACGCGGCCAAAGGATTAGCCAGCTTAAACCCGGCTGAAGCTAAGAAGAAACTGGATCTGGCTAAAGAAAAGGTTGATGCTGCTTTAAGCTTAAAGCCAAAAGAGATTGAAGCCCAAAATTTCAAAACACAACTCGAGAGCGAAACCGCTTCCATTTTGCAGGAATCAGCTGTTTCCGAATTTCCGCTGTTTTTAGATCTGGATTTAATAAAAAAGAATTTCCGGGCTACCCGGATGAGTTTATCAGGAGAAAAATTGCTTTTATTGGATCCGGGAGTAAAAACACTGGTGGTAATAGATTTAGCCAAAAAGAGCAATCAAATCCTGGCCGGTTCTGAGCAGTTGGGTGAGGCTAACTTGGTTTCTTTAAACGGTGGGTTAGCATTTATCTATTCCAAGGATAAAGGTGTTTTAAGGGTGGATATTACCAATTCCAAGTTAACAACTGTAGCTAAAAAAGATGATGATCTAAAAGGGGTTAAAGATCTGTATGGCTTTGCCAGCAATGTTTATCTTTTGGATACTAATCAAATCTGGAAATATGTGGCTACTTCTGAGGGTTATTCCGACAAAAGAGAGTATTTGACGAAAGGTGGTACTACAGCTGATTTTAGTAATGCTTTAAGAATGCAGATTGAATCCTCCATTTATGTGCTTAAAACTGGCGGAGAGATAACCCGCTTAACCAGGGGAGATAAAGATAATTTTGCCTATAGCGGGTTAGATAAAGGAGTTAAAGATCCGAAAAGCTTCTTTGTCTCATCCGATACCGAGAACTTATACCTGCTGGATTCCGGTAATTCCCGGCTACTTATTTTAACTAAAACCGGCGCTTATAAAGGCCAGATCACTGGTGCTAAATTTGCTGCAGCCACGGATTTGGTGGTGGATGAAAAAGGGAAGAAGGTTTATCTGCTTGATGGTAGCAAGATCTATACTGTGGACTTGAAATAGTCATCAGCTGTCAGTCGTCAGTCATCAGACTGATATAATTAAAAAGTCTGAAAGCTGATAGCTGAAGACTGATGACTATGAGAATTATTAACAAAAAAGCTCTCCATAATTATCACATTCTGGAACATCTGGAAGCCGGGATAGTTCTGTCAGGTGCTGAGGTTAAATCAATCCGGGCCGGCAGAATTGATTTGGGAGAGAGTCATATCAGGGTACTAAATGGGGAGGCCTATTTAATCAATGCCAATATCCCCAGGTATAACCAGGCGGCAGACAAAGAATATGATGCGGGGAAGAGCCGGAAGTTATTACTGCATAAAGATCAAATAAACTCCCTGGTTGGAAAAGTCTCCGGAAAAGGGACTACCTTAGTACCGGTATCAATCTATGAGAAAAATAACCGGTTTAAGCTGGAAATAGGCCTGGCTAAGAGTAAAAAAGAATTTGATAAGAGAAAGCTAATTAAAGCAAAAGATCATCAGCGCAGAGTGGAACAAGAGCTACGGGGGAGGGAATGATTTTTTCTACTTTGCAGTAATTGTTCCTCTTTGAACTAAAGCTGGGGTGGATAATTTTCTTTTATACTCTAACTGATCTCCAGATTTTACATTGCCGCTTTTTATGGCTTCTTCGGCCTTTTTAGTCCAAACAACTCTTTTTTCTACAGCCTCTTGTTTTTTTAGCCAATCCTCGTCAGTTAGTCTAGGTAAGCTCGGAATAGGAACATGATTTATACCAGAAACTGCTCTTATCTCTCTTACTTCGTCGGTATCCCAGCTTTTCCCTGCATCTTCCGGATCCATTTCTACAAAAGATAGGTTTGCATCAATCGGAGCCTTAAATTGCATTACGGCGTGCCTCATCACAGCCTCTCTCTGTCTGGGAGTCAGATTGAAAACATCTGGGTGTTGCTCTTTGGCTAAACGGTAAGCAGATAAGATTTTGTTTAATACAACTGGGCGAGACTGCGGTTCATAGATTACAAGCATATCGGAGGTAGTTCGACCTTCCTCAATAGCTGTTTCATTAAAGGCAATATCAATATCCCTCATACATCCAGCCTTTGAGAATTCATCAATCAATATACTAAAAGCATCCGCTGAATGCCTGGAATCAATTCCAAAATAAAGTCTGGTTAGAACTTGCTGTCCAATCTCTGGTCGAGCAAGACCTTGAGCAAATACTTTTCTGGATTTCATCATTTTTAAATCGGGGTTATGGTAATTTTGGACCATAGCATTAGCCTTAATAACTTGTTGTTTTATTGCATTTCTCAACTCCTCTTCTGAAATTGGTTGTCTTGGTTGAGCCCTCCACTCTTTGGATCTTGCAAAAAAGGCCCTCAACGTTTCTGAATAGGGAGTACTTAATTGCATAGCCCTAATTTGTTCCCAGGAAGTAGTGGGGATACGCGGACCTTCTTTACCGATATCACTCATAAATTAACTATAACATGCGGAATAAGAACTTTGCGGTAGAGAATCATCCTCTTCTTTCGTCATTGTGAGCGATCAGCGAAACAATCTTGTTGGACACAACTAATACTGATTTTCGTCATTCCCGTAAGTTTTTAATATTTCCTTTGCCCAAACTATGGCATCTTTTGCTCTTACCCCTGTTGGTTGCGGTCTGACCCATAATTCCAAATTTTCAATGCGATTATCATCCTTAACACCATTTTTATGATGAATATTTTCATTGGGTAATACATATCTTCCTAACTTTTTCTCCATCACTAAAATATGTTCAAAAACATAACGATTTGATGCCCTTGGATGATTTCTAGAAAAAACAAGAATATAACCTTTCTTATCAGTGTAAAGATCACCGTCCGCTTTTCTTCGGTTCATACCGTCGCATTTGCCACAAAGAAATGATTTTGGTTGGATAAGCTTTCCGCAGTTAGGACATGGCTTTTTGTATATTTGTCCTCTACAAGATGGACATAGTATGTGTCTACTGGATGGAGCAAATATTCTATAACACTTAAGACACTTTTTTCTCACACCTTCAGCGTATATTACTGTGGAGTTATAGTCAATGGGTGGAGATGGGGGGCTTTGCACCCCCGTCCAAAATTGTGACTTTAAAATCTTCTACAAGCTTAGCTAATTAATTTTTGTTCATTAGTTGTAACCAATTAGCAGGAAAACTAATGAATGATTGAGTTGTCTTTTGTTAATACGGATCAACCAACACCTGATTAACAGCATCCTGACTTTGTACGTACTTTAGTATTCCGTCAGAAAGAGAACAATTTCTAAAGTACCCTGTTAGGCTGCTAAAGCAGCAAAGCTGCCTTGGCCGTTCAAAGCCATAAGGCTTTGAATTTGACCCTTGAGGGATCCGACAATTTTATTGCCGTTTGTGTTTTGAAACAATATTTAACGAATAATGTTTCCTATTCGGCTTGCAGTTTTCAAAGAGCAATTCTGTCGAGACAATACATCCCCAGGTTTGTATATTACCACAAAATAGGCTTAAAATCAATTATATGAATCTAATTTTAGATCTGCTTTTTCCAAAAAGGTGTGTTGGCTGTAAAAAGTTAGATACTTATTACTGCACGGATTGTATTTCCAATATTTTGCAAACGGATTTGGTGTGCCCTAAGTGTGAACAGTTAGCTGTTGGAGGCCAAACCCACCCGATTTGCAAAAGAAGATACGGCTTAGACGGCCTGTGGAGTTTAGGCATATACCAGGGTTCATTAAGAGAAGCTATAAAACAGCTGAAGTATGGTAGAGTCAGCGGTTTGGCAGAAACCTTGGTGGATATATTGGTGGAATATTGGGGTAAATATCAGCCGTTTGTTTTAGAGCAAATTAAAAAGAGTAAAGGGGAAGGATGGGTGGTAATTCCGGTACCGCTACATTGGTGGAGGAGTAATGACAGAGGTTTTAACCAGTCTTCTTTGATTGGACAAACTTTATCCAAAAAGTTAGGTTTAGATTACTGTGAAGGTTTAAAACGAGTTCGCTACACTAAGCCTCAAGTAAAAATAAAAGGTTATGACCGCCACCAAAATATCCGGGACGCTTTTGAGATTTCTCCTAACTATACCCTACACCCTAAACCCTATACGCTGCTCATAGATGATGTCTGGACTACCGGTTCAACGCTCCGGGAATGCGCTTATGTTTTGAAAAGAAATGGAGTCAAAAAAGTCTGGGCAATTACGTTAGCTAGATAAAAACTAAACTTTGATGCGGACAAAGTAAAATTCACTGTTTATATCGCCTTCGGCCTCAAATTTATGGTTAGTGTCGGCTGGAATGATAATTACATCTTCCTCTTTATAATTTGCAATTTCATCCACCCAATAAAATTTACCTTTTCCTTTTAAAACAATTCCAAGTTCATCGTATTGATCATGTTTATGCCAGTTCCATTTTTGTCCTGGTTTTAAGGCGCCTTTTGTTAGTTTGGCGTGTCATGGATATCTTCAAACGGTACTTGGGAAATATTAAATATTTTAAATTTTTTAGCCATATTTTTATTGTAGCCTATCTGCGGAGAGGGTGGGATTCGAACCCACGATACCCTTACGGGTATAGCGCATTAGCACTGCGCGGCACTCGGCCTCTATGCGACCTCTCCTACTATAGGTTATTAACCTAGGGCGGTGGGGGTGAGATTCGAACTCACGGACCGATTGCTCGATCATTGGTTTTCAAGACCAACCTGATAAACCACTCCAAGCACCCCACCCTCAGAAGCTAATTGTAGCAAATTGATACTTGATAAGCTAGAAGCTTGATGGGATGATATATGCAGAGTGGTTTAGTGTAAAAATATGATGCTTGGTGTTTGCAAACATTGTAAGAATGAGTATCGGAAAAGAGAAAGTATTCGTAAATTTTGTTCTTTATCATGTTCAAGTGGTTATAATAGGAATGGCCTTAATAAAGTAACACTGCCTCGTAAAGGTAAACTTTTAGCAGAATTTATTGGTATTTGTCTTGGAGATGGCTATGCTTCTGGTTATCAGGTAGGTATTACACTAAACTTTATCGCGGATCGAGATTATTTATCATATGTGGAAAATTTAGCAAGAAACTTATTTCCTGGAGCCACTTTTTCTGTAATCAAAAGAAAAAGAGAAAATGCTGTAGATATTAGAATAAATTCCAAAATCGCGGTAAATTTTCTTAAAAGCATGGGGATTATATCCAACGCAAAAGTAGTGCCAAATTGGATATTGAAGAGAGAAGAATATAGTAGAGCATGCGTTCGTGGGTTATTCGACACAGAGGGGTCAATATCATTTAAGCTTTATAACAGTAGAAAGGGGATTCGTGTTTACAAACAATTAAATTTCAGGAATGCAAATATGATACTTATGAGATTTGTAAAAGATAACTTACTCAATTTAGGTTTAAAGCCTACGCTTACAATGAAGAGATCGCTTTATTTAAGTAATCATGAAAGCATAGACATATATCGAGAAAGGATTGGTTTTAGTAATCCTAAGTTACTGAAAAGAAGTTTCATTAAAGATATATCTTCTTATGATAGCTGGAAAACAGAATTTGATAGAGCAACTGTTACTAAATTTTTTTTTGATATATAATTTAAATCAAATGCCCAAGGATAATCCTAGAGAAGAAGCACCTAAAGAAAAACATTCAGAAAAAGCTACCGGACCGGAATTTTTCACCCCCAAAATGAGTGAAGCAGAGGAGCTTAAAACTCTACTGTCTTGGGAAGCGCCGGCCCGGCCTTTTAAGAAAAAAGACCGTTCCTACTACACCACCATTGCCATAATTGCTTTACTTTTAGTTCTAATTGCTTTCTTAGCCCAGGAGTTTTTACTGATTGGAGTGATACTTTCTTTTGCTTTCGTGACTTATGTCCTGGCTTTTGTGCCGCCGCACAATATTACTTACCATATTTCTACCCAGGGGATTACAATAGGTGAGGATTTTTATTTCTGGCATTTTTTGGATTCATTCTGGTTTAAAGAAAAAGATAATTTAAAGGTTTTACATGTTCAGACACGGCTTAGATTTCCTACTCAGTTGATGTTGGTTTTAGGCAAAGAAGATGATGAGAAGATTAAAAAAATAGTAGCCCGCTTTTTGCCATTTCATGAAAAGCCATATAAATCACTGATGGAGAAATGGTCAGAATCACTGCAAAAGCATTTTCCTCTGGAAAACGTCCATCGTTAATCGCATATTAGCTTCGCCTGTTGTACAATACACATTACCTGCGCCTGTAGCTCAGCGGATAGAGCGCAACGTTGCGGACGTTGAAGTCGGGGGTTCAATTCCCTCCAGGCGCGCTTTAGGGAGGGTGGGCCGGACGGTAAGGTAATGGTTTCGAAAACCATCGGGTGAAAGCCCTAGCAGGTTCGACTCCTGCACCCTCCGCTTATGTCATTACCAAAAACTAAAAAACCAATTAAACCAAGAAAAGTCAAGAAGCTCTTATTTGCGAGAGCATGGTGTCGTGGAGCAACAGCCAGATGGAAGATTGGATTTTTTGATAAAAAGTCTTTTAAAAAAGATGTCGAAGATGCGTTGTTATGATGCGCCTGTAGCTCAGTGGATTAGAGTACAAGATTCCGGATCTTGGGGTCGGAGGTTCGAATCCTCTCAGGCGTACTTATTATAAAGTGGATTAAAAACATGAAACGAGAATTTTCAGCTGGTGGAATAGTTTTTAACGAAGGAAAAGTGCTTTTAACTAAGCACTCCCAAAATCACCATTGGAGTTTTCCTAAAGGCTTGCTTGATCATCCTGGACAAACAATGGAAGAATCTGCCTTAAGGGAAGTCAGGGAAGAAGGCGGGGTGGAGGCCGAGATTATAGGTAAGGTAGGCTATTCCAAATATGTATATACTTTTAATGATGAAAAGATCTTCAAAGTAGTAACTTATTTTTTGATGAAGTATGTATCCGGAAATATAGCTGATCATGATTGGGAGGTGGAGGAGTCAGGGTGGTTTGAGCCGGAAGAAGCCTTAAAACAGTTGACTTTTTCTCAGGACAGGTCATTACTTAAAAAAGCTTTGGAAATGAGAAAAAATGGATAACCAGTTTGTTTCCAGAGGCGGCATTAAACTCCGAGCAGCACTAGAGCAATTTCATGTTGATATTCAAGACCAAACAGTGCTGGATGTCGGTTCTTCTACAGGTGGTTTTGTGGATTGCCTGTTACAAACTGGAGCCAAAAAAGTTTATGCGTTAGATACAGCTTATGGGGAATTAGCCTGGAAACTTCGCAATGACCCCCGGGTAGTGGTAATGGAGAGAACCAATATCCTTTTTCCCGACACCTGGAAGGTGGGCTCTGAAGACCGTCAGGTCGCAAGCTCTGCTTACTCCTTCCAGGTGGATTTAATCACTATTGATGCCGGCTGGACAAGATTGGAATTGATTCTGCCTATTGTGAAAAAGTTTCTAAAGCCGGAAGGCAAAATTATTGCTCTTTTAAAACCTCATTATGAAGCAGAAAAAAGAGATCTTGTTAAGGGTGTTCTGCCGTCAGATAAAGCTGAGTTGGTCAAAGAACAAGTTATAGATAAGATTACTAATTTAGGATTTAAGGCCAATAATCAAATGGCATCACCGATTTTGGGTGGAGGAGGTAATCAGGAATATCTCTTGTGCTTGACTTTTTAAAGGAGATAACCTTAGTATAAATTTGTAATATTAGCATATGTCACCTGAGCTAAGGGAAAGACTAAAGATCTGTACGCCGGATGGATTATTACTCTATAAGGCTGGTTTAAACGAAGGTAGAGAAGATGAAGGCTTCATCCAAAATTTTTCCAGGGATCAGCTTGAATCTGGCATAATGGCTAATGACCTAGAAATGATTAGAGGTCAATTAATCTTTGGTAACTTACATCAGGCAAAGACAGCTGACTCTTTAACTGGTGCTGAGCGTTTTAAATACCATCATCAGTTACCAGGTGTAGTTGTAAAAAGAGGGCTATCAACAGAATATAATGCTTCTGATGCCGACGCGCTTTATCTGATAGGTCACGCTCATTATCAAAGAGCAACTGGGGATAGATCGTTAGCAGAAAGATTTAGAGATAATCTACAGGGAGCAATAGAGGTTTACGTATTTTCTCACATTAATTCATGTACCTATCAATTTGAGGAAGACCCTAAGCTATGCGGCGCGCAGGATTTTGCCCTTGACAGGACTGATTGGAAAGATTCAATGACGCCAGGTAGAGAGGATGGTAAAGTTGTTTATCCTGTTGTTTTTCCTAATCTTCAAGCTCAATATATGGCAGCATTAAGAGAGGCTGACTCACTACTCGGGACTACCGAATTCACGAAGGAAGCTAATAAGATGAGGAAAGGACTACAAGCTTTATTTGATTCTCCTCTAGGAACTTTTTACATCGCTATAGATAAATTAGGCTTTATTCAAGGGATAAGCTCAGATGGATTAAATATGTTTGCTTACCTGGATTTTGAGGATTTGGAACCTGGGCAATGGGAAGCTATTATTAAAACCTCTGCAGCGCTTGAGACAGTGGCCGGTTACCTAAATATAGAGCCCAAGATTGCTGAGACTATGGAAGATGATTATCATGCAAGAGTTTGGCCTAAAGAAAGTGCAACCATTCATAGAGGGGCTGTCCGGTTACAACAAAGAGCAAAGCAAGAAGGTTTACATTATTTAGTTGATGCTTTTGAGCATGTGAAAGAGGTTAGTTTTAGAACTTACCGCTATTTAGATACTGACCCGGAGACCTTAAAGGTTCGTGGTGGAGTAGTTGAAAAAGCTGGATGCGATCCTCAGCTTTGGACAGATACAGCAAAGGATTATCTTGCAAATTTTTATCCTGCTGTAGGAGTTGCTTAAATTCTAATTACTTCTGAAACTTTGATTTAAAGAAGTTTTGGAAATCTTTTACTACATTTTCTAATTGCTTGGTTCTCCAAAGGTAAAAGATAGGGATCAAGCCGAAAAAGTTAATTAAAAATATAGCTGCAAACCACAGAAGATTACCCTTTTTGGCTGATTTCCAAAGGCCAATGCCTTTCCAAAAAGCCTCCCATAAAACCAGGATAAAAATTCCTACTCCTAAATCCGGCATGTTCCAGTTAAACATATGCTAAGTATACAATACTTTAATTTTCAAGTCTTTTAACCTCAGGAAATTTATCAAAATCCCGGTCAAAAGAATAAATATTCTTAATTTTCTTTTTATTCATCAGGACAATATGGTAAGCATCAATAAAACTGATATTTTTTTCATGGTAATACTTAAAAATTTCAGGTAGCATATTCTGTTTTTCGAATTTTAAGTTGTTAACTTGTAGTAAATAAAGTAATTTTTGGGTAATTTCTGCTTTAGGCATCTTGTAAGCTCTCTCCAAAGTAAAAACCACTTCCGAAAAAGCCAGTAGAGTTATCTGAATTTTTACTTTTCCCTGTTCAATTTTTTTAATTATAATTTCAGCTTTAGGAGAAAGCTCGGGGTCATTAGCAAGAATAAAACGCAGGATAATATTAGCATCAAGTAAAATCATGATTTTTACTTGTTAATACTTCTCATAGTTTTTTGATCTCTTTCTACAGCTGCTTGCGGCCAAGCCTGTTCTTCCCATTTAATTAGCTCCTGGCCGCTTAGATTTGGTATGACTTTTGGTTTTAAGGAGCCGTAGAGTGACATGATAGAAAATCTCTTTTTAGGTTTTATCTCTGCCTTAGTTTTGCCGGTAACTTTAAAATTTATTTGATCGCCGGGTTTCAGGCCTAAAGCTTTTCTGACCGGTGCAGGTATTGTTACTTGCCCTTTTTGAGTAATAGTAGTAGCTTGAATTTGCAACATAGTATTACCTATTTTATAGTAATACCTGTTTTTTGTCAAGGGCATTGTCTGATTTGCGTCAAAAGTGTTAAAATCACTAGGATTTAGAAGGTGGGATTCGGGAGTGGTTTAACCGGCGATCCTGGAAAGATCGTGTGGGCGTAAGTCTACCGAGGGTTCGAATCCCTCTCCCACCGCCCGTTTTTACCTCGATTCACCCGTAGCCTTGTTTTCGGGCCTTCTTTGGTGTACAATCCAGCCACAATCTCTTGTGGTCCCGTTTTTTCGGACGACAAGATGATTGCAAAGCTATGGACGACGTTGATCTGATCAAAGAAAAAATTAATATTGTTGATTTAATCTCCGAATACCTTCCCCTAAAAAAATCAGGTGTAAATTTTAAAGCCAATTGCCCTTTCCACAACGAGAGAACACCTTCTTTTGTGGTTTCTCCGGAACGGCAAATCTGGCATTGTTTTGGCTGCGGAGCTGGGGGCGATTTATTCACCTTTTTGATGCAGAAGGAAGGCATGGAGTTTAAGGAAGCTTTGGAAATGTTGGCTAAAAAGGCCGGCATAACTCTGCAGAAAAGGACTTCTGATAAAAAAGATGCCAAGGAACGGTTGTTTGAGGCTAACTTAAAAGCCCAGGAATTTTTCCACCATATTTTAACCAAACACTCCCTGGGTAAAAATGCCCTGGAATATTTAAGAAAACGGGGGATCAGCAATTCTTCAATTGAAGAATTTGGTTTGGGATATGCCCCTAATTCCTGGGAATCTTTGACTAAGTTTTTACTCAAAAGAGGTTTTAGCCACCAGGAAATTATTGCCTCCGGTTTAGGGGTAGCATCAAAATCCGGCAGCTTAGGTGCAGCCGCAAGCTCCGCTTATGACCGTTTTAGAGGTCGGATTACTTTTCCCTTAATTGACGGTAAAGGACATCTGCGGGGTTTTTCCGGCCGGGTCTTACTGCCGGCTGAGCCAAAATACATTAACAGCCCCCAGACGGCAATTTTTGATAAAAGCAGTTTCCTTTTCGGTATCAATTTGGCCAAAGGAGAGATTAGGAATACAAATGAGGCTATTTTGGTGGAAGGGGAAATGGATATGATTATGTCTTTCCAGGCCGGTTTTAAGAATATTGTGGCCTCAAAGGGGACGGCTTTAACTGAAGGGCAAATTGAACTGTTAAAAAAATATACGGAAAACCTAAAATTGGGTTTTGACATGGATTTGGCCGGAGATAGCGCCTCCCGCCGTGGTATTGAAATAGCAGATAAAGCCGGCTTAAATTTGTCAGTGATTCAATTGGCAGGCGGCAAGGATGCGGCAGAAGTCATTCGTGAGAACCCTGCTCTATGGCAGAAGGCCTTGGAGGAAGCCGTGCCTATTTATGATTATTATTTGGCCTCGATTGCCAAAAGATATGACACTAAAAAAGCGGCAGATTTAAGGAGAATCGGGGAAGAGCTGATTCCTGTCTGGGCGAAGATTACGGATGACTTAATCAGGGAGCGCTATATCCAAAGGCTGGCAGCCTTCTTGAAAACCGAAGAAAAAATAATCAGAGAAAGCGTAGAAAAAGCCCGTCAGGAGACCTCAAAAAGCTATGTTAATTTGCTGAAGAAAACCACTGCTGATAATGTGGTTTCTATCAAATCAAGAAGGGAGCTGTTGGAGGAATATTTAATTACTTTGCTGCTACATCCGCCACAGGAATCCAATTTTTTTCCTAATTTTCCGGAAACATTATTCTTAGCCGAAAAATGGCGCCAGATTTTTGTTTTGCTGGTATTATACCTGGATTCCATATCTTTTAAGAGTAGGGCATTTGATATTAATGAATTTGCCTCCGGCCTGCCAAAAGAGTTGCTTTCAGAGATAGATAGATTATACTTAATAGAACTTGACAGCAAGCTGATTGATGCAAAATACTGGCAGAAGGAGCTGGAGGGGGTAGTTTCAGAACTTAAAAAAGCCTTAATCAAGGCATCCCTAGAAAAACTTTCCCTGGAAATCAAGAATGCCCAGGAATTTGATAAGATGGAAACAGTAGAGTCTTTGAACAGGCGGTTTAGAGACTTGTCGGTAAAGTTGAAGAATCTCTAGTAGCTATCAGTCATCAGTCTTCAGCTATCAGACTAAAAATTAAAAATCTGACGACTGAAAGCTGAAAGCTGACGACTAATTAAATATATGGCTAAGAAAAAACAAGTACAATTAGACGTTAAAAAACTCCTGAAATTAGGTAAGGATCGGGGGTTTGTGACCCAAGAAGAGATCTTGCAGATTTTCCCAAAGCCGGAGGAAACAATAAAAGAGCTAGACGAGTTTTATATTAAGTTAATTGCGGAAAACATTGATGTTTTTGAAACTACTACGGAAGAACTTGAGGCTGAGAGTAAAACCCCTTCTGAGTTGGAAAAAGAGTTGGAGATATTATCTACTCTGGAGGGAGGTGCGGTGACAGATCCTGTTAGGCAATACCTTCGTGATATCGGTAAAATTCCGCTTTTAACAGCACAAGACGAGATAGAGCTGGCCAAAAAAGCAGAAAAAAATGAAAAGAGGGCCCGGGATAAGCTGATCAGTGCCAATTTGCGGTTGGTAGTATCAATAGCCAAAAAATACGTCGGGCGGGGGATGAGCTTGTTGGATTTAATTGAAGAGGGCAATATTGGTTTGATGAGGGCGGTTGATAAATATGATTGGAGAAGGGGTTATAAATTTTCTACTTATGCCACCTGGTGGATCAGACAGGCTATTACCAGGGCTATTGCCGACCAGGCCAGGACTATCCGTATCCCTGTCCATATGGTGGAAACAATCAATAGGTTTAACCGGACCCAGCGGAGATTAATGCAGGAGCTGGGTAGGGAACCTACCCCGGATGAAGTAGCCAAAGTATTAGGGATAGATGAGAATAAAGCCCGGGAGATTATTAAGGTTTCACAGGAGCCAACTTCTTTGGAGACTCCGGTAGGGGATGAGGAAGATTCCCACTTGGGGGATTTTATCGCTGATCAGGGATTACAGCCGGATGAACAGGCCACCAGAGAGCTATTAAAGATTCACCTGGATGAAGTTTTGGACTCTCTGTCACCCCGGGAAAAAAGGGTGCTCCAGCTTCGATTTGGGCTGGAAGACGGTAAACAGCGGACTCTGGAAGAAGTAGGGAAAGAGTTTGGGGTCACCAGGGAAAGAATCAGGCAAATTGAAGCCAAAGCCATCAGGAAACTCAAGCACCCCACCAGAGCTAAGAAGTTAAGAGATTACCTGGAATAGCCTGTTCCGTCATTGCGAGTGATTAGCGCGGCAATCTATATTTTAAGCAAAAATAATAGGGTGGATTTCGGCGTTATTGAATGATAAAATATCACCCGTACATTGATAATCCCCTGTAGCTCAATGGTAGAGCGGGTCACTGTGTTAGCAGCTTTCGGTGGAAACATCGGAATGAGAAGTGGGTGAATTCAGGGAACGTCTTGAACGAAAGTGAAGGACAATCCTGAGCCAAGCCTCCCGCCTTTGGCGGGGGGAAGGTGCAGAGACTAGATGAGTACATCTTTAAGCGCCCACCACCTAAAGGTTTAATCTATGGTGATGAGATAGTCCATTAAAGTAATGACTAGGTTAGAGGTTCGAATCCTCTCGGGGGAGCAAGGGTTGACGTTAATCGAACCAAAATTAAACCTGCTCAGGCGTTAGGTTTTTATGGATATAAATCGATTTTTAGATTTTAAGGATAAGTGGCAATTAACAAAGGATGTAGCCACTTGGTTCTTATCTGGTTTAATCATTCTTTTTACAGGTAGGTTGGTTGGGAATTTGTTTGGTGAACAATTAAAGTTAATTTCTCCATATATTATTGATCCGCCAGACGCTGTTGAAGTTGCTGGGTTTTTCCTGTTGCTGGTATTACTTTTTGTATTAATTAAAAATTGGTTTTGCTGGTTTAATGTATATAGGAATAAAAATAAAGCATATCAGTTTAATAGTAAAGACTGGCCTGATAAGTGGCTATTTCATGGAAAAACAGAACTCGTAGATGATGCGTATCTATTTGTTAAATCTTCGCGTGCTGGATGCCTTTTAAATAATTATTATTGGAAAGACTTTAAAATGAGTTTTGAAATGAAATTCAAACCCGATAACTTTAGGAACCAAAATCTTATTAGTCTCATTTTTAGGGCTGAAGATTTAGATAACTATTTTATGATAGAGATTGGTGAGAATGCCGAGGGTTATATAAGGATAAATGATGATAAGAGAGAAGAATTGGTACTAGTTTCTAGTATAAAACCACATGTCAGATATAAAGGAGGTTGGGAAATAATGAGTGTAGAGGAAATTACTCCACCTTTAGATTTCTCAGACTTTGTTAAGATTTCCTTGGAAGTAAAAGGTGATACTGCTCGTATATTTTACAAAAATAGCCCAATATTTGGCTGGATACTACCTGTATATGTGGACGTAAATCATATAGAGTCAGGAGTTAAAGACAACAGAGAAAAAACCAAAGACATTCTTGTAGGTGGATTATTTGCCGGTCACGTTCAAAAAATTCCATTTAGATTAGGATATGGCCTAGTCGGATTCAGAGCTCATTTAAAACATGGAGCTATTATTAGAAATTTAAAGGTTAAACCATTATAGTCTTTATTATCTTTAATCTTTGTCTTACTTATTCAGCCCAGATTGGATTCTGAAATGCTTTTATAATTGTAGTTAAACTGTCAGTTAGACTATTTAGGATTGTATAGGAATAAGCTTGACGGTTCCAGACAAAAAGAGTAAAAAGTAGCTAGATGAAATTTAAGAAAATTCTTTCAATCAATGTGGATGAAAATAAGGTTGGTCCTGATTATTGGAAAAGAATTGATGCTCTTGCTGAAAATAAAGTGATCCTCCCTAAAGATAATCCCCAAATAAAAGAAAGTTTAAAAGATATGGATTGCTTATTAGTTGGTTTCGGAGTGGTGGTAGATAAACAAATGATGGATGCTGCTCCAAATCTTAAATACATTGGTATTTTGGCAACAGCTTTTGGAAAGGTTGATGCAGCTTACGCTAAAGAAAAAGGGATAATTGTTTGTAACCTTCCTGGTTATAGCACTGAGTCTGTAGCAGAATTTACCATTGCAGCTATTTTAGAAGCGATTAGGGGGCTTGAGGAAGGGAAAAGAAGGGGTAGGGCGGGTAATGTTTCTGAAGCAAGTATTTCAGCTATTGAGATTAAAGATAAGGTTTTTGGAGTTATTGGTTTGGGAAATATAGGCACAAGGGTAGCAGAATTAGCTTTAGGATTTAATGCTGAAGTTAGATATTGGTCTAGGAATAGAAAAGATGATGTAGAAGCAAAGGGTATTAAGTATGAGGATTTGGATAATTTAGTTGCAGAAGCAACCTTTTTATCAATAAATTTAGCTCAAACACCGGAAACAGAAAAGATACTTAACAAAGACAGACTCCAAGTCCTTAAAGCAGGGGCTGTGGTTATTAATACTGCCCCAATGGAGTTAATTGACCTTGATGCCTTGATCAAAAGGCTTAAAAAGGGTGATATTATCTTTATTCTTGACCATTCTGATGAAATGGCAGAGGAAGATTTAAAGAAGTTGTTACCTTACCAAAACTGCATTATCTACCCACCAATGGCTTATATTAGCAAGGAGGCAGCAATCAATAAGCAGGAAATGTTTACTTCTAATATAGAAAATTTTATTGGCGGTGTACCCAAAAACACTGTAAACTAATTTTACAAATTATTATGTTAAGTTATAAGAAGGCTACTGAACAAGATTGGGAGGCGGTGCGAGATTTAGAGAAGAAAGCTGCTTCAGTTGCCCCTAGATTTTTTCTTGCCTATAATTCCGAGAAGGAAATGAGGGATTATTTACAGAAATGTAAAGTATTTTTCGTTCTTAAAGATAATCAGCCAATCGGAACTGTTGCCTACAGTCCTAAAGAACCAGGTCATATCTCCATAGATGGTTTGGCAATCCTTCCGCAATATGCAGGTAAAGGATATGGTACTGAAGCTATGGAATGGTTATTGGATCAAATAAAAGATGCAAAGAAAGTAGATTTAGTAGTTCACCCACATAATAGTGGTGCAATTCGTATTTATCTTAAAATGGGTTTTCAGATTGAGGGATGGAAAGATAATTATTTTGGAGATGGAGAACCTAGGTTAGAATTAGTTAAGGAGAATAATTCATAAAATTATCTATGATTGTTAGATTAGCTAGGGAGTCTGATTATCACCAAATAATGAGTTTGTATAATGACTTTGTTGGGGAAGATAGGTATTCAAAATTAGAAAACGACTCATTCTCAAAAGTTCTAAACAGTACAACTAATTTTGTGTATGTTTCAGAAGAGGAGGGAAAACTAGTTGGAGTGGCGACCTTCTCGGTCAGGCCTGTTATCCGCTATCCAAAGCCAATAGCAGAATTAGATGAGATGTATGTTGATCCAGATTCTCGCAGGCATGGAGTTGGAAAGGTATTAATGCAAGAAGTGGAGAAGAAAGCTAAGGAGCTAGGTTGTCATAGGGTTTATATAGAATCTCAATACAAGCATGAACAAGGGCATAAATTTTACGAGAGCTTAGGATACAAGAATTATGGCTATCATTTCTTCAAGAATTTATAAATCCTGTATTTGTACCAATAATTCCCTCCGTATTTACCTGCAGTTTCTTAATCTTTTCCCATCTTTGTCTCATTTCACCAATATAGCCTAAATTTTGGAATGTTTGTAGGATAGAAACAAAGGTATTTTCCGGTATAGTAATCCTAGGGAGGGGGAGCAAAATAGAGTTTAGGTTGTTAGGATAAGCTAAACTATTGATTACTCGGTTCGTATGCAGGTTTATTAGGAGTAAAAGGTAGTGTTCCTTCTTTGGATATATAAGCGTCAAATCCTCCTTTAATAAGCAAATCGTGTTGTTGTCCAACACATACAGCATCATAGGCACCGCACACTATGATCGGTCGATCGTGAGGTACGGCTGCTCTTTGAAAAGGACCAGCAGAGGTATGGTCGAAATTCTTTTCAATGAAATCAATCTCTCCTAATATTTTTTTGCGAGTCTGTTCATCTATTTGTTGTTTGTCGTCTTCGATTACAGCTTTATGGACAACTACATAAAAAGGGGATTTATCTTTAACTTTTCCATCTTCATCAAGAAATTCTTGATATGAACGAACAATTGGTTTTTTATTCTCACTTCAAGTAATTGTTGTTTTTGATGTTCTATATCAGCTTCATCAAGAAGTTTGTCTACATCAAGGTTATTGATCATGTATTTATTATACAAAATCTTGGATCATGTCTTAACTAGCCCTATTACTGTATTGACAAAGTATGTACAGAGAGTATAATATATTTGTGAAGTACCAGGGTTACAGAATTGAGTTTGCCGAAGAGAAAAATCTTTTATTAAAAGAAACTAGAGGAGTGGGGTTGGAGGATGTCGTTACTGCTATTGAAGGGAAGAAAATACTAGGTAATATAAGGCATAGTAGCAAAAAATATCCTCACCAAAGAATATTAGTAGTAAAGATAAAAGAATATGTATATGCTGTGCCTTATGTGATAGATAAGAAAAGAAAAGCAATTTTTCTTAAAACAGCCTATCCAAGTAGGGTTTTGACTGATAAATATCTGAAAGGAGGTGTCAAAAAATGAAAGTAATACTTGATAAATACGAGCAAGAGATAGAAGATGCACTAGATAAGGGTGAGTTTGTTAGTACACCTAACTTAGAAGCTACTAAAGAAATGTTTCAGGAGGCAGCTAAAAACTTTAGGCAGTTACAAGAGACCAAGAGTATTACGCTAAGGGTGAATATAGAGGATCTCATTAAGGTTAAAGCTAAAGCCAAGAGAAATGGTTTAGCCTATCAGACCTTAATTAGTTTATTAATTCGTCAATATATAAAGGGGGAGAAAGAAGTGATTTTAGATTGAGAAGCTACGTTCTGGTATATTAAGCTCAGAGTAGAGGACTTTGAGACTTTCTAGGCTATGTCCAAGTTCAATCTCTTTATTCCTGAACATGTTTACCAGCGGGAGCCGAATGCTTACTACCCGAACTTAGCCTCTCATTTATTACTCTGATATTTTTAGTAGTTCATTATAATTTACCAAAATATTCTTTAATTACCTTTTCTGCCGGACGGTTTTTAATATCCATTCCGGGCATGATCCAGGCAATAAAAATATAGCCTGCCGGTTTATCAATTGTAAATTTTAAATACTCATCCAGGGAAATTTGAAAATAATCATCCTGAAGTTCATTCAAAGATTCTCCTGCTTTGTTTTGGGTTTGTTGGAAAAATGGTCCACCGTATGCAAACCATGCTTCAGAAACCAGCCACATGGCTTCGCTTTTTTCCGCAACATCTTTTAGGATTTGATATTGCGAGATAATTCGTTTTCTAAATTCTCCCAGTTCATCATTTCCATGAAAGATGGTAATTCCCACCAGGTCATAGCCGGCTGCATCCGTACCTTGTTGCACTGTGGACAACTTCATCATGGTTTTGCCAGAATAAACTGTCTTTATTTTGGGCAGGAGATTGCGGTGCCACTCTGAAGTTATATGGGCAATTTCCTCATCGCCTTGGGCAAAATTGCCTCCAATTATCCCGTTGAACTCATTTTGTGGAGCAAAAAATTCCACTTTATATTTTTCAGAAATTGCCGCCCATTTTAGGGCAACTTCCTCCGAGACCTTCAGATAATCCTCAAGAGCAATATCGATTCCTTCCTCCTTAAAATTATGCCCGGCAGAACCTACAAAATTAGGGGCCACTAAAACTGCCAAGCCATTTTCTTTTGCTTTGACAATATTAGATATCAACTGGTTTTCGTCTTTGAGAGACGGAGTGCCATCTTGGTTAAGACTATATTCTACAGAAACGGAAACTGTGTTAACGCCGAGACTTTTAATCTTATTTAAATCTTCATCCAGCATTTTGGACATATGAAAAGAGGAAGGTTCCCAGTTCCCCTTGATAACTTTGGGATAATTTCTTTCAAGACCTGCGGCTTTCTCTTCCATCTGCTCCCTGGAAAATATCCTGTTTGAAATTAAATCTTTTGGCCAAAGCCCCAAACGATTATGGATAAGAAGACTTCCGATAATAGCGATGATGGAGATAATAATAAAGACAATTAGAATCAAAACTGCGAGATTCCCTTTTTGCCCCATAATTTACTTTAGCATACTTCCTCATTCGCTGATTCTAAAAGTGCCAGTCCTAAGACGCTTGCGTCGCAAGGTCTTGCGAACTTGAGAGCAAGTTCTTAAGCTCTCCAACTCAGTGGAGCTGAAATTTGTTATTATAACGCGAAGCGTTGTAACAGGCTTTGCCTATTATAACCTCTTGACACTTTCGGCAAACTCAGGCCTTCGAGGCTCCGAGGAGCCCTCAGGCTCTCGAAGAGGTCAATACTGACTAAATTGAAGTGTTGACAGATCGTCTCAATATGATACGATTGATACACATGAATGAGACGATCCTTACTCCAAGGCAAAGTTATATTTTAAATATTATCAACCAGTCAGAAGGGTTACTTAGAGAAGAAATTCAGGGAAAAGTTGAGAAATTATATCCAATATCAAAACCAACATTAATCCGGGATTTGAATATTCTTCTTAGTGCTAAGCTGATAAAAATTGACGGTAAAGCAAAGGCAACCCGTTATTTATCAGTGGTAGATAATCCACTCCTGCGCTATTTTGATCTTGAACAGTATTTTGCCCTGGATCCTGATAAAAGAGCAGATGTTAAAAAAGGTTTTGACGGGGGTGTATTTAAATTTCTACATAACCTTTTATTACCCAACGAGCTGGCTGATCTTCAAAAATCGAAGTTCAGTTTTATCCAAAAAACCAGCCATTTAGCACCGGACATCTTGCAAAGGGAACTGGAAAGATTTGTTATTGAGCTATCATGGAAGTCTTCCAAAATTGAAGGTAACACTTATACCCTCCTGGAAACTGAAAGTTTAATTAAAGAGCAGGAAGAGGCGAGAGGTAAAACTAAGGATGAGGCTATTATGATTTTAAACCATAAATCAGCTTTTGACACCATACTTAAAAATAAAAATGATTTTCAGGTAATCTCTACTTCAGACATTAATCAACTGCATAATATTTTAGTTAAGGATTTATCCATCTCCACCGGAATTAGAAAACAAGCGGTGGGTATAACAGGCACGCTTTATAGACCCCCTGACAATGAATTTCAAATAAAAGAGGCGTTTGAGAGAATAGTCAAAGCAATAAATCTGGCTCAGGATTATTTTGAGAAGGCCCTAATTGCCCATGTTATGATTCCCTATCTTCAGCCATATTCTGACGGGAATAAAAGAACAGGAAGGATGTTAACTAATGCTATCTTGCTGGCCTGGGATCTTTACCCTTTATCTTACAGGAGTGTGGATGAAGAGGAATTTAAGAAAGCCTTAATACTTTTTTATGAGCAGCTCAGTATAGTCCATATTAAAAGATTGTTTATTGAACAAATCAAATTTGCCAATGAAACTTACTTTAAATAAATATGGGAAGATCAGTAAAGAAAGTCTATCCTTATGAAGAAGTAGCTTTGGACATTTATCCTTTGACTTAATTGCCCCGGATAACTTTTATTGGAGAATGTATCTAAAATAGGCTGATATAATAAGTCAAGGCTTGGGGAGCAAAAATACCGTGAATTTATCCCGTAAACGGCATATAATTCACGTTAAATTGACAAAATAACGTGAATTTGATATAATACAATTCTTATGCCAACTCCTCTTTTTCTGCAAAAAAGAATAGAAACCCTTAAAAAAGAATATGACCGTTTTAAAATAGGTAAGCAGTCTTTACTTAAAATTATTGACGAAGCCGAAATTCCGGAAAGTGTTTATAACTCCAATGCCATAGAAAACTCCACACTTACTTTGAAAGAAACAGAAAAGATTCTCCTTGAGATGGAAGTTTCACGCAATGTCAGTCTGCGTGAAGTTTACGAAGCTAAGAATCTGGCCGGGGTTATGGAGTATGTGCGCGGCGAGTCTTCGGAAGAGCTTTCTAAGGAAACCATATTGCTTTTTCATCAAATGTTACTAGGGAATATAGACGAAGGCATTGCCGGAAGATTACGGAAGAAAGAAGAGTATGTCCGGATAGGTAGTTTTATTGCTCCACCTCCGGAACATATAGAACGGATGCTTGAAGAGGCTTTAATAGAGTACTCAAGTAACAACATAAGTTATTTTGTGGACAAGATTGCTAAGTTCCACCTGCAATTTGAAACAATTCACCCCTTTAATGATGGTAATGGTAGGATCGGCAGAGTGATCATAAATTATCAGCTATATAGATTAGGGTTTCCGGGGATAATCATCCGGGACAAGGAGAAACAAATCTATTATAGCTCGTTTAAGGAATACAGAGATGATAAAACAATTAAAACAATGGGAAAAATAATTTCGCTTGCCCTGATGGAGGCTTTACATAAAAGAACGGCTTATTTAAAAGGATCTACAATTATTGAGGCTACTGAATTTGCGATTCAGCAGAATAAACCAGCCCCTGTGATATTAAATGCAGCTAAGCGTCAAACTATTCCTGCTTTTAGAGAAAAAGGTGTTTGGAAAATAGATTGTGTATAATAATTAAAATCATGTCAGTTTTAGGTTATATTTTACTTTTTACATTCTTAGGCAGTATTGCTTCTTTAATTGGGGGGTTAATACTGCTGTATAAGGAAAAATTTGCTATTAAAATAGCTCATTTTCTAACTTCCTTTGCGGCCGGTGTGCTATTGGGAACAGCTTTTTTTGATCTGTTGCCGGAAGCTTTTGAGGAGGCAGAAGAGTTTGGCGGGGATATTTTCCTTTGGGCTGTGGTCGGATTTTCCGTGCTGTTTTTGGTGGAACGGTTTATCCATTGGTTTCACCACCATGCTTCTGACCATACCAGCCCCCGGGAAGGTAAATCAATTATCCCGTTACTAATTATTAGCGATAGTACTCATAACTTTATTGACGGGATAGTGATTGCCCTAACATTTATGGTCAGTATTCCCTTAGGGGTGGTAACGTCTCTGGCTATAGTAGCTCATGAGGTTCCCCAGGAGATAGGGGACTTTGCCATTATGCTTCATAGGGGGTTAAAAAAGAAAAAGGTTATAGCTATCAATGTCCTGAGCGCTTTAGTGGCTATAGGCGGAGCGATCGTTGCCTTTCTAGTCGGTGAGAATATAAAAGCCTTTTTACCGGCTTTCCTGGCCTTAGCGGCCGGTTTTTTTATCTATATTGCCGCCTCTGACTTGATCCCGGAAATCCACCATGAGGACAAAAAAAATGTGGCTATAATTCAAACTATATTACTTTTTCTGGGGATGTTTGTTATTTATTTACTGGTTAGTATGCTTGAGTAATATTATTTTCTTTGGTAGAATGCGGGGGTATTTTAGATCTTCTATGAAAAAGGCCGCAAAAACAGCCAAACAGGGGCTAAGAGACTCAGGTTTAAAAATTGTCGGTGATTTACCCTGGGGTACCCATTTTTGCCAGTTTTATCAGACAAAAAAAGATCTTTCTGATATTTTAGTGCGTTATTTTAAGGCCGGGTTGGAAAATAACGAGTTCTGTGTCTGGGTGACTTCAGAATTTCTAACTGATCAGGAGGCTAAGGCGGCCATGAAAAAGGCCATTCCTAATTTTGCCAAATACTTAAAAAAAGGGCAGATAGAGATTTTTCCTTATACCAATTGGTATTTAAAAAGCGGTAAGTTTGAGATGAAGAGGGTGCTAAAAAAGTGGGTAGGGAAACACAATGAGGGGAAAGCCCGCGGCTTTGACGGCATGAGGGTAAGCGGTAATCCTTTCTGGATTGATAATAAAAAAGATTGGGATGATTTTGCCTCTTATGAAGCCCAAATAAATAATGTCATCGGCCCTTACAAGCTACTGGTTTTATGTACCTATTTTCTTGATAAATGCGGGGCCGGGGAGATTATAGATGTAGTTACCAACCACCAATTTGCACTGATTAAGCGCTCCGGATCCTGGGAAATTATCGAAAGCGCCGGTCAAAAACAGGCAAAAGAGGCACTCCGTCGGGTGGAAAAAGAAATTGTTCATTTAGCCTCATTTCCCAGATTGAACATTAATCCGATTGCTGAAATGGATATGCAGGGCAATGTGACTTATGTTAATCCGGCTTTACTTAAACTTTTTCCCGATATCCTAGATAAAAACAGCCAACATCCATTTCTTCTTGGTATTAAACCGCAGCGCATGAAAAAAACGAACAGGTCTTCGATTCGGGAGGTAAACCTGGGAGACAGATGGTATCGGGAAAGTATCCATTATGTGGCTGAAATCGGCAGCGTCAGGGTTTATGGCGTAGATATTACTGAATTAAAAAGACTGGAACAGCAGAAAGATCACTTTCTGGGAGTGGCCACTCATGAATTAAAAACTCCTGTTACCAGCATTAAGGCCTATGCCCAAGTACTACAACAGGTATTTTATGATCAGGGCGATATCAAGTCAGCAGAGATGTTGGGAAAGATGGAGGGACAAGTTAACAGATTAATCAGCTTAATTAAAGAGCTGCTGGATATTACCAGGATACAAACCGGCAAGTTACAGTTTAATAAAGATTATTTTGATTTTAATGAAATGGTTGATGAGACTGTAGAAGAAGTGCAGCGTATCTCACCGGCACATGAGATGGTTAAAGAGTTAGCCCGGACAACGGTTGTTTATGGAGATAGGGAGCGTATTGGCCAGGTGCTGACCAATTTTCTGACAAATGCTGTTAAATACTCTCAACGAAAAAATCAAGTCAAAGTTATGACTAATGGTAAGAATGGCCAAATTGTCCTGTCAGTACAAGATTTTGGTATCGGAATTCCTAAAGAAAAGCAACAAAAAATCTTTAAGCGGTTTTATCAGATTGAAACCCTGGGAGAGCGGACTCCTACCGGCTTGGGATTGGGGCTTTATATCTCTTCAGAAATAATTAAAAGGCATGAAGGTAAAATCTGGGTGGAAAGCGAGACCGGAAAAGGCTCAGTCTTTTCTTTTTCTATTCCTTTAGGCAAAGGAGAGGCTAAATGACTGATATCAAGAAAAAAGTCCTGGTGGCAGAAGATGACCAGGGGATTGCTGATGTAGTTAAAACAATTTTAGAGATGAACGGTTTTGAAGTAGCAATAGCCGTGGATGAGCAAACCATAAAAGAGATGAGAACTAATTTACCTGATTTGTTGTTACTTGATCTTTGGATGGGCCACTCAGACGGAAAACTAATCTGCAGGAACTTAAAAAGTCAAGCCAGCACCAAGCATATCCCGATTATTTTGGTCTCGGCTACCCGGGATTTGGCAAAAACTGCTAAAGACTTCGGGGCGGATGATTTTTTGGAAAAACCATTTGACATAGCTAATTTAGTCAAAAAAGTTAAAAAGTACCTCTAATAGCTTTAACCTAATTGTTGCCTAAAACTTACTTATTTTTTACCCGATTGTGCTAGCTTAAATATATGAAAAGAATACTTATAGTTTTAATAGGTATAGTGTTATTGATGCCGGTTTCTCTTTTGGCAGTGGAAGGCAGAAACGGGGATGAGAATGAAGTGGAGATAAGAGAGAGGATAGAGCAAAAGGTAGAGATACAAGGAAATAGATTTGAAATCAGCGGCAGAATTTCGGCCATTGCTTCTGATAATTTCACCATTGCCGGAAATACTATTTTTATTGATCCTTCACTGGTCAGGGAATTTGAACAAAAAGGCACTTTAAAAGTGGGGGAGGATGCAAAAGTAGAGGGGGTTATAGTGGATAATAAAAAGTTTGCTGAGGAAATCAAAGTTTTTAGAGACGATCAAGAGGTGGAGATTAAACTTAAACAGGGGGCTGATGTCAGAGTGAGAGCCAGAGGCCCGCTGGATCAAATTAGAGATTTGTTAAACCAAATTCTTAATTTCCTCAGAGGGAGAAGCTGAAAACCCCCGGCATAATTATTTTTTTGATCCCTTTTTGATGAAGCCATCAAAAGCGCGCAGTATTTCCAAAGGCGTGACAAAGACAATGGTATTATTTTTGTCAGCAGAAAGCTCGGATAGGGTTTGTAAGGTCCTGACATGTAAACCGCCGGTAGTTTTGGCCAGCCTGCCTGCGGCCGTGGCGATATTTTCCGCTGCTGCTTTTTCGCCCTCGGCCCGGATCACAATGGCTCTTCTTTCCCTTTCTGCCTCAGCTTGCCTGGCAATCACCCGCTTCATTTCATCAGGCAGAATAATATCTTTAAGCTCTACCGATTCAACTTTAACTCCCCAGGGATCAGTGGCTTTATCGATAATTCTTTGAATCTTATCTGCTACTTCATTTCTTTTGGAGAGCAAATCATCTAAAGAGGTTTCTCCAATAACATTTCTCATAGTGGTCTGGGCCAGCTGTGAAACAGCGTAAAAGAAATCCTCTACTTCTAAAACAGCCTTTTGGGCGGCACTGATCCGGTAATAAATTACGGCATTAACCCGGGCAGAAACATTATCTTTGGTGATCGCTTCCTGATCCGGAACATCAACTGCCTTAACCCTGATGTCAATCCGCTGCCAGCCTTCTATAACCGGCCAGACAATTCGCCAGCCCGGTGTCATTTCGTCCTTGAATTTTCCAAACCTAAACCGGACACCTCTTTCAAATTGATTAACTTGTTTAATTGAAGGAAGTACTACAAAGATAATAAAAAACAGAATCAGTCCCGGTACACTGAAAAAAAATGCCATTTCGCCCCCTATATTACACCATATGTATCTTGAATGTCCATTATGTAATATGTAGTATGATTTAGTGCATGGAAAAAATCCTGACGATCAACCGGTTAGGTTCACTGGTTAAGGACTTAAGAAGACAGGGAAAGAAAATTGTGGTGGCCGGCGGCTGCTTTGATATTTTGCACCCCGGGCATGTCATTTTTTTGGAAAAAGCTAAAATGGCAGGGGACATTTTAATTGTGCTGTTGGAAGCAGATCAAAAGGTTAAACAGCTTAAAGGGAATAATCGGCCTTATCATAATCAAAAGATGCGGGCTCAGGTTTTATCAGCCCTCACGGCGGTAGATTTTTGTTTATTGCTGCCTTATATGAAAACCGAAAAAGCATATGATGAATTGGTAGAGAAAATTCAACCGGATATCATTGCGGTGACCAAAGGCTATGCTAATGTGGATCATCAAAAGCGTACTGCTAAGTTAAGTCAGGCCAAGCTTAAATATGTCACCAGGATGCTCGGCAACCATTCCACCAGTAGAATTTTAGATTAAAAATGAAGAAAAAATTATTCCTGCTTTCCATTACGGTAGCTATAACTTTTACCCTTTTTTCCTATACGGTGGCCAAGGAGCGCTGGCAACAGATTGATTTTGATACCATGGTGAAACTGCAGGATAATATTTCCGGACGCTTTGATTATTTTTTTTCCTACTTCAGTTTATTAGGCAGCGCAGAAGTAACCATTGGATTTTGTTTGATATTGGCAGCTTCGGCATTAATAAGAAGAAGGTGGTTAGTCATGCTGGGTTGGTTGATGATTATTCCGGCATCCCTGGCAGAAGTTTTTGGCAAGCTGGTGGTTTTCCACCCCGGGCCGCCGGTATTCTTCCATCGCAGTTTATTGCCAACCTCACTACCTTCTTTTTACGTTCATACGGATTATTCTTACCCTTCCGGTCATATGACGAGGACTATTTTTATCATTACCGTTTTAATGCTGATGGTAGTTTTCTCTGCCAGAAATATCCTCCCCAGGTTTTTTATTTTCTCTGGTCTGGCAGTAGCAGCCTTTTTAATGGGTTTAACCAGAGTTTATTTGGGTGAGCACTGGTTATCTGATGTATTGGGTGGGGGGTTGCTAGGACTATCTGCTGGTTTTTTTGCCTCTGTATTAATACTTCGACTTCACTCACCATCAATCCTGAGTAAAATCGAAGGATTGATTTTAAAAGCAAAAAAGGTTTAAGATACTGCTAGCTGTCCGGAGGAGGTGAGTTTTTAATGAGCAGAAATGTTTCAATTGTGGTGGTGATTTTAGTATTAGTGGTGATTGCCGGATATTTAGTCTGGCTTAGGAGCAGGGTGGAGCCGACAGTTACTCCGGAACTGGAGCAGACTCAGGTTACTCCCACCCCTGAACCTACTTTAACTGCCAGTCCATCCGCTACTCCGGGCAGTGAAGCTACAGGTGCAGGAAGGCAAAGGATTTCTACACCGGGTGCAGTAACTAGATAGAGTCTATGGAGAATTCCAAAGTTGAGAAGTTAATTATTATCGGTTCCGGGCCGGCGGGTTTAACGGCGGCAATTTATGCGGCCAGGGGCAGCCTGGAGCCTTTAGTGATTGCCGGGAGGGAAGCAGGGGGGCAGTTGACGCTGACTACGGACGTTGATGATTTTCCCGGTTTTGAAGAGGGCATCCAGGGACCGGATCTAATGGCTAAAATGCGGAAACAGGCCGAGCGGTTTAATACCAGATTTATTAACGAAGATGTAGTCTCGGTAGATTTAAAGGTTAAACCTTTTGTGATTCAGTCTGAAAGCCGACGACTGACAGCTGACAGCTTGATTATCGCTACAGGTGCTTCAGCTAAATGGCTGGATTTAGAGTCAGAACAACGTCTGAGGGGAAAGGGAGTTTCCGCCTGTGCTGTTTGTGATGGCTTCTTTTTTAAGGGTAAAAATGTGGTGGTAGTGGGTGGCGGAGATACCGCGATGCGGGAGGTTAATTATTTATCTAAGTTATGTAAAAAAGTAACGGTTATTCACAGACGGGCAGAGCTGCGGGCCCAACCGGCTTTGCAGGAACTGGTTAAGGCAAAGTCTAATGTGGATTTTATCTGGAATGCTGAGGTATTAGAGGTATTAGGACAGGAAAAAGTTACCGGATTGAAGATAAAAAATACCCAAACAGGGGAGATCAGCCAGCTCCCGATTGACGGAGTATTTGTGGCGATTGGCCATCAGCCTAATACCGGTTTTTTAAAGGGTCAGCTAAAACTTGATGAGAAAGGTTACATAGAAGTAGAAAATGAAACCAAAACTAATATTCCGGGAGTTTTTGTGGCCGGAGATGCTGCCGACCATCGATACAGGCAGGCAGTAACAGCAGCCGGAGCCGGTTGCAAGGCAGCCTTTGATGTAGAAGAATATCTGGAGCATATCCAGTTGCCGACTGAGGGAAACGGAATGTAATGTATAATTAAAATATGAATTTTCTTGAATTAATAATAAAAACTTTACCTGTTAGAAAAGCCTATGCCCATTGCGATATTCCCTGCGGGATTTATGATCCTCACAGCGCTCAGCTGGCGGCTAAGACCGTTCTAACCATGGTGCAAAAGATCAATCAGCTGCCGAAAGAAAATCCGACAGTTGTTGACCGCAACAACTTCATCCGGATGGTCGATGTCAAGGAACGCCATGCCGAAATTTGTAAGAGGGAAGTGTTAATCCTTTGGACAGATTACTTTAAGCCGGAGCATTTAGAAAAGTTTCCTGACCTGCATGATCTGGTTTGGAAGACCACTAAGCTTTGTTCCGATAACAAAAGGGCAGTGGATGAAGCAAGGGCACAGGAACTGGTTGAGGCCATAGATAAAATTGCCGATATCTTCAATCAGACCAAGAAATGAAAATTGGTAAGGCAATAACCGATATGAGATAATACGGTTATGAATGGTCCTGCTCCTAAGGAAACTCAAGGGATACCGGTTGTTAAAGAGAAAAAACAGCCTGCTAAGATTCTTCAGTTTGTTCCGCATGAGGAAACAACCTGGAGCAATAACATGGGTGAGTCAGCCAGGAAAGTAGATCCTTCTTTTAAGCCTGGAGATGAAATCCCGCCTACTTCTCAGACAATCCAACATAATAAGACCGGCACCCATATTCAGCCGGGGATAAATACAGAACCGTTCATTGACCCGGCAGATATTGCGGATGTTACGATACGAACAGTCGGCCATGCTGTTAATCTGGTAAATCGTGAAGAGGGCCTATTAGCTCATGGAGAAATAACACCAGGTTCTAAAGTATTATCAGTTGTGAGAGCAAAAATACGAAGAATTAAAGAGAGTCTTAAGAAGGCAGCGTAAGATATGGAAGTTACACAGACGACAACGACTGGAACAAGTCTGGATAGTATTATTGTGGCCTTTATTGGCATTTTAGCCCTCATAGCTGTCTTGGTGGGGCTTTTTTTTCTTCTCAGAAAATACATTGTGGGTTGGATTAAATATCGGGACAGGGAAAAGATTTCTTTGCAGTACGTACTTTTACAAATTAAGGTTCCACGCGGCAATGAGATCAAAATTGACGTGGCAGAGCAGCTTTTTGCTACCTTAGCCTCGCTTAAAAAATCCGGCGGTATGTTTTCAATGTTTACCCCCCAGCCGCATATTTCTTTTGAAATAGTAGCTTTGCATGAATCAATCAGGTTTTTTGTAGCCTGTCATAAATTTCATCAGGACTTAATAGAAAAACAAATCCACGGAGCCTATCCTGATGCCGAAATCAAGGAAGTACCGGAGTATAATATCTTTTCCGAAATCGGGGAAACAGCTTACGCCCAGCTTAAATTAAGGAGTGCTGATCATTTCCCGGTTAAAACTTTCCGTGATTTACCCACTGATCCGCTCTCTGCCTTGACTTCGGCCCTGGCTAAGATGCAACTAAATGAGGGTGCAGCCATACAGCTGATAGCCGCTCCTGCTGCCGGTAATTGGAAAGATACCGGTAAAAAATGGTTGAAAAAGCAAAAAGAACCGGGAGACGAAAAACATCCCAAGGCCCCTCCGGATGCCAAAGAGTTAGAGGCGGTAGAAGGGAAACTGGCCAGACCCGGTTTTGATGTCAGCTTACGGATCGCTACTTCCAGTACTTCCCGGGAATCGGCCAAGGCCCATTTAACCAATATTAAGGCTGGTTTTGAACAATTATCCGGTCCCTTTAACGGTTTTAGCGGTGCCAAAATTTATTCTGAAAAAGGGTTTCTGACTGATTTTATTTACCGTTATATGCCCCGTTTTGCAAAGGCTCCGGTCTTAACTCCGGATGAGCTGGCTTCTATTTTTCATTTTCCCAATAAATCCATTGAAACACCTTATATCAGCTGGCTTTCCTCAAAGCGGGCTCCGGCTCCGGAAAAAATTCCTACCTCCGGTTTATACCTAGGCCGGTCAGTTTTTAGGGGGGTGGACCGGCCGGTATATCTGTCAGAAGATGACAGGCGAAGACACATGTATATTATCGGAAGAACCGGTACCGGTAAATCAGAACTGCTGAAAACCTTAATGCTGCAGGATATCTTAGCAGGTAAAGGTCTATGTTTTATAGATCCCCACGGAGATGCAGCAGAGGAGCTGCTGCAGCTGATTCCGCCGCAGCGGGCAGAAGACGTGATTTATTTTGATCCTTCGGATATGCAAAGGCCTTTTGGTTTGAATATGCTGGAAGCTTACACAGAAGAACAGAAACACTTTGTGGTCGCTTCCATTATCGGCTTAATGTATAAGCTGTTTGATCCCAATAAAACCGGTATTATCGGCCCCCGGTTTGAACACGGTGTCAGGAATGCCATGTTAACTGCCATGAGTAATCCCGGCGCGACTTTCGTAGAAGTGGTAAGGCTAATGACTGATGCGGATTTTGTCAGGGAACTCCTGCCCAAAGTCCAGGACCCGGTGGTCAGACGTTACTGGACCGATCAGATTGCCCAAACCACGGATTTTCATAAATCAGAAGTTTTGGATTATACGGTTTCCAAATTCGGCCGTTTTGTCACCAATAAAATGATGAGAAATATCATTGGCCAATCCAAGTCTGCCTTTGACCTGAGGAAAGTGATGGATGAAGGCAAGATCCTGATTATGAATTTGTCTAAAGGCCGGATAGGGGAGGAAAACTCTAATTTCTTAGGATTAATCCTGGTTCCCAAGATATTGGCAGCTGCCATGTCGCGGACTGATGTAGAGATGGAACAGCGGCGGGATTTTTACCTGTATGTTGATGAGTTTCAAAACTTTGCCACTGATACTTTTGCAGATATTCTATCCGAGGCCAGGAAATACCGGTTAAATCTGGTGGTGGCTAACCAGTTTATTGGCCAGATCGGGGAAGACTTGAAAAATGCCGTGTTTGGTAATGTCGGTACATTGGTGGCTTTCCGGGTGGGGGTGACTGATGCCAATTACCTGCAACATGAGTTTTCACCTACTTTTACAGAGGCAGATTTAGTTAATATTGAATCTCCCCATGTTTATATTAAGACTATGGTTAACGGAGAACCGGTGGTGCCGTTTTCCCTGGATACTACCAAGGATATGAAAAAATGGAAAGCCATGTTAAATCCTCAAATAGGCCAGGCCATCAGGGAACTGTCCAGATTAAAGTTTGGTAAGGATGTGACCCAAGTGGAAGGGGATATAGCATCAAGGGCAAGGTTGTAGTTTACTCTTTTGTCATTCCGAGTGAAACGAGGAATCTCTCAACTTGTTTGAGAAATGTCTGAAACAAGTGTTGCAGAGCAACTACTTCGTAGAACAGAGATCCTTCGCTAATCGCTCAGGATGACAATGATAAGAAAGCAAAAAGTGATAAGTTTTGGTACAATTAGCGCCTAGGCCCGTCGTATAACGGTTATTACCTGATTCTTATACAGTCATGACGAGGGTTCGACTCCTTCCGGGCCTACTCAAAGCCTAGTCCGCCCACTTTAAAGCTCTTCTAATTTAACTTTTCCTTCACCGGCTGGACCCTGGATGAATGGAAGGTATTTTTCAGTAGTAGATAACCTTTTATGACCGGCAAGTTTGGAAACCAAAGTCATGGGAACTCCGGATTGTAGCTGGAAAGCTACCCAGGTATGCCTTAAATCATTTAACTTAGCTCCTTTAATGCCGGCTACCTTAAAGTATCTGTCTATAGCTGTCCTGATGTTTCTGATCAGAAGTGGCCGTCCGGTTTTAGTGATGAATAAGGCATGATTTGGGGTTTTGGTCCGCTGGGGAAGGTAATTTTTAATCGCTTCTGCCGCAGATTTGTTTAAGGGAATTATTCTTTCCCTGGTATCTTCAAACGGGGGAACATGCAGGGTTAAATTTTCCAGGTCGATATCTTCTACACGAAGCTTGGCCAACTCACCAATCCTGATTCCGGTTTGAAGCAAGGTTTCTATAACTGCCAGCATTCTGATATCGGCCCTGGCGGCATCCCGCAGGCTTCTGTATTCCAGTTGAGTCAAGATCCGGGGGGGTTTATTTTCAAACTTAGGGTGTTCCAGGCTGGTGGCCGGGTCGTCGGTAACTAAATTGGAGCCTTTTAAGTACTTAAAGAAAGTTTTGGTAGAGTTGGTTTTTCGGGAAATGGATTTGGGAGTATAGTGTTCATCAGCCAGTTTTTGCATAAAAGCCTGAAGGTCGCTGGTTTCAATTGCAGCCGGATCAGTTTTGCCCTGGCTTTGCAAATGATCAACCAGTTGCTCAATGTCTTTGCCATAAGCTAAGATAGTAGCTGAGGCACGGGATTTGCCTTTTAGGTGCCCTATAAATTGCTGATGTGCATCACGTAACGAAATCATATTGTATATATTAATGTTATAGGGTATCTTTTGTCAAGGGGGTAAAAATGCTTAAGAAGCTGATTTTGGGATTAATTATCATTATAGTGTTAATTATTGCCTATAATTTGGTCAGGCAGATTGTAGAATCGGTTAAATCCGGAGACAGGTTATCAGAATCTGCGGAGGTTGTTTATAAGCTGGAGATCAAAAATAAAGCCTTAAAAGAAAAACTGGCTCAAATTAAATCACCGGAATTCCTGGAGGAAGAAATAAGAAACAGGCTAGGCTTTGCCAAGCCAGGGGAGACAGTGGTTATTATTCCTGAGGAGAAGTTAAAGCTGATTCTGGGAGCCAGTTCGTCAGCCCAAATCAGATACCCTAATTGGCTGGGGTGGTGGAAGGTATTCTTCCGGTAAACTCAGTGCTATAGTCGTGAGCGAGTCCGCCTATGGCGGACGAGTCGAATCGGTTGCGGGGGGGAGAGTTGAACTCCCTGCCTCAAGATTATGCACCTTCTTGCATTACTGCAAGGGTAGGACTATATCATCATCCTTTTAATAGGATGTCTGGCGTGTAGTCTCTACGGAGTCCACAATTATCATTGATTGTGGTTCCCTCGGTGTTGGGTTAAAATTTTGACCGTTCACCGATATAGCCAGATTCTCAAATAAAGATTACTCTTTAATGGGCCCATTGAATTAAGCCTTGTGTGCAGCCGTTACACTTCCCCGCGAGCATATTGTAACATAAAATATATCTATGTGGTACCTCTATATCCTGCTTTGTAAAGATGGAAGTCTTTATACAGGAATATCCAGCAATGTAGAAAAGAGATTCCTTGAGCACAAAAATGGCAAGGGAGGTAGGTATACAAGAGCTCACCAGCCGATTAAATTAGTTTATCAGGAGAGATTACCCGGTCGTTCCGAAGCCTTAAAAAGAGAATTTGAGATTAAAAGCTGGAGTAGGAACAGAAAGATGGAATTATGTCAGCAAGGAAATAATAGTAGCAGCGCCGGCCAAGGTCATTAGAATAACAATCAGCCAGCCTAAAACAGTAGAAATTTTTCCGTTAACCCACTTGCCCATGATTTTGGCATTACCGCTTAACAGGACTATTAACACTAGAATAACCGGAGCTATTAAGCCATTAAATACAGCAGAATAAATTAGGGCCTTAATAGTATCAAAGCCTAATAAATTAATTATCAGCCCGATGCCGGTAGAAATAATAATTACTCCATAAAAGGCATTAGCCTCCCTTAGCCTTCTGTAAAGCCCGAATTTCCAACCCATGCTTTCTGAGATAGCATAGGAAGCTGACCCCGCCAGAATCGGCACAGCCAGCATGCCGGTGCCGATAATGCCTAAGGCAAACAGTAAATAAACCCGTTCTCCGGCAATCGGTCTAAGAGCCTCAGCTGCCTGGGCTGCGGTGGTAATATTGGTAATCCCGTTGGCATAAAGGGTAGCTGCAGCAGCCGTAATGATAAAGAACATCACCAAGTTAGACAAAAACATCCCCGACCAGACATCCATTCTCATGTTTTTTACTTCTGCCGGAGTGGTTTCTCCCTGACGAAGCTTGAGGGTGGTTTTGCCTTCCAGGATTTGTTCTTCCACCTCTTGTGAGGTTTGCCAGAAGAAAAGGTAAGGAGAAATAGTGGTACCTAAGATAGCGGTAATAATAAAAATCTGGTCGCGTGAGAAACTGATAGTAGGGATGATTGCTTTTTGCAGTACCTCATTCCAGTTAATCTCCAGAGTTAAGGCGGAAAAAACATAAGATAAAAGCACCAGAGCCAGCCATTTTAAGTATTTGGCATATTTTTCATAGGTAGTAAATATCTGCAAAGCTAAAGTAATAATGGTAAAGCCTAGGATTAAGGCTGTAAAACTTATCTTCGGAAAAAGTAGCTGAGTAGCTTGGGCCATGGCTCCTAAGTTGGCTCCAATATTTAAGGTGTTGGCGGAAAAAAGCAGCAGGGTAGCAATATATAAAACCCACTTAGGATAATATTGCCTGATATTGGCAGCCAATCCTCTGCCGGTGACCAGGCCGATCCTGGCACACATTTCCTGGACCACGGCCATTAAAGGAAAAGTAAAACCGGCTAACCACAAGAAATTAAAACCATATGCTGCTCCGGCCTGAGAGTAGGTGGTAATACCGGAGGGATCATCATCTGCCGCTCCGGTGGTCAGTCCGGGACCAAGACTTTTCCAATAATCTCTAGCCTGGCCCATATGTTTTTTAGAAATAAACACTTCACTGATCTTCTTTGAAGTATCAATGGTTTTATCCAATACCTCAGCCGGTGCCCCGGCCACCTTTTCCAGTATCTTATCAGAGGAAAGCATAATGATTTAAGAGTAAACCGTTTAGAAGAGGTCGTCAAGAAGATGAATGTGGTCAGGCCGAAAACTGGTATAATGTTCATAACCAAATCTTAAATAAGGAATTTATGGAAACATCAGAAGTCTCTAGTCAGTTACTTAAGAATAAATATGATTTGCATAATAGCCCGGAGGTGGCTACTGCAGCTTTGCGTACCCAACAACGTACTGGTGAGCGCGTACCACAAAATCCACTGGCCCGTATTCAAAACTATTTAAATCGCTTTCATGAAATTGTTGACCAAGGAGATCAAAGAAGAAGTGAACACTCTTTGGACTTAATTAAAGGACGGTTCCATAGTAAATACGTAATTAAACCAGATGAAATACCCGAAGGCTATTTTGAAAATCAAAAAAGGCTCGCAAGGGAACAAGGACACGGGGATATCGAGATAGATCCCCGAGCAAAAGCTCAATTAGCTGAGGTTATTATCGCAGATCAAACATCCAGTCTTGATAAATGGATGGACTATCTTTCATCTCCAGATGCTCCATATCCTGACGCCCTCAAATATTTTACCCTCAGAAGTGTAGTTAATATGGCAGAGTATGACAAAGAAAGAAAAATGTATCCCCAGCGCTCCAAAGGCACAACTAAACCATTCCCTGATTTAAACCGGGAAGCTCTTGCCTATGTTCTTGATGCACTTGAGAAAAAGTATAAAGGAAAAAATATTGATTTAGCCTCACTTGATGAAAAAGATGCTAAGGAGTTTGATAACCTTATTAAAGGTGAAAACTTTGCCAAGCTGTATGCTTGGGCGATTGAAAAAGTAACTCCTGCCTCTCCCGAAGAGCTTTCTGCTACTAAAGGGGAATGGGTTAAATATAATCAAAATACTGACCATATGCCGTTAGTAAGGTCTTTACAAGGTCACGGTACTGGTTGGTGTACTGCCGGAGAATCTACCGCTCAAGTTCAGCTTCAAGGCGGGGATTTTTATGTGTATTATTCATTGGATAAAAGCGGTAAACCGATTATTCCAAGAGCTGCAATCCGCATGGAAGGAAACCGCATTGCTGAAGTTAGAGGAATTTCCCCGGAACAAAATCTTGATCCTGCTGCCGTAGTCATTGTTGAAGATAAACTGAAAGAATTTCCTGACGGCGCGTCTTATCAAAAAAGAGTAGCTGATATGCGTCGTTTGACAACAATTGAAAATCAGATCAAGGGGGGACAAAGTCCCACAGGTGACGATCTGGTGTTTCTGTATGAAATTGATTTGCCTATTGAAGGATTTGGATATGACAGAGACCCCCGTATTACAGAGTTACGTTCACAGAGGAATCCGGAAGACGATATGCCTGTTGTTTTTGGTTGCCCAAGAGAACAGATTGCCAGAAGAGCAAAAGATATTAATGCAGACACAAAAGCCTATGTAGGACCTTTAGAAGCAGGTATTTTTGACAGGTTACCAGCCAATTTAGAACATGTTTATACATCTTTCCCAGAGAGTAAGATAAGAAGGGAAACTGTTGAAATAGGTGGAAAGTCAGTCGGCCAATTAGAAAGAGAAATGGAGCAGGCTGGTATTCATGTCTATGACTATGCCAAGGATATGTTACACAGTAAGGATTTTACAACCCTACCGACTCCTATAAATATAGACACTGTCAGGCTAAAAGTTGCTGATTTAGGTTTCTCAAGTTCCGCCACTACTGATCAGATTTATGCCAAAGCCAAAGAATTAGGGTTAGAACTTTGTCCGGCGGAAGTAGGTCCACATAAAAGGCTTAAAGATACCAACCAACCCATGGGAGACTGGGAGTATATTGCTATGAAACAAATCACTGACCGTCTTGGCCGTCCGGTCGTGTTCCGTCTGGCACGGCGTGAGGACGGTCTGTGGTTGTACGACCGTTGGGCCGGTCCTGCCTCCGGTGGGGTCCCGGGCATCGGTTTGTCTTTGGTCTCCGCAAGTCTGAAACTCAAAATACTCCGACACTTGGTCTCTTTGATAGAATTTTCAGACGTTGAAACTTTGGCTGCTTGACCCTTTGCTTACCAGCGGAGCGGTCGGTACAAATTTTGCAATTCGGCATGCTATACTTTTATTAGATTGGTTATATCGGACGGACATGAGCTTTCCGAGACCTTTCCGGCAGATACAAATTGAGAATATACAAGGTTATGACTTTGTATAGAGTGATGAGTATATTGCCTATAAAAAAGAATATACTTGGTGTGCTGTGCTGGTGGATTTTAAATCCCAAACGAGCACAGCTCTTTGGGAAATATCCCAAATAAAATACAGTCCTGAGAGAATTCGAAGGACAATGGAACAGATGGCACGTCATACAAAACTGACCGTAATGGCAATCCGGACGTGTTCAATCTGGCACGGCTTGAGGACGGTCTGTGGTTGAACAACAATTGGGCCAATCCTGACAACAAGTGGAGTCCCGGGAATCGGTTTGTCTTTAGTCTCCGAAAGTACTATCTTTTCCCCGCTTCAGGCGGGGTTTTTCTTATTCGCAGAAAAACTTTGCTTATTATGACTATCCAGACTTTTTCTCCATCCCCATAACATTTTACCTATTTCATCCAATCTAACTGCTATATCCTCATACTGTTTATTAGCGATAAACTTACCATCCCATGCTGTAGATATGAGAAACTTAAGGATATCTGATGCGAAAATACACTCGGAGATTTTTTCTGACTTTTTCTCTTTTTCGCTAAAATATGATGTGTATGTTAGTTCTAGAAGATCAAGAAATTTATTTTCGATCCTGGCACCCATTGTGTAACGGGCTGTTTTAGGAATATGAGGAACAATACTTATCCAGACCAAATACCCCTCTTTGATTTTGTTCAGGATGGAGGCGTTATCGAGAGAGAGAGAGAGAGAGAGAGAGAGTACGAAGACCGTGCCATATTACATTTAATAGTATCATCTCCCTAGAAAATCTGCTTATCTCCTGGCAAGAATTTTTACAAGGCAAAAGAAAACGTAAAGATGTAGCAGAGTTTTCCTTACGTTTTATGGATAACATCATCGAGCTACACCAAGAATTGGCTAAGAAAATATATAAGCACGGATCGTATTATGCCTTTAAAATTAATGACCCAAAACCGCGAGATATTCACAAGGCAACTGTGCGTGATCGGATCATCCATCATGCAATTTATAGAATTCTCTATCCATATTTTGACAAAAAATTTATTTATGATTCGTACTCTTGCCGGAACGATAAAGGCACACATAAAGCATTAAACCGATTTAGAGACCTGGCTAGGAAAGTCTCACAAAACCATACACAAACAGTATGGATACTAAAAGGTGACATCAGAAAATTTTTTGCTACCATAAATCACATAATTTTAAAAAATACTTTAAAGCGACATATCATAGATGAGGATATTATGTGGCTCTTAGGACAAGTCGTTGACAGTTTTTATAACGAAGGTGATCCAACTGTCGGGTTGCCGCTTGGTAATGTTACAAGTCAACTACTTATCAATGTTTATATGAACGAATTTGATCAGTTCATTAAACGGAAATTGAAAGTTAAATGTTATGCTCGTTATGCGGATGATTTTGTAATTTTTAATGAAGATAGAACCTATCTTGAGGCTCTTATTCCTCAAATATCAGAGTTTTTAGAGGTTAAACTAAATCTTTCACTCCATCCGGATAAACTTTTTATTAAAACATGTGCTTCGGGTGTTGATTTTTTAGGATGGGTTCATTTTCCTCACCATCGGATTCTAAGAACTACAACGAAACGAAGGATGTTTAAGAAACTTGAAGAAAAAAGATCAAAGGAGACACTAGTTTCATATTTAGGCTTACTAAAACACGGAAATACATATGAACTTACAAAAATGATGCGAGAGGTTGACTATAATCAGGAGCGTTGTGACTTGACAGACCCCAAGAAAACCCGTAAAGTAGAATTATCATGGCCAAATCATTAATGAGATTGGAATCAAGGAAATTACGTAGTAATGGGATGAGTATTAAAGATATAGCAATAAAGCTAAACGTTGGAAGAAGTTCAGTAAGTTATTGGGTTGGAGATATTGTCTTGACTGAAGAACAGCTATTCCTATTAAAACAATCTGAATTGAGCGGTAAAGAAAAAGGGCGTTTAAAGAGTGCGATAATTAAAAAAGAAAAAAGAAAAAATCTTTTGGAAGGTTTCAATAGTTTAGGGAGTAAAGAAATTCAATATTTGAATAGGCGCGAACTTTTGCTAGTAGGATTAGCTCTGTACTGGAGCGAGGGTAGTAAAAGTGATCGGAATAGAAGAGTAGAATTCTGTAATTCTGATCCTGCCATGATAAAACTTTTCATAACTTGGTTAGTGGATTGTTTTAAAGAAAAAAGTGAGAACCTAACAGTCGTAGTGGGTATAAACAATATTCATGCTTTTAGAGAGAAGGAAGTAAAACGTTATTGGTCGCAAGTGTTAAATATACCTTTAGCACAGTTTCGTAAAAGTAGTTTTAAAAAGGCTAAGAGTAAAAAGGTATACGATAACATGGATCGTCATTTTGGAACTTTAACTGTTCGGGTAGTTAGATCCACGAATTTGTATTATAAGATCATGGGATTGATTCATGGTTTACATTTAGCTAAAATTAACCAATTGGCAACGTAGCTCAGTGGTAGTAGCGATGCCCTCATAAAGCATAGGTCGCTGGTTCGATCCCAGCCGTTGCCACTTTTAAGGTATAGTTAATATATGAAAGTAATAATCTTGGCTGGGGGAGAAGGTAAAAGGATGTGGCCAATTCAAACAGATAAATGCCTGATTCCCTTTTTAGGCAAGCCCTTTATCTGGCATAATCTGTTGAAGATCCGCGAAAATCTTAAGAATGCTGATTTTATTGTCATAACTAATCCCTCAAGTAAAGATAAAATAACTGAAATTGCACAAGATTTAAACCTAAATTCTCAAATAGCCGTACAGGAGCAGCCTAATGGTATGGCAGATGCTCTTTTGGCTGCTAAAAACTTAATTGAGGGAGAGGTTTTAATAGTTAATGCCGAAGATGTTTTAGATCCAAAGATTTTTCAGGGGGTTCTGGGAGTTCAGGGAGATGTAGTTTTGACAGGTCTTAGGAGAGAAAAGTACTTCCCTGGTGGTTATTTAAAGCTGGAAGGTGAAAAGGTAGTCGGAATAGTAGAAAAACCGGGTGAGGGGAATGAGCCGTCTGATTTGGTTAAATTAGTCGTGGATTATTTCAAGGATGGCAAAAAGTTGGTGGAGTATTTAGAAAAAGCCAGTAGTCAGAAGGATGATGTTTATGAAATAGCTTTGGATCGAATGATTAAAGATGGAGTAGAGGTGAGATTTTCTGAGTATGACGGCATCTGGTTGCCCCTGAAATACCCCTGGCATATTTTAGATTTAATGACTTATTTTCTGTCACAGCTTGAACAACAAATTTCTCCGGAAGCCAAAATCTCTGATAAAGCCATTATTGAAGGCAAGGTAGTAATTGAAGAGGGCGTTAGAGTGTTTGAAGGGGCAGTGATTAAAGGCCCTTGTTATATTGGCAAGAATTGTATTGTCGGAAATAGCTCGATGGTGAGAGAGTCAAATTTAGAAGAAGGTTGTGTGACTGGTTTTAATTCTGATATTACCAGGAGCTATATCGGAGCCAATTCCTGGTTTCATACCAATTACATTGGGGATTCATGTTTGGAAGGGGATATGGGAATGGGTTCGGGGGCAGTATTGGCTAACCTGAGGTTGGATAATAAAGATATTACTGTAGGAGAAGATCATTTTGAAACAGGCAGAAATAAACTGGGTCTGATTGCCGGAAAAGGGGTAAGAGTGGGGGTGAATGCTTCCACTATGCCAGGTGTCAGAGTAGGAAGTAATTCCCTGATTGGTCCGGGAGTAGTTTTAAGGAAAGACCTACAAGAAAATAAAAAAATAACTATCAAAGAAGAATCGTTTGAGATTCAGGATTACCAAAACCCTCCTACCAGCTATGACCAGTTTAGGGATAAACTTGAGTCTTGACAATTCGATACAAGATGCATACAATAACTGTATATGCAAACACAGACATTT
>CAZKCV010000002.1:0-129460 GCA_964551605.1 uncultured Gammaproteobacteria bacterium | reverse complement strand
TACCCAAAGTAAAAATAATAATAGCATTCTCTGAAACTATTCTGTCAATATGTTCCTGAGAAAAAACCTGGAAATTCTTACCGCTGTGCTTATCTAAAAGGGGCTCTGCATCTTCTTCTAAAAATGGCATGATCTTATGTTTTAGGAGATTAATTCTATAAGGGTCTACGTCTATTCCGGTTACCCGAAAACCATTATCCGCTAACACCAACGCTAAAGGTAGTCCCACTCTCCCTACCCCGAAAATCGCAATCTTACTGCTATCCATATTTTTATTATTGGATCCTACTACACTTGGATTATTAATTCAAGATTGACATTTATTTTTTATTAGGATATTCTGGCCTCCGGATGAATAAGAAGAATAAAAAGCTAGTCAGTATTATTCTTACCTCTTACAATGAGGAAAAAAATATTGGCAGGACAATAAAGGATTGTAAGGTATTAAAGAAATTTTTTCCCATAGAGATTGTCGTTGTCGATGCTGCATCAAAAGATAAAACTATAGAAATTGCCAAAAGAATGGGTGTGGACAGGATAATTCGCTTTCCCTTCAAACGGGGTAAAGGAGCGGATTTCTGGGCGGGAGGACTTCTAGCTACAGGTGATTATATCGTTCAAATTGATACGGATCATCAATTTCAACCGCACGAAATCCCTCTTTTTGTTGACGCCTTAGATAAAGGAGCAGATGTGGTAATCGGGACCAGATTTCAAGGAGAAGGAAAAATAGAGAAAGGTTCTGTTAGTTTCCGTAATCTGTTTGGTAACTGGGTTATGTCTTTTGCTACGTCACTTGCTTGCGGCAGAAAAATCACTGATGTAATGGCTGGCTTTAAGGGATTCAAAAAGGCAGCATTCTTGGCTTTGGACTTAAGGGAAAGGCATTTTGAGTATGAAGCCGAGACTGTTGTAAAGGCTGTCAAGATGGGTATGAACCTTGTACAGATTCCGATTACTTATACTAAAAGGGTGGGTGGAGTATCGGGCATAAGAGCTGTGCAGGATGGGTTAAATGTCTTAAAAGCAGTTACGAAAGTATATTTTAGTGACTTACCCAAATTCCAAACTTTAAGCATTAAATCCTCCTCCAGACATAAACCTCATTCTTAATCCCCTGCCATCTTAATTCACTCTGACAACTACATATTTTTCCAGGATCTGTATTTTTTCCTAAAATTAAATAATCATAATCTCTTTCCTTCCTTGGAGGATGAGAATTTATATATGCCTCGACATTAAGATAGACTCCGGATTGAGGAAGATAATAAATATCTTTGTCTCTTAAAGAAAAAATTAGCGGTCTTCTTAAAAAGCTTGGATGAAAATTTTCTTCATTATCAATATATATTTTTCCCTGAGTAGGTAAAACCTGCGATAACTGTCCAAGGGTGCCATCCAGTTCCCCGCCGTCTTCCAGATATTTATTCTTGATTCTGTAAATTTTTTCCCAATTGTTAGGCTTTGAATTATCGAAAACCTTTTCAAAATATGTTTCATCTTGCAGTTGCTGCTTTCTATTTTCGGGTAAAGATTCAAAAAAGATATCATCTACCAGCAGGATGTTTACTTTCAGTTTTTTCAAACTATTGGGACTTAAATAATAAGCAATATCAACATATTCGGGAGAAGCCTCAATTGTAAAAGCTCTGAAATTTCCGGAAAATAGAGGTGCAAACGCTCCTGCTTCTACTAATGCCCTCTCCTGTCCGCTGGGATGGGGAGAATTTTTATCCAGCACTAATACTCTTTCACTAAAGGTTGCATTTCTTTTAAGCCATGTCACACCATCACTGCTTTGCTGGTATTTAGGAATTAATTTATTTTCGCCAAACCTTTGTTTTGTAAGAAGTGCCAGAGACGGTAGAATTGTGGGGATAATAACCCAACCTAAAAGTAAGAAAAATAGTATCTTCTTAACTAAACTTTTAATTTTCTCAAAAAGCGGAATCAATGATAAACACAAAAGTAAAGAAAAGAATAAAAAAGAGGCTGATAAAAACCTGTTTCCGTTAGCAACTAAAAATTTGGGGACTATGACATTGTACGCTATTAAGGAAAAAATACCTGCTGTAAATAAAACCCTTAGCAAGACTGAATAATAAAACCCGCCTTTAGTTATTAGGAGTGCAATAGTGGAGGCAACTACCAAGAAATATATGCCCGGATGAAACCATCTTAAAGGCAACCACTCTAATCTATCAGGCAATAACTTGGATGATATCTGACCTGAATGGTAGCTTCTAAAATCTTCTTTAACATCTTCCTTTTTGGGGAATATTATGGTTGATCTTTGTATGCCCCGGAAATTGCTAAGTGCAGTAGAAATAACGCCTCCCTGGAAAAATACTACAAGAATAGTTAATACTAAAACCAAAGTTAAAACTCTTAGGCTTTTTAACACCCTTTTTTCTCTCAGTTCGGTTAAAAATATTCCTCCAACCAAAGCGGGAAAAGCTGCCATAAACATAGATTCATTAACCAATGCTAAAGAAGCTAAACCAGTACAAATCAAAATCCATCCCATTAAGGGTTTGTCTTTTCTGTTGTACAAGAGTAACACTAACAAAGACAAAAAGATTACCAACCCAAAAGCATGAAAGATAAAATAAATTAAAGCATCCAGGTTAATAGGCGCACCATATACTTCAACTGATTGAGCCACAGTCGGAAGATTCCTCAGCCATAAAACTAACTGATTAACGCTTCCTAACTCAGGTAATTGAATCGGAAAAACAGGCCAAGTTATATAAATAAAACCGAAACTAATGAGAGTTACTGCAGCTGCAAGGTTAGCCAATAAGAAACTAACTACCATCTCGTGCCTTTGAATAAGCCAAATAATGATCTGCGCAGCAAAGAAAATAAAAAGGCCCGAAAAGAATAAATGCAAGAACTGAAAATTCAAACCTGTAAAATAATGAAAGGCACCCAATAATTCTGACACTCCAACATGGTATGATAACGGAAGATCCGGCTGCCAGGGTGTTAAAAAGGGAAAATTCCCTTTTATAAAAGAGTGGGCAATACCGTAGTAGAGATTGGTATCGCTCCCTATCAGCGCATAGGCTGACTTCCAGGATATAAAAAGCCCCCAAACTAAAATACCGAGGAGCCAAAAGACTAACTGTTTGCCTCTCGGAAGATTACACCCCCGGCTTCCCGATTTAACAAACCTAAAAAATATTACCCCTAAACCAATTACTGAAAGGTATACAATTATAATACCGACCGATCCTCTTAGTAAAAATGCTACCAAGTTCAAGAGGAAAGTAAATATTGTAAGGCCTAGAATACTACCTGTAGGAATTAATAATTCTAGTCTGTTTAGCGTACTAATCTTTAGGAGAATAACTATTCCTGATAGTAAAACAGGAATTAGATAAAGCAAAAACAGAAGCATCAAATTTTATGTCTAAGTTTCACTTGCTCTTCTATCCATTGGTAAGTTCTCTCCAACCCATCTTCCAGAGAGATTTCAGGTTCCCATCTTAGAGTCTGGCGGAGTTTAGTGTTGTCGGAATTTCTGCCTCTGACTCCCTGTGGCCCCGGAATATGTTTTTTCTTAAGCTTTACACCGGCAGCCTTTGAGACAATATCCACCAACTGATCTATGGTGACCATTCTGTCCTGACCGATATTTAATGGCTCATCAAAATCGGACATCATCAGTTTATAAATACCCTTTAAGCAATCATCAATATAGCAAAAAGATCTCGTTTGTTTTCCGTCACCCCAAATTTCTATTTCTTTTTTGCCTGCCAACTTTGCTATGGCAACTTTTCTACAGATCGCCGCGGGTGCTTTTTCCCTGCCTCCATCCCATGTTCCGTACGGGCCAAAGATATTGTGAAAACGTGCAATACGTGTCTCCAGACCATGTTCCTCATGGTAATATTTAGCCAGAATTTCAGTTACTAATTTTTCCCAACCATAAGCATCCTGCGGTTGTGCCGGAAAAGCATCTTCTTCCTTTAAAGGTTTCAGCCTTGCTTTAATCTGGCGGTATTCCGGATAAATGCATGCTGAAGATGAATAAAAATACCTACTGACCTTATTAATTCTTGCCGCCTCAATGGTATTAAGGTTAATAGTTGCATTGTTATAAAGAATAGTGGCATGATTTTTGGAAATAAAACCCATTCCTCCCATATCAGCTGCCAGGGCATAAACATGATCCATTCCCTCTGTTGCCTTTAAAGCATTTTTTTTCTCCCTCAAATCCAATTTCAAAAATTCATCTGCATCGGTGGGTTTATATTCCGGATATTTTATATCAACTCCGCGTACCCAATAACCTTTCTTTTTCAGAAAAGAAACCAAATGATGACCGATAAACCCGCCCGCTCCGGTAATGACAACCTTTTTCGTTTTTTTCATTATCAGTAGTTTACCACTTCTTCAATTAATTTCAAACTTGATTTCGTAGCTTTTTCCCAAGAGAAGTTTTTGCTCCAGGAAATCGCACTTCGACTCATCTCCTTATATTTTACACTGCCTTGCAAAAGGTTAATTATCGCTTTCGCTAATGACTCCGGGGATTGATCTTTACAAATGATTCCGGTTTTATCATGAATGACGGAATCGCGAAGACCGGGTACATTAAATGCCACAGTCGGGGTTCCTACACTTGCCGCTTCTATCACTACCAGCCCCCACCCCTCCCGAATAGCAGGATGAATTAGAACATGGGATCTTTTGAGGAGTCTGAACTTTTCCTTTTGCGAGACAAACCCCCAAAACCTTACTTTTGTATTTATGTTTAATCTATGACTTTGTCTTTTCAAAAATTGTAAATATTTCGGATCAGATTTACCAACTATCCAAAACTGAAAGTTACCTCCTGATCGGCTTAAAATAGAAAAAGTTTTTAAGGCTTCTTCTATACCCTTATCTTTTGCTAAGGCTCCCAGAAAAATAACTGTTTTTTTCTTTTCTTTAGACAAATTATTTTCTGTATTATACTTATCGAATCCGTTATTGATAACGGTGATGCATTTTCCAGGTATCCCGAAATTAATCAGGTCTTTTTTGGTAGATTCTGAAACCGTCATAAACGGAATCTTTTTATAAAACAGTTTAAAAATTAGCGGTTCAAAGATAGGACCTAATACTTTAGGTATCAGGTTAAAAGGGCGGCTCCAGGGATTTAATCCCCATACCTCCCCGGTTACCTCGTGAATAAAGGCAAGTTTCTTATCTCTTACATAGAGCGGCGTAAAAAAGGGAATTCCATGGAATTCATCAACAACCAGATCAAATTCAGGGTGCTTTGCAAATAAAAACCACTTAAAAGCTTTTAGTTGAACTTCTATAAATTGACGTCCTTCCCTTATGATGGTTACTCCGTCTATTTTTTCTTCCCTTTTTGCCCCATGGTAATAAGAGGTAAATAAGGTAACCTGATGGCCTGCTTTAACCCATCCTTTTGCATGTTCATGGGTAGAAATTTCTGCCCCCCCGGCATTTGGATGACCGGGCCCTCTCCAGGAAAAAATTAATATATTCATCCGACGTTTACCCTAAAATTTAGTTCCGGATCAAATTTCCATCTTCTGTGATTTTTATCGGAATAATAATTTAATATTTTTAATCTATAGAATATTGCTAATGTATCTGTAAGCATTGCTAAAACTGTCCTGATAAATTTCTGGCTTGTCACTGTTGATGTCCCGCCAAATCTTAACTTAATCTCTACAGGCGCTTCATAAATTCTATTATATTTCAGGTAATTTGCTACAGCTAATATTTCTACATCAAAAGCAAAAGCCTTTACCAAAAGTCTGGGTAATACCTTTTCTAAAACCTCCCTTTTGAAAAATTTCATACCGACTTGGGTATCACGTACTTTTAAACCAAAGAGGGTCAAAACCAAAAGCTGGTAACCCATGGAAAGCACTTTCCTTTGCCAAGGATAATGCACCTTAGATACGGGATGCCTTTTAGATCCTACTATTATATCTGCGTTATACCATTCAAAGTGCTCCAGCAGCATAAATAGTCCGTTTGGATTCAAATCCATACCCGCGTCAATAAACCCGACAATATCTCCCTTACTTGCTGCCATACCGAATCTGATGGCATATCCTTTACCTTTATTATGATCATATCCAATTACTCTTACATTTGGGTTCTTATTAGCAAACACGGAAGCTTTTCTGAAGGTAGCATCAACATTACCGTCAACTACACAAATTAACTCTGTAGGATAACGAAGTTTATCTAAAACTTCCTTCATCCTCCTTAAATCTCTGGCTATTGTTTTTTCTTGTTTGTATGCCGGCACTATCACCGACACCAAGTTTGCTTCCATATGCTGAATATATTAACAAAAGTACAAGCAGCATGCCAGCCACTATAGAAGAAACCAGAATTACTTCGAATAAACTACGATGAAAAAACCATATCCCGATAATTTGCGCTACCGCCGCAATAAACGGTAAAATAACAACAGATACTCTATTTAAAGAAAGATAATAACTTATAAAGAGCGAACTAAGGGTAAAAAATGTTATAAAGATTCCGTACCAAACTAAAAGAGGTGCCGCTTCCAGATATGAAGGATTAAGAAGATTAATCACCTGCTCCGGAATGAACCAATAAATTAGAAGAATCAAAACGGCCAAGGTAAAAGTCAAAATGAAGCTCAAGAAAAAAATGCGCTTATAATTATCACCCCTTGCCTGTCTCTGGGATACAAGCGGGAACATTACCGCTCCAATAGGCCCTGTTCCGAAAAGAATAATCTTTCCCAGTGTTGAAATTATTGCGTAGATGCCGGCATCATGAGGAGAGAAAAAATGTTTAATTAGAAGTATATCGGAAGAGAAAAGAGACGTTATCGATAGGTATTGAACTGTTACAGGAAAAGAGTACAAAAACATTGATTTAATGTTAGGTTTTTCCTCTGATGCTTTCAGGAAATTGCGGATAAAAAATCTTGACAGAAAAAAGCCTATAAATGAGGCAATCACTAAACCCGCTACAGCCCCGCCTACTGAAAATCCTGCATATACCAGGATAACCCCTAATATCAGCTTTAATCCGTTTTCGACAAAGACACTTAAAATCATCTGCTGAAACCTTAAGAGCCCCTGAAGAACCGATTTGTAAAGCAGAGATGCCAATCCTAAAAGAGAAGGCAAGGCAATTAAAATAATTAATAAATTATTTTCTATTTTTAAAAAAGAAGAAATAATGGGGGATAAAAAAGTAATTAATAGAAAAACTGCTAAAGAAAAGATGAAGATTTTGGAATTAAGCCAACTTACAATACCCCTTATTTCCGGGTTACTTTTTGCCGCTGAAACAAATTTAATTACTACCAAATTTAAGGAGGAAGACAGTATCCCCAAAAGTCCGATCAGAGAAAACAATGCTACTAATTCTCCGTAGCTGGGCGGAGCCAGTAATCTAACCATCACAAGATGATATAAATAGTTTAGGAAGCTTACTGCATTGGACCCGACTAACATGACCATGCTGCCTGAAAACAACGGATGCTTTATTAAATCATAAACTTTTCTTTTCATGCTACCCAGTATCCTCTCAAAAATAAAGTTGCCTCCACTATTAAAGCGGAAAAAGACGAGACTAATATAATCACTTTGGCTATCTTTGACAAGCCATTAACCCATAAAGCGGCAGCTAAAAATGCCGGAAATAAAATTATCACATAGCGGGGGGAAGATGAAAAGCTTCCCTGTATCGCCGGAACCAGGAATCCTATTAAAGCATACAGGACATAGGATAATCTAATTTTCTTAAAGTATCCGTAAATCGGCAGTATGAAAAAAAGTAAGCCTACGGCAAACTCCAGTATTAGTGTTTGAAAGATTGGATTCTGCATACTGGTTGTTGCGAGCATTTTTATATAACGAAAATATACTTGAGGTAAAAATACTATCCCCCGCTGATGCTGCTCACCTACTAGTGTTTGTAAATTATAGAAAGCAAAGGGATCTCCATTTGTTGCCTTAAGATAACCCATATAGATTACAAGTCCAAAAGGAATCAAAAAAACCCAACTTAATCTAAAGAAAGGGGTTTTCTGTTGCCAGGCTTCAATCAAAAGTGCCGGTAAAAGAAAGGCCCCGAAAACCCGGGTTGAAGATGCGACTGCCCCAAATAATCCTGCTGCTAGCCAGTTGCCTTTTCTGGCACTATAGAATGATAACACGGATAGAAGGAGAAATAGTGATTCATTATAAACCGCCCCAAAATAGAAGGATGTGGGAAAAATAAGTAGCAGTATTATTACCCAATAGGCAATTTTTTTTGAAAAATCTATTTTTATTAGTTCCCAGAGGAAAATCAGTGCTAATGCAAAAGAGATATTCGAAATAAAAAGACCTGCAATTGTGGAATTTATTAAAGATGTAAGCAAATCAGAAGGATCAGGATTTGAGAAAAAAGATATCAAGAGCGGATAAAGAGGGAAAAATGCTTGTTCCAGCTGTTTATAGCCGAATATCGCAATTGATAGGTAATGTTCCCCATCAAAATTTGCCCAGGCAAAAAGTTCCGGTGAAATAGAATAATTAACCGATCCTCCGCCTAAAAAACGGTCTGCACTCCCAAGAGGTACAATATTTACTGCGAAGAATAAAACTAATATAAGTATAAGTCTCCAGGTGAGAAAGATGAGTAGGATTTTAAAAATAGGTGAATTTAGATTTATACGATTATTCATTCCTTATTGACTTCATATAAACGGCTTCAGTAGTCTGTGCTACCTTTTTCCAGGAGAAGTGAGCTGAACGTTGTAAACCAAGCCTGGATAATTTATTTAACACTGAAGAATCATTTAACAATTCTGTAACTATAGCTGTAAACTGTTTAATGTTAGCCGGATCGAAATACACAGCAGCCTGTCCACCGACTTCAGGGAGGCTCCCCCTGTTGGATGAAATAACAGGTGTTGCGCAACCAAATGCCTGCAGAATCGGCAACCCAAAACCTTCATAGGTAGAAGGCTGAACATACAAAGTAGCCAGATTATAAAAAGCCACTAATTCTTCCTCTTCGATTTGTCCCGGTCTGATGATATTTTCATCCAAGCTATATTGTTTGATTAATTTATTAACTAACTTTAAGCTTTCAAGCTCAGGATGGTCTATGTTTTCCACATTTTTTAGAAACACACCACCAACTAGAACTAATTTAAGTCCTGAAAAACCCGGAGTTTTCAACACCTCCCTGAAACCTTCTATCAGAAAAGGGAGGTTCTTAATCCTGTTGGCATCCCCCACATACAGCAGAAAACGTTCAGGCAGGCGGTACTGTCTTTTAATATGAAGTAGTTTCGTATCGTTATTTAAGACACGGAATTTCGCATCTGCTGCCAGAGGTATTACAATAACCTTATCTTTCCTGATTTTTAATTGTCTCACTATATCGTATTTCGATGTATCGGAATCAGTAATGATATATCTGCAGCTGCTCAATGCCATCTTTTGTAACATGAAACTAATTTTGCCTTTCAGTCCTTTCGGGTAATATTGAGGAAAAACAAGCGGGATAACATCATGAATGGTAACTACCGTAGGAAATTTCCTTCTTATCGGTAGAGTATGAAAAAATAAATCAAACCAGGGATAGTGAATAATGTTGACATCCTTTACTTCAGAAAGTCTAGTGAATTCTGATATTTCAACTGAAGTTTCCTGCTTTAAGGCTTCAAGCAGGTTAATTGTGTAATAACCAATCCCCCGGTATTTATGTGCACTCTTTAACGTCAGGGTATTAATTGCAACTTTCATTTGTGATCTCTGTCAATGGCAAATTTGATATAAGCAACGGGAAATCTAAGAGAAGAAAATAGGGCAAAAATAAGTCCGGGGAAACCGTCAACATAGCCCCGGTGTCTCAAGTAAGCTTTTAAAAACCAAATGGTTGGTTTCAGGAGAATAAAATTCAAAAAGGAGAAAATATTCATCTTTGCACCTGCTTCTTTTAATTGTAGGACCAAAAGATCAGTATATCTGTTAAATCTTTTAAGATACATCGAAAAAGTTTCGTCTCTTACGTGCAGAAGATCACATCTTAGATAACCTACCTTACCCTCGACTAACGCTTGCTCATGTACGTCTTTCGCGGGAAGCCTCCCTTTGCCACGGCGGTATAACCTTAAAGTATAATCAGGGTACTGACCACCTTTAGTTAAGAATCTACCCAAAAAGAAATTCTTTCTCGGAATCCAATATCCATTGATATCCGGATGTTTAAAAATTGTCTGTTTAATTTCATATGCTAAGCTCTCCGTCACTATTTCATCTGCATCTAACTGCAGAATCCACTCCTTACTGGCTGCATCTATCGCCTTATTTTTATTTATATGGAAGATGGGAGGATTATCTGTCCGAATAATCTTAGCTTTAAATTTTCCGGCAATATCAAGTGTTTTATCTGTTGACCCACCGTCTACGATTACAATTTCATCAGCCAGGTCCTTAACCGACTTCAAACAATCCTCTAAATTGGCTTCCTCGTTATATGTAGCTAATACTATGGAAAAAGTATTCACATTTATTCTGCGCTCACTAAATAATAGGCTGCAGTACCGTTAGGATAGTATATAACTTTTTTTACCTGGAAAACCAACTTGAATTTTAGTCCATCATATTGGCTGGGAGTTAAAACATATAAAAATCCTTTCTCAGGTGTGCTTTCAATCGGATCCCAGCCTCCAAAATAGTACCTGTCAAAATAAGATACGCTATTGTAGCTCTTATTAGCTTCTGAAGGGTTATAAACTACAGAGCTTAAGTATTCATCCAGGGGTATCTTTAAGTAATAAAGTAAAAAAATGTAGGGCTGAGACCGGGCATCTGTTATAAAAATTTGGGAATACTTATTATCATCCCCAACATACTCAACTATCTGCTTCATACCATACTGCCAGTCAATAGCATTTTTCTTAGCATATACTCCATAATAATTATGCACGTAGCGGGATAACAGAAATAGCATTACCAATATTGTTGTTATCAGGATTCCCTTCTTAAGTATTAATTTTGGCACAAAATTTAACAGGGAGAAAAATCCCAACGCAGATATCATCTGCCAGCTTCCCATCATAAACATTGCCCTGGCTGAATGCGGGGCTTCTGAAACTAGGGCTGAAGGAAGCGGCGCAACAAGCGCCCAAACTAAAAGTACAACCCCTGATTTGGATCGTTTATACAGCAAAAAGATAACACCGGCAATTAAAAAAATGGCATCCAGTATATAAAATTGCCCCGTAGCTTGATCCGATAACCGGGGATTTTTATCTCCGGAAATGAATAAATAATCGGGCATGAAGTGCCAACTGTATTGAGTAAATGTAAGGTTTAATCGACCTAACAATTCATTATCAGTCAGCTGAAAAAGCCCCGTTTTCTTAACCTCCTCCATATTTAGGGAGGTTTGATTGACACGAGCCATTCCCAGTAGCTGAGGATTAAACAAAATTAGAATAGAAAAAATTATTGCAACTGTCATAACCCCAAAGAGGCCAGCTTTGTCCTTTAATAATTGTTTTCTATATAACAGACTAAGTGTAATAACCACTAACGGAACAATTATTTTAGACGGGTGGTAGGCAATGAAAGAAATTCCGAAGCTGAGAGCAGATAAGGGCAACAATTTATGGTTCCTGTTAATTACTCCATAGAATAGAACAAGCCCCAACATAAAGAAAAATAGGGCAAAATTAGCCTCGTGGTTAAACCTGGAAAAATGAATGTTATACGGAGAAACGCTTAAGAAAAAGGCGGCGATAAGACCTAATTTTGAAGATGCAAACATCAATCTAACCAAGAAAAATATTAATATCACATTCAATATCCCAAAAACAGCCGAAGGCAATCTGGTGCTAAATTCAGACAAACCCAAAATTTTTACTGAAACTGCTGTAGAATAGACATGGATCGGATGCTTATCATCTCCGAAGGACTTAAAAAAAGCCGGGAATAATTTTCCGTACTCATCCCTTCCCCAGTTGGCCACAGTCCAGGCATTTACACCCACCGCCGCCTCATCCCAGGAGATTGAAGGCGGAACACTATCAATCTTGTATAATCTTAATATTCCGGCCAAAACCACAATTGCGATCAACAGTATTTTTACTTTGTTCATTTTTCAAAGGTAATTAGTTCCGGGTACTTACCAAACTCAAAGTTACCTAACCTATTAACAGTAGAAAACCCCCATTGATCTACGCTATTTCTGACAACTTCCCGCCTAAATTTTTCCGGATCATACTTAAGATAAAAAAGGGTAAAGATATACGGTTGGGCATACTGATCTGAAATTAGAATTCGTTGGTATCCATTAAACCTATTGCCATTATCGATGTAGAGCTTTTTGTATTCGTATTGCCACTGTTCTGCAGATTTTGCTGGGTACACATTTAAGAAGCTCCAGAAGTAATTAATAAAGAAGGCGAGGAAAACTAAACAAACCGTCAAGAAGATATAATTTTCTTTTTTAATCCTTTTGGAAAAAGCAACTACCCCTACTGCAGCAATAATTGATATGAATGGAACCATAGAGATAGAACGTAGCGCATGTGGAGATTCTTTAGTGATTGCGGCAGGAATCGGTCCGAGTAACAACAATACAAAAGGTAACCACTTATACTTTGATTTATCGCTTATTAAATACAAAAGTCCAAATAATAGGAGTATCGCTTCAGGTAAAAAGAGCTGTCCAAAACCTGCCTGCTGACTTCTTAGGTTTTGCTCCCCCTTCAACAATAGGAAATCCAGGCTAAAATGAGAAAAATAATTCTTGATAAAGCTTGAACTTCTCGTCCCTACAACTTGCAGACGGGCAGAACCTGCATCATAAACATATAATCTATAAACCGGAATTAAACTAAAAATTAGAAAAATTAAAGATAATATAATTGGTAGAACAACTTTACTTAGAAGATGTTTAAGATTTTTCCATTCATAGATAATTAAAATTATAATTGTTAAAGGGGTAACTATCCTGAAACTATTGTAACTATAAGCACTCAAGATAAAACTTAATACCGAAAAGAAGATATACCAGGGATTTCGACTGTTACATAGGAATAGATAAATTGCCAGAAGATAAAACATCAAACCGGCTGTTACCTCATACCCTGTCCTTGAAAAAATAAAATACCAGGGAGAAACAGAAAAAAAGAAGCTCGCAAGTAGTCCCACTGCCACACTGCCCGACAGTCTCTTTGACAGAAAGTAAATTATAATTACCGACCCTAAGGAAAATAAAACCGCCGGTAGTCTGACTGAAAATTCATTTAAACCAAAAAGTTTAATGCTGATCGCGGCAGCATAAATATAAACCGGCAGCTTAAATTCCCCAAAAGCCCGGAAATGAATCGGGAAAGTTTCTCCCCATTCATCTTTACCAGTTTGGGCTATAGAATAGGCATTGTATCCAATAGAAGCTTCATCCCAATAAACCGAAGGCGGAATTTCTCCAATTTTATAAAGCCTGGTAAAAAGAAACAGGATGCAGATTAAGATAAGTAAAAATTTTGGAGTTAGAAACTTGGACATATCTTTTACTTAACTTCTACAATATCAAAAGCATTCTCACCGTTTAAGAAATTAACCGAGAACAGCCTCGGGATATCTTTGGGAAAATCCCCTTTCCTGCCGATAAATAATAATTTCTTACCGGGATTTTTTTCGATAATATCGGCAAACTGGGTTCCTTCATCGCCTAAATCAGGGAAATAATATTTATCAAACCTTAAAACCCAAACCCAATCATTCGTTTCAAACCTATTTAGGTTTGGACTGTTTTGGTATTTTGCCGGGTCATAATTTAAGTAAAACAGCGTAAACATATGCGGTTCGCCGTAGTGCCTGGTAAAAACAATCTCGTCGTACTCATCCTGGTGCTTACCGATATAATCTACCACCTGTTTATAGCCATACTGCCAGTCTCTGGAATAAGCAATCGGATATTTTTGGTAGTAATTATATAGGTAATAGCCTATGCTGACTGCCACAACTATAAGAAGCGTCAAACCTGAAATAATCTTTAATGATAGAGGGTATTTCTTAAACCACCTTAAAATAAAAACCAGACCTAATGCTGAAACCAGTTGATAAAAAGGAGCAGCAATCAATGTCCTTAACGCATGGGGAATACTGTCATTGGTAACTGAAACCGGAATAAAGGCTAATAAGACCCAGGCAAGTAACAAACCCTTAAACCTATTTTTAAGACGGAAAAGTGCATAAAGACCCAGGAATAGAAAAGGAACCTGAAATAAGTAGAGCTCACCCATATTCTGGACATGATGTTGTTTATGAGGTGCGCCGGAAAGAAACAAAAATTGGGGAGTAAAATGAGATAAGTAATTGCGGCTAAAGTAAAATGATATATAAGTCACCTTATTATGCACTAACCTCGGAAGCGGCTCTGGCAGCTTTGAATTGCCTCTGTTTTCGTTAATCCTGGGAATAAGCCCCGGGTCGTCAGTAATACTGACTAGCTTATACCTGGCGCTCCTTTCACCGCTTAGTAAATACGGTGCAAGCGGGATAAGTAAAACCATAAAGACCAGAAAGGAAACCAGTACAATTTTTTTGTATTCTAAGAATTTTTTCCTGTATAAAATTAAAACAACAAATAAAAATAGCGGCGTGAAAATTCTGGCAGAATTATAGGTAAATATGGAAAGCGCAAAGGGTACCATTGAAATTGCAAACCACTTCTGATCTTTGAATCCTTTAATCAGTAACCAAACTGCAAGCGTTACAAAAAATACTGCTAATGAAGATTCAAATGAAGCCCTGGTGAGATGAATATGCCAAGGGGAAATTCCTAATAAAAAGGCCGCTGCTAAACCTGCCGCCTGACTTGCAAACAGAGCCCTTCCCAAGAAAAACATCACCAACACTGTTAAGGTGCCATATATAACCGGAGTAATCCTTACTCCCAACTCATTGAGGCCAAAAAGGTATATTCCCGGCACACTCGCATATACTTGCACAGGTAATTTGTATTCCCCATAAGCCTTAAAATGGATAGGAAAAAGCTTTCCCCACTCATCCCTGCCTGTTTTCAAAACTGAATATGCATTGTAACTGATTGATATCTCATCCCAATTTAAGGCCGGTGGGATTTCGGTTACCCTAAAAAATCTTAACAAGAATGATAATATCAATACTATGAGAAGAACTATTTTTATCTTCATTGGGGTTTAATCTCAATGTTAGCAACTTAAATAAAAAAAAGCTATTAGCTACAACTTAATTGCATAAAAGGCCAGCTGACCATTGTAGAAAAAGAATCTTTTAATGATACTTTTCTTATCTGCAATATCCTGCTCAGGAATACTCCATGGACTGGCAATGATTAGTGTATCCTTTAGATTTCTGTCAGACGGCCAATAGACTTCCCGGATAGAAAATTTATCGAAGGTTATCTCTCTTGGTTTACTCCCTGAACGAAGCTGTTTTTGCAATTTATCAGGAGGATAATTGCCATAATAAGCAAGGTAGTACTGCGCCCCGACACCAATAAGCGGAGATGTATCGCCAAACTTGGGATCAAATACAATATAGTCAAAATTATTATACTGAGACCATATGTACTCACTCACCTTTTTAAAAGGATACTGCAACTTCTCGGAACGTTCATATGGATAGCTAATCGTATACATCCTAATAAAATAAATTATATTGAATACCAAACTGACAAGGATAAGCGCAAAAATTAATGCCTTCAATGATAGGTTTCTCGATCTCAGGATTATTTTTATCAGCCAATATAAACCAAAAGCAGAAATTATGCTCAATGCGGAGAAAGATAATACCGACCTGTGAGGACTGTAATCTTCAAAAGTAAGTGCACTCGGAATCATTGCCAAAAGAGTTAAGCCAAATAACAGGTTCCTGGTGATAGCCATATCATTATTCCTGATTAAGAAGATAATTCCCATTATAAGCAGCGGAAATTGCCAAATCATAAGCGGTCCCATATCAAAAGCATTTTGGTTAGTCAGATCTAACCCATTTAGGAAAAGGTAGGCAGGATCGAACTGATTAAGAAACTTATTCGGGACAAAATCCAGATAAGATTTGATCCTGCTTCCGTTTAGATTGATTACATTTCCTAAGTTTATATCCTGAGTGATAAAAACTGTCTGAGCCCGGAATCTTAAACCAGAATCCTGTATTGTAAAAATGATTAAGGGTATAAGCAGAGCAATCCAAAACAGAAAAAACAACAGAAACTCCCTCGCCCGACTAAACACTTTTCTTCTAAATAGATAGGAGAGGAAAATTATAAATATCGGAACCACTATTGTATGCGAGGTATATATATACATAGCTATAGTTAACAGAAAAATTCCCAATATTGCCCATATTTTATCCCCCTCTTCCTTTAAGTATTTTAGTAGGAAAAAAATGCCAAAGAAGTCTAAACTAACTCCTATGACATTCTCAAAACTTTTCCTGGAATAGAATATCTCAGAAGGAGTAAAAGATATTACTGCTGCAGAAAGAATTGCCATTAACCAATTATTTGTTAAGATTTTAACCAATAAAAATACCGCCAATATAGTTAAGGTTCCAAAAAAGGCAGCAGGGATTCTGATTGTAACCTCCCGATTTCCTAAAAGGAGATGCGGGATAGTACTGATATAAATATAATGTCCTACTTTATAATCTCCGGTGGAAGGAAAAGCCAAGGGTAAAAAATTTCCATATATATCTCTTTTTGTTTCTAAAATTGACCCGGTATCATAAAGCTGACTAATCTCATCATGATTTAATTGAATAGGGAATTCACTTAGTTTATAAAATCTAAAAAAAGTTCCCAGTAAGATGATCAAAATTAGAACCAAATTTTTTTTGTTAATTAGTAAATGCATACCTTTGGCAATATAAGATAAACTGTATCTTCACCCAGATAATTCTTATATATTTTTTTCGGTAAAACTCTTATATATTTTTGTATCTTATTAAAATCTCTTTCCGATGCAAAAATATATGTGGGTGGGTCTGAATCACAGATTTTAAACGTATTCTCAGAAACAAGTAGCTTAAGGTTTGAAATCCTGGTCTGGTGAAATTTGTAGGGAAGCTTAATGTTTTCATAACCTTTCTCCGGACGGAATCTTGTATACCATTCAATAAAGGGAACTATATCCTCTGTAAGATTATCAGAAAAAGCTATCTTGTAATTTGAAGCGTAGTCATCAGCCTCCTGAATCACCTGTTTAATCCAACCTTGTCTATAATGATTCGCCTTTTTAACTGTTGCCTGAATAAACCATAGATTGACAACGAACTCTAAGACTAAAATTACAAAAAACATAACGACTATTTTGTGGTTAAAGAGCTTAAGGCCCAGAGCAGAAATTAAAATAACAAACGGTAAGACAAGAATAATAAAACCGGCATTTTGATTCGGATACAGAAAGACCATAGGTAAGCTAACAATAAGAACATATAATAATAAAAGCTTAAGTCGTTGTTTCTCTCTGATTAGAGCTGTTAAACCCATTAAAAAAGGGACGATTGCTAGTTTAGGAAGTGCTCCCTGCTTCAGGAAACCAAAACTTCCTGTATAATCCAGTTCTCCAAACAAAGTACTGAAATTAAGAGCTGAAAACCAATGGAAGAAGCCGACTATAACAAAGTACGCTTTATTGAATAACATTCTATCCAAGAAATAAGGCCACCAAAGGGATTCCTGACTTCTTAACTTCTCTATCCCATTTTTGATAGTCACATCAAAAATAATAGGAAAATTATTTTCCATTAGACTCCTTATTCCCTGTGAAATACTTAAATAAAGGTAAATTATTACTACAGCCGGCACTAAACCTGAAGCTGCATATAAAATTATTTTCTTTCTATTTATCTTTTTGTTTAGAAGCAGTGTCAGCAATAAAACCGGAAACAAAATGAACCACATCATTTTAGATGTTAAAAGCATTAATAAAATAATCCCTAATATCAGTGGCAAGCTCAATCTCTCTTTTAGTACCAGGAGAACCAGTATCAATATTAGAAAGACTGAAACAATATATTCATTGGGAAACTTGGAAAAAAATACCAGGCCCGGAGATAAGGAGGTCAAAAAAGCAGAGTATAAATTAAATCGTTTGTCCTGCACAAAAAACTTTGATAACTGATAAGCCAGAAACACTACGACAGTACCAATTAACATGAAAGGCAACCTTACCCCAAGATCTGTTTTACCAAATACTAATACGCCTAAAGATGTAATGTAGGAAACAACAGGCAGTTGATAATCAACCGTAGAATTAAATAGTAGTGGATACGATCTGCCTAATTCATCCTTCCCGGTACTGGATAAGGCAAAAGCGCGGTAAGCAACCCTCGCTTCATCTGAAGTAAAATCCGGGAAGCTTATGGGAATAATTCGTATAATAAATGCAAAGAGCACCAGAATAATTAACCAATTATTTATCCTCATTGTTTATTAAAATACCAAATTCGCCGTCGCCCTTTTTTTCCTGAAGGATATCTTTCTTTTTTGAAAGAAAGTAATCAGAAACAATAATAATACTTTTATCAGGCAACTCCTGATCCCTGCTCCATATTCTCAATCCGTTAGGAAAATAAACCTGTTCAAAAAAATTTTGCGCTGCCTTATTCTGCATCCTAAAGTCATCCTGAATAAAAGGGGTAAGATTACTTTGTCTGCTTAAGAATGCAGCCCGTTCATAGACTAGGTGGTAAGGTTTTGAAAATTCCGATTTGACCCTTTTGGGGTATTCATACCAATAATCCTTAATAAAATCTGCAAAATTAAAAATAATCATTGTTGTGACAAGAAAAATAAGCATGACACGCCACAATCCGTTTTTCATACCGGTTAAAACCAGCATTCCAAGTGAGCTAATCACAATATAAGGAGGGACTAGGCTTAACAACCTGCTTGCACGATGAATATCTGATGCTAAACCAAAGAAAATTGGCATAAAGAAAAAAACAGCTATAATGAAAAATAATATCGGTCGTTTTTTTTGTATAATGCTAGCTATCCCAAGTAGGAAAAGTGGTAGACTAGCCAGGAGGAACATTCCGTGTTTACCCGTCGAATGGTAAGGAGTCACGTCACCATTGATAAATAAGAAAGACCAGTCAAAAGATGAAATGTACGTTAAAATAAATTGTTGGTATGATGTGATTTCAAATGATCTATATAAACCTAATAATGAACCGGGATAATTTACCTTTGCAACGACCAGGACCAAGAAGAACGGGATAAACACAGTCAAGAAGATGAGGATCTTTCTAACGGCTAACCTAGCATACACCTTATTTAGATAGTAGATAAACAGGATAGTAAGAACTATAAGCGAAGGCGCCATGATCCTCAAACCAAGGTAAGAGAAAACACTTAGGGCCAGGGTGGTCGCAGCTAGGACTAAGAATCTGACTTTCCTTTTGTTACTATACTTGACCATCATCCATAAAAAGAAGGTGATAAAGGGAACCGGTGCGATATTTTCTAAAGCTAAATGAGATTGAATCATGACAATCGGAGTGGTTGAAAAAATCAACAGACTCCAAAGAGCAGCTTTTAGTCCTACTAATTCATAAACCAGGAGAAAAATTAAAATACTGCTTAGCAATACAAAAAAGACGCTAACTGACCTTAAAATAAAATAGGAGGGTCCAAATATTCGGAAGGCTAAAGCTGTGGAATAGAAAGTCACCGGTTGCTTCCAATCCTTAGAAACGGCAATACCGGTAAACAGGGGTAAGAATTTACCGTTAGAATCAAAGCCGTTTTTCGCCACCAAGGCTGCGTTATAACCTATAACAGCCTCGTCACCATTGATACCCGGGGGCACTTCCAGAATCCTAAAGGTATACAGGAACCAACCTACCAGAAGAAATAACAAAACAATCGCAAAGTGGGGCTTTAAGACTTTATTAAACATTTACTTTCTTGGAAAGAAACCGGTAAATCAAATATAATGAGGCCGAAACAAGAATTGTCTGGCTGAGACTACGGGCAAGGTTATAATCTATATTAACTCCCAAAAGTGCCCAAAGGCTTGGGGTATTATATAAAGCAGGTGCAATTGGAGAAAATATCCCCAAAGTTAAAGAAGGATCAAAAAAGAAAAGGGATATAACCCAACTGGCAAATATTAATAAGTAAGGCAGGATATTTTTGAAACCATCAGTTATCAACTCAATTATTATCAGAGGTGTAATCCAAATTAACCATTGGGGATGGTAATGGGTAAAAATGAAAAATAACAAAAGGGGAATTAAATAAAGCTTACTCATTTCCATCCTTGGTTTATTACTCCATATAATAAGGAAGAAAATCAGTAAGGATGCCGGAAATAAGATAATTGACTCTCCCCCTGAAACCGGAATATTGGCATAAAGGCTCTTTGAGCTTTGATTTGCAAATAAGGCAGTTGCCCGAAAACTGGAGGAGGGGAGAAACGGAATCACTGAAATCAAATAGGGAATCATAGCAAGGACCAATAATTTTACCCTATCAATATAGTTTCTACCTAAAACAATTAAAGGGATAACCAAAAATACCGGTGATAGCTTAAAAGCAATCCCTCCGCCTAAGGCCAATGCTGCCCACTCTAATTTATTTTTTACCACAAAATAAATTGATAAAATGATAAAAAAGGTGGGGATGATGTCAAATTGACCCATCATGTAAGTGGCATAAAGATTGATCGGATTAAACATCCAAAGGGAAAAAGCTAATAAAGATTTCCTTTCAGAATTGAATAATTTAAGTAGAACAAGTCCAATCAGAAGGTCAAAAACAAGGTAGGGAATCTTAAGCAGTAGTAAATTGATGTTAAACTGCGTGATTTCCGATATGCCTAAAATGCTGAATAAAAAGCTGAATATTCCATGAAAGAGATAAATTGCCGGCGGATAATTGAATACAACTGAATTTGAGGTAAAATCATAAAGGTTCAAGATATTGCCTGAAGCCACAAGTTTACCAGCTTGTTCAAAAACCTGCATATCGGGATGAAAAGTCATTACTGATAACAACACTCTTATAACAACGCCAAAAATTATTATGATCCAGAATATTTTCTTCATTTGATTATTTGCATAATCCTATCTGTAAATTTCTCTTTACTAAAATACTCTGCCCTCTTGATGGCTTCTTTAGACATTTTTCCCAGCAACTTACTATCCTCAATTAATTTTAATGTTAACTGCTTTAGTTCGTCCAGATTCTCCCACAGATAACCGTACTTTTCATCCGCTATAATTTCCCTCTGTCCGCCTTTTCCGATTACTACCGGAACAGCACCTCCGGCCATTGCCTCCACAGTTGAGATTCCAAAGTGCTCCATCTTAGTCGGATCTGTTTCCCCAAAACCTGAGGCATGCCAATAGATACCAGCTTTTCCATAAAGCTCAATTAACTTTTCATAACTTAAGTTTGGATAAAACTTTACCGGTATACCGCTTGCCGAAGCTTTCAGGCTTTCTATATAATCAGCATCCCCCGGCTCTGCCGAACCCACCAGATGCAAACTCCACCCTTTCATATTTTCTTTCTTGAAAAGTTCTTTAAATACCCTAATTAAGATTTCCTGTTTTTTATCCTTAAGGTATCCGAAAAAACGCCCGACTGAAAGAATATATTTTTCTTTTTTTAATGGTCTAATTTTTGCAGTGTCGATCGGCGGAAAAATGATTTCTGATTTTAATGGCCAATTAGCTTGGGAGTATTCTTTGGTAAACTTAGAGTTATAAATAATTAAATCCCAGCCCTTAAGCTTAAATTTACCCCAGATACTTTTTGCAGGTTGTCCGATGATGGGAGACTGTATATGTAAAATGTTTTTCTTTGCCGTTGGATAAAAAATACTTCCGTCTGTCAGATAAAAAAATCTATCATATTTTTTTAAGAAAAATGTTCTGGAAATGGAGGAAGAATTTTTACCCAGTGGAGCAATAATAAAATTAGCTAATTTTAAGTTTAGATTAAATCTTTTTGATAATTCCCTTTTTAGATAATCACCACCTAGATTAAAAAGGTGCTTATCTAAAAGCACATCTACAACATTTCCTGGGGATAATACTTCCGCAATAGTCATCATATATTTCTCTCCCCCGCCAAACGTATCAAGGTAAGGGGAAAAAATTGCTACTCTCATGATTGTAGATTAGAACTTAAATTCATTCTCCGTTAAAATTTTATCAATTTCCTCATAGACTTCATTTCTTGATTTTGTCTGCTGCATCTCCCATAATCTGACATAGGTCATATATAAGCTAAAGACTTGTAGCAAAGAGTCCATAATTCCGACTGTGCCATTAAAAAAACCCTGCCTGATAATTCCTTGATTAAGAGCTTCACTGATAAAGATTCTTAGGAACCGCCAGCCCGACATCTTTGGATGATTAGCATCTAACCTTAATTTGGCATCAATCTTGGACCATTCCAAGCTTTTTAACGTGATCTGATCAATATTACGGTGGGTTAAATGCAGCAATGAATTTTTAGTGTAACCTAGCTTGCCCTTAAATTTTGGATATTCATGAACCTTACCTATCCAAGTTTCAAAATCTCTCTTTCTCAAAATTCTGGTAACCCAATCAGGCCAAAATGGGCCATATCTGACCTCTTTTCCAAAAACAATATTCCTGCGTGAAACAGCAAAGGCTGAAAAATCTCCACTAGAGACAAGAGCTTCTATTTCCTCTCTTAAAGGTCCCAATATCCTCTCATCCGCATCCACAAAGAAAATCCAGTCACCGGCTGCCTTTTCCATAGCCAGATTCCTGACAGCAGCAAAATCCTGTAAATTTACCTTTAAAATTCTGTTCGTATATCTTTCAACAATTTTTAATGTATTATCATTTGAACCGTTATCTACCACCAAAATTTCATCTGCCCATTTAACAGACTCTAAACAAGTTTCTATCCTCTCCTGTTCATTTTTAGTAATCACCACAACACTTAACATCTAAGATTTACCTTTGAATATCCTTTCAAAGAAGCTGCCTTTTTGCCTGGTTTTATTTATCCAATAATTTATGTTACCCGAAGATTTATCAATCCGATTTTTAAGTTCTGCCACCTCAATTTTTTCTTCCTTAAAATTAGTTACTTCCCAAAGCTTTAGATAGACAACCAAAAAGGAAAATGCTTGCAATAAACTTAATGTTAAACCATGCAAGCCATCCTGATAACCTTTATTGGCAAAAAATCTGGATAAGAATTCACCTAAAGGTTTCTCGAACAAATCAGGCCAGTTAAATTTACAGCCTTCTTTCCTTAATTCTTCCGCTTGGATGGTAGTATACCGGTCCATCCTCTGCAGATACTGGGAAATGGTTTCATAACTGTGATGAATAATGGCATAGCCTTCATCAGCGGGCAAATCCAAGCCCTGGCCTGAAACCTCAGGCGGCCGATGAATCTTATCCGACCATTTTACTTTTCCCTTCTTAAAAAACCTGATGTTATAATCCGGCCACCACATAGATTCCCGCATAAAGTGATTAAAGATAATATTCTTGCGGGGTATCCTCACATAATCTATCTGTTGCATTTTTTTAACAATTTCCGTTAATTTTTTTGTCAGACTTTCGGGAATATCTTCATCAGCATCCAAAATCAGGATCCAATCGCCGGAGGCTTTGGAAATTGCAAAATTTCTGGCCGGTTCTACGTAACCTTCACCTTGGTGTTGAAAGACTTTTAATTTCTGCAGTCTATTTTTTAGTCCATTTAGGATCTTAAGCGTTTCATCTGTAGAGCCGTCATCTACCGCCACCACCTCATCAGCCCAGCCTAGTGATTCGATTACCTTTTTGATATTCCGGGATTCATTCAGAGTATTGATTACTACTGAAATTTGACTTACCATAAATTCAATCTTAATACGAACGATAGTGAGTATCAAGCTTTGCTTAATACGAACGATAGTGAGTATCAAGCTCTGCTTAATACGAACGATAGATAAAATGCTTGCTTATATAATACTCTTTCTCATAACTTTAGCTGTTTATTACAAATTTTTTATATTTGGTAAAATTCCCTTCCCCGGAGATTTAATGGTGGTTAGTTACTCTCCCTGGTTGGATTATTACAAATTTCCGGTACAAAACCCCTTAATATCTGACGTATTCTCACAATTTGTTCTCTGGAAATACCTGGCTATAGAAGCTCTTAAGAATTTTGAGTGGCCCTTATGGAACCCTTACTCATTTACCGGAAATCCCCTTCTGGCCACATATCATTCGGCGAGTTTATACCCCTTGAATATTTTACTATTACTGCCTAAACATTACGGCTGGGGGCTTTACATATACTCTCAAACACTAATTGCCTCTTTGGCCTTCTACTTATTCATTTCCCAAATTGTTAAATCTAAAATTGCCGGACTTTCCGGAGCTGTAATTTTTTCCTTTGGAGGTTTAATGACCACCTGGCTGGAACTGGGCACTGCCGGCCATGCCATTGCCTGGCTGCCCCTTGCATTATATAGCATCAAAAAGCTTATATCGGAAACTAAATTTCGGTTCATTGTTCTATTAATTGCCTCTTTATCTTTAGTCATACTCGCCGGAAGCGCCCAGATTACTACTTATACCTTCCTGATAACATTTTTTTATGCTTCGTTTAGCTGTTGGAAAAATGGCATAAAAAGTCAACGGATCTTATTTTTATCCTTCTCCTTCATAGCGGCTATCGGAATAACAGCTTTACAGCTTCTGCCAAGTTATGACTTACTGCAAAAATCCATCCGACAAACAGAATCCTATATTGCGGAATCCAATTTCGGACTGCTGGAAGCAAAAGATACCATCAAATTATTCATCCCTGACTATTTTGGTAATCCGATTACCAGGAATTATTGGGGAACACTCAACTATTCCGAGACCAGCGCTTTCTTAGGAGCAATCACTTTACCGATTTTGCTATACTTTGCATTTAAGGTCAGGTCTAAGGCGGCCTTCTTCTTTACTGCGCTATTTTTATTCAGTTTATTATTCAGCTTTAGTAATCCCGTTTCCCGGTTATTCTATAATCTTAAACTACCTTTATTAACTTCTTCTTACGCCAGCAGGATGTTATTTGTAACTCTTTTCTCGGCAGCCATTCTTGCTTCTTTGGCAATTGATCATATAAAGGAAAATCAGAATCTCGCCTTCATCCATAAAACTATTGTTTGGAGTTGGGCTGCCGTCCTGGGGGTAATTTTAGGAACTTTGCTGACCTTTTATTATATTTGGAATCTCATTATAAATGCCCCCAATGAACTGTCCTTAAGAGTCTATCTGGAAAGCAATGATTATGCTTTACAGAATTTTCTTATTGCTGCAAAAAATAGCTTGGTTCCCTTAGGGCTTCTAACCCTGCTTCTGGTAATCTTATTCATACTGAGCAAAGTAAAACAACAGTTTATTAAAGTCCAACGGTTAAATATTCTGTTAATACTTCTTTTCATCTTTTTAAGTCTGGATCTGGGGAGGTATTTCCTAAAATTTAATCCTTTTGTTGCCAATCATTTAATCTTTCCTGCCACTCCCAGTTTAGAGTTCCTGCAAAAACAAAAAGGATTATTCAGAGTTGGCAGAGAACATGCTGAAGTTTTACCGCCAAACACCTGGACTGCATATAAATTGCAGTCCTATGAAGGATATGACCCAATCTATCTTAATCAATATGGGAAGTTCATAAATTTTCTGAACACCGGAGATTTAAGAAGCGGAGGCTCAAGATATGCCGAAGTTTCTTCTAACTATATTTCGCCTTATCTTGATGCGGCGAATACTAAATATTTAATTGCAATTTTAAGAGATGACAAAGGGCAAATCCCCGGAGACTTACTGAATTATCAGTTAAAAGAGTCTGATTACAACCTTGTATTCAGGGACAAATCTTCGGCAGTTTTGGAAAACCCTAATTCCTTAGACCGGGTATATTTGGCAAAACAAATCAAAACCCTCCCAACGCAAAAGATAGAAGATATACTTATGCAGGACAAGAAGTTTGATCCGCGTTTTACGGTATTACTGTCTAAGGATTTGAAACTAGCAAGTGTATCAGGATCCGGCAGAGCCACACTCATTCAGTACCAACCCAACTCTGTTAAAGTGAAAACGGAAACTACCACTGATGAAATCCTAGTCTTAGCTGATCAATATGAAGAAGGCTGGAAAGCACAAATTGATGGCATAGATACTCCTATCAGTCCGGCAAATCTTATATTCAGAGCAGTTAAAATCCCATCCGGCTCCCATGAAGTAATATTTAGATACCACCCAAAATCTTTTTACGCCGGTTTGAAGATATCACTGGCAAGTATACTACTCCTAATTTTAGTTTCTTTGTTTGCTATCAGAATAAGGCGGTTCTAAAATCTAGTTTTTTCTTTTTAACACTAAACTTGCTTCCTTATTTAAGCTTTTGATGACCTCGTAACCGCTTAAGTTTTCACCTTCAGACTTTGTCCCCAGGTACAATACAGAACCCGGGAGCCTACTGATAAAATTTAACAGTTCTTTTTCTGTAATTGACCCGATATAAATATTGTCAAATTTTTTAACCGGGTAACTCATTAAATTGACGCGCTGCTTATTTTGTGCTATCACCTCATCCGGATCTGCTTTAGAATAGACCGGATAAGCAAACTCCATATCGTTAATCCGGTCGGATAGGATTATGTAATCGTAATTAGCTTTTTCAGAAGCTGCAATCTTGAAAGCTAATTTTGCGGGATATGACCAAAAGTTACTGTATTCATTAGGGGCCAGGAAATATAATTTCTGGATTAAAAATAGGAACTGAATAAAGAAAAAGGAAGCAACTAAAAATATGCCTAATTTATTCTTCTGATCTAATAATGTAACAAAGCCCGATGCTGAAATTATAATTAGAGGAGGCAACATAAATGAACTCCTTAAAGCATGGGGCCAGTCAACAATAGCAGTAGGTATCGGAGCAATGATTATCCATAGCAACAGAAATAAAATTGTTTTTCTGCTTTTCTGCCAGAGGGTTAATATCCCCATTATTAAAAGAATAATCTCTATGGTGTATAAGCCGCCCATAGTCCCCATATTATGCCGGGGATTTCTATCCCCGTGTAAGAATAAAAAGTCTACTGAAAAATTTTGCAGATAATTTTCAATTAAGACTTTTGAATATTCAACCGGTTTATTATGAAAGTATTTAACTAAGTTATTAGGCAACCGGCTAATCTGCCTTTCCAGGTTTATTTTCTGCTCAATAGAATTTTTTAATATGCCTTGAGAAAGAATATTTATATCAGAAAATCTTGTCTCTGAGCCGCCAACAAATATTTGGCTTAGGGATAATATCCCAAAAAAAAGTAAAATCATGACACCGCCAAGAAGATACCTTTTGGCATGACTTTGGACTTGCTTCCGTCCCTGAAACCAAATCAGAAGTGGTAAAAATAAAAATAAACTGATTTTATAGGTAGGATAAGTATGCAGAGTCAAACCAAAACTTAAAGCTGAAAAAAGATAAAGGAAAGGTTTTTCCCTGGCCTTTAAGAAAAGATAGACCCCCAAAAAAGACAAAAACAGTGCAAAATGTGCCTCAAATCCTCCCCTGCTTAAAGATAAATCCCAGGGAGAAACTGCACCCATCAAAGCTGCCCACATTCCTAACCTTTCAGAGAAGAGCTTTCTCCCGGTCAGATAGAGCAATAGTATAATTCCCAAGCCTGCAAGAATTGATAGAGCCCTAACCCCCATGGCCGTAGGCCCGAAAATAGCTACAAAGGGAACGGATCCATATACATAACCGGCAGGCCTTCCGGCTCCCATCGGAAAGGTTAAAGGCAAAAAATTACCCAGTTGATCCTGTCCGGTCTTGAGTAACGAATAAGCATCCAGCGTGATTGTTAATTCATCACCATACAAAGCAGGCGGGCTACTGTTAATAAATAGGACTCTGAGTAATAACCCCAAAAACAATATTATTATTAAAAACACCAGATTCTTGCTCACGATATCAGTTCCTGACTTTATATATCTTAGTATCTTTATTTTCATAAACTAAATCCGCATTAAGATAACTGCTGTTAGTAGCTATCTTCTGATCCCACGCCAGATATATATAATCAATTTTATATTTTTTTAAGAAGCTACTCATCTCATTGTGATTCCCGCTTCCAAAAGCCATTAATCTATCCTGCAGTAATTTATCAATTTTATACCCCATGATATTAACCTGTTCCTCGTCTGATATTAGTGTCTTCTTACCCGAAAAGGCTGAAACATATCCTGTATCATACCAGGCATAAATAGGGATTGGCGGCATGCCATATTTATCCCTTTCATATTTATTAAAAGGAACAGTTAAAATTATCGCATCTGAAGGAGTTTCTTTAAGAAAATTCAGGGCATCTATTTCCTGATAGGAAACCTTCGATAATGCCGGGTTAGAATAAAACTGCCACAACAATCCCATTTGAGTGGGGATCGCCAGGATGATTATAGATACTGAAATCAGGTACTTTAGTAATTTATCTTTTAGATGGGACAAAAGTTCAACTACCGAAATTGCTGCCAGGAAGCCGAAGAATAATAAAAAGTATTGGTTAAACTGAATGGTATTCCAGGCCACCCCTTTTTGCAGGAAAAAAACCGGGATAAAAAATGAGGCTGCGGTGATGCTCAGAAAAAAAATGCTGAAACTATTCTGAAAAATACCTTTCTTAATTTTCCTGAAATAAGCCCAAAAACCTACAAATCTCATCCCTAAATTTCCGAAAAGAAAAATCAGGAAGGCGGTTGCTTCAACCTGAATTACCCTTTTCCAATTTTCCTCAGCAATATATGTTTGCCTTCTAAGCTCCAAATCTATCCAGTTTAACCTGTCCGGCGCTACCACCATGGTCCTGATAAACCACCAGGGTTGCCAAAGTAGAAAATCCTGGGAGTTTTTGCTGTTGGGAAAATAGATAATGAAGGAAACTAAAAAAGTTGATAAAAATAACAGTAACACCTGATATTTACGTTTGAAAAAAAGTTCAAAAATACCAACTAACGACAGGCCGCCAAGGATCAACATTCCGGCATAAACCTTGAATTCAATAACTGCCCCGCCCAGGATGGTACACAGCAAGAAAAAAAACAGCTTTCTGGTATGTAAGTATTTTAAGAAACAGAACAAAAATACAGTGGTAATCAGAAAGGCTGCAGCGTGCGGCGGGTTTCCTAAAACTGATTGTGTTTGGGAAACCCAAAAAATGGACTCCCCGCCTAAGCTTCCATGAGTAGGAACATATAACAAGTAGCCGAAGCTACCCGCAAAATACGTAAAAAACATGGCCCAAATTCCGGCTGTTTCGGAACGGCTCCAGGCCCTGACAAAAATAAAGCTTCCTAATCCCAATAGGATCGCAAACACCACCGGCATAAAACGGAAGTAGATATCCAAAGAAGAAAAATAAAATAACCGGGAAAATTCAGACATGAGCAGGTCTACAAAGAAATGGTAATTTTGCAACTTGGCTCCGGCCAACTCCGGATTCTGAAAGGGAAATACGTCTAACTTCATTTGTTCCATTAAGGCCAGGTGCCAAACCCCGTCATGGCCGTGAGAGCTCCAAAAATAAATTCCGTCCCGATAAGGAAGCCCTGACGGTGCATTAACCGCCACCATACCGATTATCCCTATCAGGAATACCAAAAGAAAAGCTTTCTTGTGTATAATGTTTGGATTAAATGAAAGTATCTGCGGTCTGAATTTGTACAACGACCAGATACCGATAAGCGGAAAAGCCCACATCAGGAAGCGCAAGTGAAGAGCTGCCAAAAAATATGCAGCCAAGGTAAATATTACCAGTCCAAAAACAGAGGCTAGGGTAAATTTCTCCAAACCATCCAGTTTAGGAACAAATTTCCGCAGGATAAAGAGGCCAGGAAAGGTTAAGGATAAGGTAGCTAAAATAAGAAAAATTCCTCCCAGAATAAATTGCAGTAAAATATTCACAATCATAAGTAGGAATGCTCTTAGCTTACTACACAAGATCATCTAAAATCCACCCGGAAACCATGTATAATTTAACTATGAAATTAACTAAATGGTTAATCCTCATCTTAGCTTTTGCCTTTTTCTTCACCCTGAAAAGTGTCAATTATGACCGTTATCCCTTAATGGGCCACCTTGAAGAATATGCATATGCCTGGACGGGAATTCACTTAATAGAATCCGGTATCCCCAAAACCTGGTCTCCGGCAGGGAAGTTTGCCTCTCAGGATAATGCCTTTAGCGGCAAAATGGTCGGATATAATACAGAATTAAGCGTTGATATTCTTTCTCCGTGGTTAGACTTACCGCCTCTTTACGGCCTGTTGTCAGGAGGCGTTGCTTATCTTTACGGAGCAGCCGGATGGTCGGTTTTACCGGCATCTTATATTCGCCTCCCTGCTTTATTTTTCGCCTTTGCCACTACCCTAATTCTTTTTCTACTCACTAAAAAACTATTTGGTTTTTGGCCGGCTATGCTGGCCACCACTATTTACTCCCTAACACCTCTTTTTGTTTTCGGCCAACGTCTTTCTGTTGCAGAAAACGGCATTACCTTTTTTTACATATTGTCAGTCTATCTAACTCTACTATTCCTTGCAAAACAGAGGTGGTATCTGCTGCTACTTCTGCCTATTGCCGTTGGCCTAGCCGGCCTGATGAAACAAACCGGATTTCTGATAAGTTTTTTCATTATTTTTCTCCTGATTAAAGACAGATTTTGGAAAGAGGCTGCATTTGTGTTATTTGGAATCAGCTGGTTTGTCGGGGTACTTTTTGCTTACGGCGCAGCAGTGGATTGGGATTTATTTCTCCAGGTCAGCCTTAATCAAAGCAGCAGACCTATCGGATTTTTAGGTTTTCCTTTTCTCTTAAGTAGTCCGGGTTATAACATTGACTTTCTTTATGACGGTTGGTATATCTTCTCACTTTTTGCCGTTGTTTACCTGGCAATTACAAAGTTTGCCGATAAAAGAATCCAATTGGTTTCTTTGTCTTTTATTTTCTGGGCCATGGTTGTTGTCTTCTCGGGCGGCCAGACCGATGTTTTGCTTTGGTATCACTATCCCTTTTTTCCTTTTTTAACTATTGCAGCTTCCTTGTTAATTATTGAGATTATCAGACAACCAAACTTAATAACCTCCGTTCTAATTATTGGTCTTTTGCTTTCCGGCCGATCCTTCTTATCAAATGAGTTTAAACCCCAAATAGAGCCAATGCGGTTCCGCTTGCTGATTAGCTTATTAGTATCTCCCGCAATTTTATTTTTCCTATTTAAAAAAACTGTTTTTCAGGAGTTAACCAGAATCGTCCTAGTGGGAGTAATCATCACCGGATTATTTCTTAACAGTCAGGTGATTTATTCTGCCTTTCCAATAGCCAGCGAGTCAAAATCTTATCCCTTTGGACCCGGCACGTTCTTAAGCGGGGCTTATCTGCCGTTTTTCTGGAGATTTTTACTGATCCAGTAAACTTTCCCTTCACTATCATTAAGCGAAGTATAAAAAAATTTATCTTCTCCAACAGATAATTTTACCGGAAAGGAGCATCCTAAAGAGCGCTCACTTACTAAAGTTTCCGTGGTAACTTTCCCAATTTGTGACTGTCCGGCCTGATCATATACTGCCCACAGCGTTTCCCCGTCAAAAGCAAATGAGGAAACGCTTTTGTTTTCCTCAATTCTGGCCTGCTTCCCATCAGTTAAGTCTATACTGATAAGTGTAGGTACAGCCTCATAGCGGGCTACCACCAGTTGATCCTTGACTAACTCAAGGTCAACAATTTTACTTAGATCAGCAAGGAAAAAAAAGCCGTCTCTGCCCAGAATTTTAGAGATATTTCCGGAGACATAACCGGATACATAAAAATAACCCCTTGAATCACGGGTTAAAGCTGACACTCTACCAATCTTAGGATAAACATTCTCCACGACAATCTCATCTTTTTTAGAAGTTAATCTGATTATTCTATCACCAAAGAAATCTGTGCCATAAATATCAGTGGTGTCGGAATAAAAATCCGTTAAAACTGGCACTGAAAATGTTACGGGCGATTCCGGAGCAAGTAAATTAATAACTGTTATCTTATTATCCGCTTGCGAAAGATATAGCTGATTATCTTTTATGTGTAGAGCAATTACCGGAGCTCCTGCCTGGAAAAATAAGTTTCCGTCACAGGTGATAGACTGTACTCCGCTCATAAATTTCTTCTCTCTGATCTGCAGGCTTTGATATGTTAAAAGCTGTTTCCTATAGTCCTCATTTGCCACCCTGATTTTTTGCAGAAAACCTGAGACAGGAAAAATTAATAAACTGATAATAAAAAGGTAAACCAGTACGGCAATGACGAATTGATTCTTAATAATCCGCTGCATAAATAATAAGCTCCCCGTTTTCAAAAATTTTCCTGACTATACCATTGCTTTCATCAAGTCTGACATTATATATTTTCGGCAGATAAACATATTTTATATTATTATCCTGCAGAAATTCTAAACTTTGAAAAAGTGGCTTTAGAAAGAAATCTTTGGAAGCAACCAGCCTTTTTTTATGCTCAGTTAATAGAATCTGGTTTTGGGGCTCATCTTCTAAATAAACGGCCTTTTCTGACAAAGCAGCCACATAAGCTGTGCTGTCATAAGCCAGTATTGGCCATGGTTCCGGTATTTTTTGTTTTAGGTTATTATCATAAGGATAAGTTAATACCACACCATCCGGTTGTTTAGACAAAAATTGCAATCCTGCTGATTCCTTGGACGGCACAAAGGCATGCGGCTGGTTGCTTAAATATCCGCCGGCTGTAACTACCGAATTAACCGGTGCCAAAATAAGTACTATCAAAACCAGAAAGACTTTAGGAAACCTAGGTAATTTAACAATAAATGAAGAAATAACCGCACCTGAAACTAAAGCAGCTACATAAAGCCCGTAATAAGAAAATTGGATCGTATTCCAAGGGTTTCCTGATTGAATAAATAAAATCGGAATCAGAAAAGAAAGGAAGACGAATGTAAAAATAAATAAAAGTTTTTCATCTTTGAGGATGCTTTTTATTTTAACAAGTGAAAACAGACTGATAATACGTAACCCTAAGTTGCCGACAATAAATATAACTAAACTCAAAGCTTCCGCTCCAATAAACTTAAACCAATTACCTGTAGAGAATCCTGCTTCCCTGGCTAAAGTTAACCTGACCCACCCGACCCGGTCAGGTGAATCAACCATGGAATGGATAAACCAAAATGGGCTGAAAATTAACATACTTAATGAAGCATTAAAATTGGGCAGAAAAATCAAAACAGAGATTAAAGTAGCGCCGACAAAAGTTACCAGGAAGGATAGCTGCTTTCTGAATATTGCTACAATCAATAGTGAAGCAAGAATCAGGATGGCTCCGTATGATTTAAATCCAATTAACGACCCGGCCAGAATGCTTGCTAAAAATACATTTTTCTTTGTGGCGAACTCATTTAAGTTAAACAGAATATGTAATAGGGCAATAACTATTATTAAAGAGCTTGCAAAAGGCGGGTTCAGATTAAAAGAAACTGCCTGATTGGCCCAAAAAGCCGATTCCCCCCCGAAATGTTTTTCTCTTATAAATTCTACTATCCACCCAAAACTTCCTGCAAAATAAATCAGGTAAAGACCGAAAAAGGCTGCCATCTTACTTTTGAAAAGCCTCATACTCAGATAATAAGAGCCCACCCCTAACATTAAAGAAAATACTACCGGGTAGAATCTGAATATTAAATCAGCTACCGGAATTGCAGACAGATAATTAGTAACTGCCACTAAAAGATCGTAGAAATAGTGGTAATTCTTCAAGGTTGTCAGGGAATAAATCGGATTTTCAGGAGGAACTGATTTGATCAACTGATTAACTAAAGCCATATGCCAGAGACCGTCATGTGTATTCGGCCCCCAGAAGCCTAGACCATAGATAAAAGTCAGACCACTCCGGAAAGTCGGAATCACTTGAAAAATAGTCCCGGCTATTATCAGAAGAAAGATTAGAAAAGAAGAAATTTTAATCTTTAATAAACCAACAAATGATTCATAAGTTTTTAAGCGTATAAAAAATACTAAACTGATTAATAAGTATACGAATACTGCAGGTTTTATTTTAAGTAAACTACTTATATAAAAAAATAAAGTTAGTATTACAACCCCAACGGCTGATGAAATAAATATCCTCAAAACAGGAGATGCATCGCGCCTCAAGGTTTTATCTGTTAACAAAAGTCCAGGCACCATGATTGCCAGAACCAGGAAAACGGAAAACCTCAGGCTTTTTGTTATTATGGACAAGAAAGACCACTTTAATAAACCGGACCCCATCACATTAGTTTTAGCCGTTACATCTTCCTGCTTAATAGCATTCAGAATGGCCCCGTCAATGGAATAAATTTTTTCATCGATCACTATATCGCGAGGCAGAAATTTTATCTCTCTCAAGTTTCCCGCTTCATTTTTGTAACTGACAACAAATCCTTCATTATTTTTTTCAACTTTAAAATCAGTAATTTTACCCTGGTCTATTACCCATTTGTGGCCAAAGCTAACTTCATCCAGGACTCTGGTAGCACTGGTAGCAAAATTGACGCTATCACACCTTACTTTTAAACATAGTTCTTCTTCACCATCAATATATTGCCTGATGTCTCTAAATACTGATCCATCCTGATTGTAAAACCAACCGACTCTGTAATACGGGTTCATATACCAGATCGTCTTCTTAAAACTTCCCAGCGGATCATCCGTAATAATTAATTGCTCCGGGGAAAGCCGGGGGAAACTGAATTTATACCAACCGGCAAAATCTTTTAAAGTTACGATTGCCAATTTCTCTACTCCTGCTTTCTTTACAAGTGTTTCTATCTGTCGTTGATATTCACCTGAATATTTACTCCAGTTATAAGAGTTCTCCAAGCCAACTACGATATGAGTAAACTTATTGAACTGTTGATTGGTATAAGCATCAATAAGGGTCGAAAAATAACTGATGCCCAAATTATGATAATCTGTATAATCATTGGCCTGGACGGAAAAAGTACTCTCTATTACTCCATTGCCATAGCTGTTCACTGGATCACGTAAAGCCCACTGGGTGATTACAATATCCAGTTTATTTTCCAATGTTTGGGCCGGATGAAGGGCATTATTTTTGGAAGGATAATAAGGGGTTCCGAAATATTGTCCCCAGATTTGATAATTATCAGTCGAGTATTGATCAGCCACAATTAAGGCACCTGTAATACCGTATTTTTTCTCCATATAATCCAGTGAAAAGCTGTCTATCCACCAAGCCCCCACTGAAACAGGATAAATCCCAAAATTGTCTTTGAAGCTTTTAAAGGCCGTATCAATTAACTTGATTCTCTCTTCCCTTTCATAACCAGTTAAGAAAGCGCTGCCGGCCGCATGCCAAGTATTAGATGTTTTGTATCCAACTTTTGCTTGAGTAGTCCAGCTTGGTGTAATTTCTAAAAATAATCCTTTCTCATCCAAAGATCTCTCTTTTAGCTTGAGTGTGATATTCTGATTATCTAGCGCATCAAATCTGATTAACCATGTGGCAGGTAAATTGAATTTTTCTAAAATTGCAATTTGTCCCAAAACAGCAGTTTCCGGCTTTTGATCCTTTAAATCCCAGAAATCATCACCCCTGACAGGATTAACAATCGAAACATAGGAGTTACCCTGAGCAAAAGCCTGGGGAGCAAATATCAAAAGCAGCAGAAAAAACACAAAGCAAACAAATCTTTTCATTATTTCTTTATAAATTGGTTTTTAATTAAAGACACAAGCTTAGGTTCAAGCAAAAAGATCATTGTCCAGTAAGCTATCAAGCCTGTTAACACCATCACTGCAACCTGCTGAAATGAAACGGAAAGAAGATTTCTAATGATAAATACAGAAAGCCCCATTAAAACTGCAGCCAGCAAAGGCTTGCCAACGCTTTGCAGATAATCAATGTCCACATGTTTTGCGACCAAGTATAAAGCTACAACAGAACTTAATCCCACCAGAGTAAAACCCACTGCCGCACCATTTATGCCGTAAATATAAGAAAGAGCCGGTACAAATATCCAGGTTAATACTGTCCACATAATCATAAGCTTAAAAGTTAAATTAATTTTACCAATGGCATTTAAGGTATTGGTTAAAGGAGTGGTGATTGCAGCTAAAGCTGATGTAATAGTTAGGACTGACAGCGCAAACAAGGCCGGACTCCACTTAATATATTTAGGGATAATGGCTACCAAAGTAGGCGCCAGCAAAACCAGCATTACTAAAGCAGGAAAAACTAAAAGGCAGACAAAGAAGATAGATTTTGATACCAGATTAGATAGTTCTTTTCTGTTATCCTGCAAACGGGAAAATGCCGGGAAAGTCACTTTAATTACCTGATCCATAAAAAACCGTAAGGGAGCATAGGCCCATTTTTGTGCCCATCCCAAAAGGCCGACCCCGACAGGTCCAATCAAACCTCCCAAGAAAAGAATCATCCCGTCATCTTTAACCATAGCCAACAAAGTATTTGCCTGGTAAGGCATACCAAATTTTAATATTGATTTAAATGCAGAGATTGAAAAAGCAACTCCCGGTAGCCAAGGCTTGATGAGATATATGAGAAAAAGTCCAGCTACTCCTGAAAGGAGTACGGCTACTGTATAACTGGTGACCCCAAAACCTTTCCAAGCCAGAAAAACTACAACTATATTAAAAATAATTGTCTCAATTATTTGAGGAAATACCCATTTACCAAATTCTAATTTTCGTTCCAATAATACAGAAGGAATCGTTTTTAGCGAGGAAAGAAGTAAAGAAAATAATAATACCCAGTATAAAAATAATCCTGCATCATTTAAATGATAGATACTCTTTATTAATGGAGTCAATATAAAACCTACTATTATAATGATTAACACCAGGATTTGCTGAGCTGTAAAAATTGTCTTTAATTCTAATTCAGTTAATTGTTCCTTCTTTTGAATTAATGCAGCGGCAAAACCAATATCGCTAAAATAGGCCAGGAAATTCTTAATTGCTAAAACGACAAAATAAATTCCAAACTCAGCAGGATTAAGAAAAGCCGTTAGTAATGCCATGGAAAAAAAGTCGATAGGCCGCATGAGAGCCATCCTACCCGTTAATATTGCTGCGCCCTTGATAGCCTTCTTTTTAATTTTTTCCGCGGTTAATTTCTCTTCTGTCGGATCTAATTGCTCAACACTTTCATCCATATTTTAGTGCATCCTTTTACTATAATACCTAATACCTTTTCTCACTTTTTCAAAAGAAATCAAAAATAATACAGCACTTACTGTAATCCCCGCTAGCGTGATTAAATTAGCTGCAGATCTAATAGGAGTGTCATAGAGCCTGGCCACAATCTCATGATTGCCTTTTCCTAAGATAAAAGTTATTAATCCTAAACTGTTATTTTTATATTCAACCATGGTCTCCTTACCGTCAACAAATACTTTCCAGTTGGGAAAATAATATTGTGATAAACGGACAATTGTGTGAGAGCGGGTCTCCGTTTTAAAAGTAATCCAGTTTGTACCCTCCTTATAGTCATAAATCCTGCTATCGCCTGTTAATATCTGATATCTCTCAGTTGCCAGCTCTGCAGGAGGTTCTTTTGCATATATAGGCAGATAGTCAAAGATCGATCTTTTGATTTGCTTATCCCAATCTTTACCGCTTAACAGTTTCCGGTCATCTGTCTGTATAAATTTTTCCGGCCTGAAATAGGAGAAGTTTAAGACGACTACCATAAAAACTAATATCCCCCAAAGGACATTCTTATACCTAAAATTTAACTTAAATAAACTGCCGGACAAAAGCGAAATAAAAAATATTACAAAAAGCAAAAAGCGCCAGGGAAATTGCAGATATTTCAGCGGCTCAATAGCTTTCCAGATAAACTCAGACCGCGGATGAATCAGGAAGATAGACATGGAAGCAAGTACAGAAAATACGATAACAACAGTACTCATCCACTTATTTCTTCTCCACAGGGAAAAAGCAGCAATACCTGCAAGCAACCACCCCAGAAGGTGTACCCAACCGACCTGATAAGAGAGCTTATCTCTTTCACCTCCGGGTATTTCTCTGATCGAGGAACCATATTCCCAACTCCTATCTAAAAATAATTTCCTAAACCCCTTAAAATGCTCTGTAAAGGAAAAGTATCCGGAAGTAGTGGTATCTACATGAACTAAACTTTTCTCAGCAAGCATTGGCAGGAGATAGAAAGCTGACAACACTAATCCTAATATAAAAGAGGAGAGACTAAACCAGAGAAAACGATAATTCATTCTTTTGAAAAACAATAAAATTGTCCACAAAATTATAATCGGCAGGAAGATCATTGCCGAGAGATTATGAGCAAGGATAGCTGCTGCAATAAAAACTCCAAATAGCAATAAATTACCAAGGCTTAATTTCTCTTCCAATTTAACAGCCCCCCATAAAACCGCCGGCAGCAACATCAAGGCCCACATCTCCCCCATTGCTCCCCGAATATAAAAGTCCAGAGCATGATAGGGTGCAAAGCTGTAAAAGACAGCTGATAGCGCACCTCCTGTTTTACCCCATATCTTTGATGCAAACAGATACATAAAGATATAAGATCCGATGAAACTCACGGCAAACATTACTTTTACTGAAATCAATAAGTTATTAGTCAGCAGGTAAATTAGTTCTCCAAAGTAGTAAGGCAGCGGCGCATAATAATTAAAAATCGGATAACCATACAAACCTCCTAAATTCGGTACCCAGCGGCACGGAATCTGACCATCTTTAATGCAATTATTCATCTCATAAAGCCTGATTACCTGCACATCATCATGATGCGTAAAATAGGGAGCTATAAAAAGAGGCCAGAGTAAACTTAAGGTTAATAAAAACCCAACCACAAAGAAGATATTGGAAAAAAGAAATTTTTTCATAGATTTTTCTTCCGGGGAAGAAAATTTAAGTACATGAAAAATACTAGTATTATTGAAGCTAAGGATATCATGTTACCTGCAGTTCTGATTGGAGTATTGAATAATTCTACCTCTACATTATACCTACCTTCCGGGAGCTCAAATCTGATTAAACCGGTCCTAGAGGTAGGAAGAAGATCAATACTCTGGTTGTCTGCTTTAACCTGCCAACCAGGAAAAAAACTGAGTGGTACTTCAATCAGACTTTTTGATAAAACATCGGCAGAGAATTCAAGTTTAGTAGAGTTTCTTTTGAAATTTTTAATGGCGACTTGCCCTTTTTCCGCACGAGGTTCATTAAATCTTTCTCCCTCGGTTGTCTGTACCCAGATTGGCAGATAATCCTTGGTTAAGTCCTCTCCTTTGTTCATTCTTTCTACCTGCAAGAACTTATCAAAAAATTTGTCATCTGCATATCCCTTTGGCCTAAAGTACATCAGAGTTGAAGCTATTGCGGCAAAAATTAAGATAAAATAAAGCGGCCGCAATCTATTCTTAAGGTAGACAGCAATAGCTCCGCCTGTTAAAGCAATGATAAAAACAGATATTCCCAAAAACCTCCACGGAAATTGAATAAAAGCCATTTCCGGTATGGCTTCCCATATGAATGCTGATTTATTATGCTGCAGGAACAAGGACCCTAAAAAACTAATCCCCAGAAAAGAAATGATTACCAGAAATTTCTTATCCCTATAATGAAAAATTGCCAAAATAGCTGCCGCCGCCAAAACTACCAAGTTAACTAGCCCTATTTGAAAAGATAAGCCGTCATCTAATCCCCAGACAGAAGATCCATAACCCCAAAATAAAGAGAAAAACTGCTTAAAAGCCACAAAATGAGCCCTAAAATTAAAATAACCCACTGTCAGATATTTTGTCTGGATAAAACCACTTTCAAAAAAAGCCGGTAATAGGAAAAAAGCTGCCAGACCAAAGCCGAGAATTGATGCCAAACTCAAATGCAAAATAATCTTCCATTTCTTATCCCGCAATATTAAATAAATCCACCATGAAACCAGAAAGGGCAAAAACATCAACGTTGTCACATTATGAGTTAAAAAAAGTCCTGCCAAGGAAAAAGCCAGCAGAGAAATATTTCTAAAACTGGTTTTTTCCGCAAGTAATATTGAAAGGTAAAAAATCAATGGTAAAAACACAAAAGCCCAGGTTTCAGAAAGCGAACCTCTGACATACATGTCAACCGCCCGGTAAGGAGCATAGGTATATAAAACCGCTGCCAAAATACCGGCCTTTTGGCCGAATAATTTATTAACCAAGAGATACACTGTGGCAGCTGACAATACTGCAGACAACATAAAAAGAATTTTTGCTACCCAGATAAAATTAACTCCGAAAAGATGAATTAACGCTCCAATGTAATAAGGTAGAGGTGCATAAAAGTTAAAAAGCGGCTCTCCATACCTTAAATCCGGTGCCCACCTAACCGGGAATTGCCCAGAAGATAACGCTGTACTCATCTGCTGCAACCGGGCTATAAAAATATGATCCTGAGTATAAAAAAATTTGGAATTAAAAAACGGGATTAAGGTGGGTAAAACAATTAAAAGCAAAATCAGAGGATAAAAAAACTTCTTCATAAATTATCGCTGTGGTAATACTTGATATAAAACCGTTGCATCTTGTATGGAAGTCTCCGGATTCTTAAGCTTCGGATATTCCTTAATCAAAACAACATCCCTGATACTGCCTTCAAGGTTTCTTTTATTGCCCAAAAAATAAGTTAAATTATCTTTGGCGGCATTTCTGACCTGGGCGGAGATGCTGGCAGTGCTTCCAACAATAGCAATATTGGATTTATCCAGATAAATTTGTATACCGTCAGGAAGCGTTCCGAAAAAACCTTCGGTCCCTAAAACAACCTTATTATCTTTGCTTTTTTCTATAAGAAAGTCTGCAACCTGGGGAAAACCGTAACCTGCTGTCCAATCTTCAAAATATCCTTTTCTTTCCGCTCTTGGTAGAGGAACCTTCCCAGGAGAAGTTAAAAGGTAAAAGTCAAAATATAAAGGAAGAGGTAAAAGCACGAGGAGCATTAATACTAGCGGAAACCTTTTAATATAGGCAAACCTGGGTAGCAATTTAGTTACACCAAAACCTGCAATAACCAGCAATAGTGGAACTGATGACAAAAGATAACGGGCAGTAAAAGTTCTAAGAAAAGTCATATTCAAAAGCAAGGGAATAACCGCCCAAAGTAAAATTATCCCGCCAAGCAATGCTTGTCCTCTAAAAGATTGCTGCCAAGCCCCGTATAAAATATAGATTATTCCCATTAAGACAGCCAGTAAAATCGGCCAGGTAAAGAGTTTCGGAAACCAATCTGCGATATCATTAAAGTGCGGAACAAATGGATCAAGCGGTCTGCCGATTAACTCAAAGGGTGAGAAAACATAGTCAGCATTCCTGGAAGACAACATATGAAAATTCGGACCCAGCCGCAAGAGGTTATACGCCACCAATGCAATCACAATTGCCACTCCCCATAGTATTAATAACTTAACCAGATTATGGCTACCACCCTTATTCTTAAATCCTATTATTGTCATGGGTAACAAAAAAAGATTTAACATGCCTGGAGTTTTGGTTAAAATAGCACTACCAAGTAAGTAACCCAGTATCATAGAGATATCCAACCTTAAACTGCTTACTAACCAAACGGCAAAAAAGACTACCCAAACCGTAAAGCCGGCCAGCATGGAATCTACTAGAGCCATCCTGTCAAAAAAAACTGTATAAGGGGTAATGACATACAGCAAAGTAGCCCATAAAGCGCTTCGGGTACTAAAGACCTTTTTTGATAAAAAGAAAACTCCTAAGAAAGTAAAAAAACCGGCAATGACTGATAGGATCCTCCCGGCAAAAAGCGGATCCGGAAAATACTTAAAAAGCGGAATCATTGCCCACATAAATAGGGGAGTCTTACCGTCAGACAGGGGTAAAAAACGTAACGTTGGCTCTGCTTTCATTACTTGAGCCCATCTGATATAGATAGCCTCATCGGCAAAAATGGGCTGCAAGGTTAAATTGGGTAGCCTCAGAAGAAAAAATAAAACTGCTAAACCAACCAGGATCAATGCCTCTCTGCGATGTTTAAGTAGATAATCCACCTTAACATTATAACTTACTTTGTAAGTTGCAAGAAGTGAAATTTACAATTTCACGATTATATCAACTCCGGAACCTAAATTGTCCACTAAACTCCAAACGCCTTTCTTAACTCCTTCTTTGCCGCTTCCAGCACTCTTCTTCTTTCCGGTTTTAAGTTCCTACCTGCCCTATTGATGTAAAAATTAAGCATGCTCATGGCAGATTGAAAAGGGGAAGCTTTTCTACGTGTGCTTACCTCTGCACTCTTTTTTAGGGACAGGGCAATTTTTCTGGGATCATTAAAGGTAAAAACCCCCTCCTCTAAATCCAGGGAGTTACTGTGTTTGGTAACATACCGAGACCAGTATTTATCCACTTACTTAAACTATCACAATTCAGTACTTCCCTGCCAGATCATTCCATCTGATCCTGAACATATCATAAATAGCTGCTAAGGCATCTTTGATTACCTGTACCCTTTCCGTGTCTACATAATTCCACTCTACCGGCACTTCAGCAATTTTGAAGCCGTATTTTTTAGCCAGATATAAAAGTTCCACATCAAATCCGGCATTGACAGCCCCACCCTTAAAATGCACTACCCCCCATTCACTTTTGATCTTAGGAATAATTTTATAAATAGATGCTTTGTTGAAAGCCTTAAAGCCGCATTGGGTATCTTTAAAAGGTAAACCTAAGACCATCCCCCGAAGCAATGAAAATCCCCAAGCGGATAATTTCCTAATTAGCGGAGCCCCTTTCCTGCCGCTCCTTGAACCAATCACTATATCAGAACCATTCTGAAATTCCGGCAGAAACTTTTCCAGTTGATCAATCGGGGTCGCCTGGTCCATATCCGTAAAAAGTATTACCTCCCCCTCCCCTACCAGCATTCCGGTCATTACAGCTATAGCCTTGCCTCCATGTGAATTTTCAATTAATTTAAATTGCTTATAGATAGTTTGGTATTTTTTAATAATCTCTTTTGTTTGATCCGTAGAGCCATCATCAACTACTATTACTTCATACTCATTTACGGCTTGTTCCAAAAATTTTCTGACCTCATCCAGGACGCCCCGTTTTAAATTACGTTCTTCATTATAGGCAGGGATAACAACTGAAAGTTTTTTCATTGTGGTTTTCCGGATGGATTAGGACTAAGTTTATATACTTTAACTCCGAAACTTTCTTCCATCCAGTCAATCTTTGACATACCAAAGGCGGCAATTTCATATTTGGCATTATGAGTGGGGTCACAAACAGGGTCTTCACAAACCACGAATAATTGATCAGTCTTATCAAAAGGAACCTGTTTTGGCTTATGACCGAATCGGTCCAGATAAAACTGATAAGCAGAATCATAATTACCCGCGGCAATTAAGGCAAAGTTAAAATCCCGGCCGCCGGCTTGATTAATTACAAATTTCGCTACATCCTGTGTTCTTTGCAGTTGGTTATTCGGGGCAGCGAGCAGTGGGCTTTTCTGTAAATTAACTAAAGTCAAAACTAATATTAATACCGCAATCCCCCCATTAACTAACCATTTTTGCTGGCCCTGATCTTTAGCTGCAAAAAGAGCTATCGACCCAAACAACAGGAAGGGAACAGGATTTAAAAAACCCAGGTAATGATCGTAGATATTTTGCTGGTAAAAAGTTAGCCCTAATAATCCTATTATCAACCAGATGCCTAATATAAACTTCGGCCAGTAGGAAAATTTGTATATTAGTGCTGCCGCTACCAACAAAGAAACAACAATGATTAAATAAAGATTCTCTGCGGCTATATATCTGCCGATTAAATTATATGTGTAAAGCGAAGGGAACCTGACTATATTCGTAAAAATATCAGCTTTGACGGCACTGCCGCTGCTTAATAACTCAGTCACAGCTCTGTAATTTAAAAAATTATGTCTTAAATCAAACCACACCAATGGTGACATTATTAGCATAAAAGAAAATATCCCTAATAATGTGCCACCGACAGTTTTATTGGCTTTTAGTTTTTTGCTCTTGCGGTATAAAACTTCATAGAGCCAAATCAGACCGACAACCGGAATCAAAATTGCAGCTAAATAGTGCATCTGCAGAGCAGCGCCTACTGCTAAACCAGTTAGTATCAACCATAAAAAATTACCCCCTTGATGCAGCTTATATATGCTAAAAATCGCAAACAAAGCAAAAAATGGAGCCGGGTTTGGATTCCAGGAAGACCGGGAATATATTATGGTAACAGGTGATATAGCATAAAGGTAAGCTGCAATCAAACCGCCAGCACGACTGAACCAAATTTTCCCCAGGTAATAGATGAATCCTACCGTAGCAACACCTATTGCCGCATTCATTCCGGCAGCAGCTACCGGGTTAAGATAAAAGATTGCCATCGGAGCGGCCATCATATAGTAGTAAAGCGGACCCAAATAAATATTTCCGACTGAAGTAGGAGGACCGATTAGGGGAAACCTGAGATCTTCAAGCATTTTTTTAATCACAAGCGCATCCCTGCCTTCATCTCCTAAGAAGGTCATATACTCCGGCAATCTATAAAACCTTAAGAAAGTAGCCAGAATTAATACTGCAACCAGTAAAATAAAAAACGTTTTCTCATCTTTTAATTTCCACCACAACCTTAAAAGATCCACGAATGATTTAATTATTACCCTTATGTTTGCTCCTGTTGACCTGCCGCTTAACCTGGGATAATGACGGACTCCGACTTGACCAATTCGGAACCCTTTCTTTTTGGCCTTGATTGCAAGCTCCGCATTAATCATGGCGCCTCGTTGTGATTCAAGGTGAGGTATCTTTTCTATGACTTCTTTCTTAACCATTTTGAAACCACAATCCACATCTTTCAAAGTTAATCCGAAAAAAGTTAACAGGGTCAATCTCCAGCCTTTACCGAATAACCTTCTAATAAGCGGATCCTGCCTTTTTATTCGGTAACCTATTACTGCATCACAATCTTTAATTTTTTCCAGGAATTTAGTAACTTCTGAGAAGTCAAACTGACCGTCTCCGTCGGTATAAACTATGGTATCATACCTGGCATTATAGAAACCGGATTTTAGCGCTTCTCCGTAACCCAGGTTTTGAGTATGATGCACCACCCTAATATTAGGATTTTCCCGAACTAATTTATCGGCAATCTGACCTGTTTTATCAGTTGACCCGTCATCAACAATAATTATTTCATATCTTATCTTTAGCTCTTTTAATACCGCTTCTGCCCTATTGACAGTATTTTCGAGATTTCCCTCTTCGTTAATACAAGGGAAAAAAACCGATAAAGAATTAACCTTCATTGTTCTAAAGTGTAGCATAATCAGGCTTTAATCTGCTATGATTTGATATGTATGAAGAGGGTAGTGAAAGACTTAAGTTTATTGGCAATTCTCACTTTAACTATTACCTTTATTGCTTGGCTACCTCATGTGCTTGCCCTAGCCAATGTGTGGGGTCTTTCATTCACAGAAGGATTTTCAACTATTTATAGGAATTTTGACGGTTTGGAATACGTCGTTATTGCCAAAACCCTCTATGACCCCTTAGCGATATCCTCACTGCCGCAATCACTGCCTGCAAATTATTTTGCTTCTCATTTTCCGGGATATGCTTTATTGATTTCAGCCTTTTCGCCCCTGTTAGGTTACTTAAAATCCATGCTGTTTGTATCCTTGCTTTCAACCATCCTTGCCTGCTGGATATTTTATTTGCTAGTCAGGGATTTTAAACTAAGCAATCATCCGCTTTTTTTATCTTTTGTCTTCCTGGTGCTGCCTGCCAGATGGTTAATTGTACATAGTGTCGGGTCTTCGGAACCAACTTTTATCTTGTTTATTTTAGGTGCCGTTTATTTTTTCATGAAGTTTGAGCAATCCGGTAAATTTGTTAATATCTTCTGGGCCGGACTATTTGGAATGCTGGCCCAGTTCACCAGGCCGCCCGGTATACTAGTCTTCCTGGCTTTATCATCCTTTGTGCTTTGGAAAATCATTAAACATAAACTATCCTTTGCATCAATGGTGAAAACAACCGCTTCATATTTACCCTTACTTTTGATCCCGCTCGGTCTTTTGGCTGTCTTTACCTGGTATTCCATCTCTTACCAGGATTTCTTCGCCTATTTTAAAAGCGGTGACAATATTCATTTAACCTTCCCGCCGTTCCAGGTCTTTAATGAAAATCAATTCTGGGTCGGAGATATTTGGTTGGAAGATATTGTTTATATTTTTCTATTGGGATTTTTAGGCGGAATCATGCTGCTTAAACAAAAGCTCTACCCGCTTGCCTTTTTGGTTTTAACTTATTTGACAGCTTCCAGTTTAATTGCCCACCGGGATGTCAGCCGCTACGTTTTACCAGTCAGTCCCTTTATTCTGATTGCTTTTGAAAAAGTGCTGACCAGCCGTGAATTCAAAATTATCCTGCCAATTTTATTACTGGCCATCTATCTTTATGCCCAAAATTTCATCCTGGCCAACACTGCCCCAATCCCTAATCCTTCTGCTTTTAATTAAACTTTAACCTTTTTGCGAAGCAAAAAGGTCCTTATTAATCCTCCCTGTGGCGCCAGGTAATGAGGTGGTTAACTGTAAAATTCCAGAGCATTACCGGCGGGATGGTAGCAAAAAAGTAAAAATTATTGTAAGCAATTGGCCGGCCGAACACATTAATAAACCCATCCCCATATGTTAAATGTAGAAACTTTACTATCAAGACACCGATGAAAAGTCCTCCCAAAGAAACCAGATTGAATATTCCCAACTTTTGCCAGATATTGGTTTTGGTTTTGCGGTAGCGGAAAGTCCAGTAGTTATTTAAGATAAAATTATTAATAATTGCAATCTCTGTAGAAAATCCCTTTGCGGTAGCCGGGGCGATACCAAACATGTTAATTAATATCTTATAAAATAAAAAGTCTACTGTAGTCCCTACAAATCCTACTAAACCAAATTTCACTAAAGTCTTGGCACGGCGGGTTATATAAAAAAATCTAATATGAATTCCCAAATTATTCAAAGCTGCATCTATGCAATAAGTAATCACGTCATAGGTATAATTAAAGACTTTATTTTTGGAATAACCTTCCAAACGGTTCTTAAAAATTAAGGGTACCTCTTTATATTTTGCTCCGGCCAGAATTGCCTCATGCAAAAATGCCGGTTGGATAATAAAAGTCTGTTCTCTCCAGGGCAACCTTGTCATATTCAGCTTTCTAAATAATGCCGGGGTAAATGCCCTGGCAGAATTGGTAACTTCCCGGATGCCCCATGGTCCGACCATAATTCTGAAAAAAAGTGAGGCCCCATATGTAAAAAGTCTTCTCATCAAAGACAACTGATTTTTGCCTCCGGCAACAAACCTTGAACCAACTGCTAATGAATAACCTTCTTCAATAGCCTGAACAAGTCTTGCTAAAACATCGGGCACGACTTGACCGTCTGCATCAAGTTGGGCCAAAATATCCGGATGTAGATTATCCAAAGCATATTGATGACCTTTTATTAATCCCACTCCCAAACCCGGTTCTACCTTAATGAAATATATTCTTTTATTTTTCTTCATTAACTCCCGCACTATAGACTCTGTACCATCAGAAGACCTGGCATCATCTGCCACGATCACGGCTATTTCATATCCCGGAAGATTTCTTTCCTGCTCAAAAACCTTTTCAATTGTTTTCTCAATATTTGCCTTTTCATTATAAGTAGGCAAAACTACGGAAACTTTTTTCATATTTTTGTATTGACAAAAAAACAAGCTCCTGCGAGTGCGAAGTATAATATATCATACTGAAGTACAAAGCAGATGCTTATATTGTTCGATTGTATGGAAATAAGGAGACTTTTACAAGAAACAAATCAAGCAAACTTGGCAAGATCGGAATGGACCATAATTTTGACTAGATCCTTAAATCTTGTCTTTGGTTCCCAGCCTAAGATTTTTTTAGCTTTTGAAGCATCTCCAACCAGGGGCCCTGTTTGCACCGGCGGAATAAAATGCTGATCAACTTCAACATAGTCTTCCCAGTTCAAACCTGCAACTCCAAAAGCTTCCTCAGCAAATTCTTTCACTGTGTGCACCTCTCCGGTAGCCACCACAAAATCATCAGGACTACCTAACTGCAACATTTTCCACATAGCTTCTATATAATCCGGTGCATATCCCCAATCTCTTTTTGCATCAAGATCACCTAATTTTAATTTTCCGTTTTTAACAATTGGTTCACCTATTTCATTTAAGGGAATGTCCTCTTTTTTCTTATTCTTGATACAGGCAACTGCAGCGGTAATTTTCCTGGTCACAAAATTTAATCCCCGCCTTGGACTTTCATGGTTAAAAAGAATACCGCAGGCAATAAATTGCGACTGTTTTTTATCATTCCTGGCAATAACTGCCATTCTATGAGCAAACTCCTTGGCTGCTGCGTAAGGATTGGCAGGATTAAAGGGGGTTTCTTCATTCTGAGGAATCTGTCTTGGAGCCCCGAACATTTCTGAAGTAGAAGCCTGATAAATTTTTGCTTCCGGGACTATTATTTTTGCCCGTTCAAAAACATGTAAAGCCCCGATACCGGTAACCAAAATTGCCCCCAGCTTGTCATGGAATGAGGCAAAAGGGGAAGATAAAGATGCCAGGTTGTATATCTCATCCGGCCTAAAATCCAAAAGGGCCAAAGCAATTGATTCCGGTGAATGCAAATCACCATAATAAACTTTTACTTCGTCTTTAATTGCATTGGCGTTTCCAAAATCCAGTGCTGCATTTCTGCGGACAAATCCCGCCACCTCATAACCTTTATCTAATAAAAGTTCGCTAAGATATGAACCATCCTGTCCGCTTATGCCAGTTATAAAAGCCCTCTTCCGATTTGCCATTTTTGTTAATATATCTAATTTAATGTCAACTCGTCAATAATCACTTAAATTTTTCCGGAAATAAATCCCTCAATTTCGGGTTACTCTGATCCCTCTCCGAAATAATCGGATCTTTTACCGGCCAATCAATATTTAAGTCAGGATCATCCCAGGCAATTGCCCTGGTATCGCTGCCATCCCAGTAAGCATCTACCAGATAGATGTAATCTACTGCTTTATCACCCATGATACATAGTGAATTCGCTAAACCGTTTGGTATAAAAAGCCCGATCCGGTTATTATCGTCTATAATAAAAATTTCTACTTTGGAAAAAGTCGGTGAGTCGGGCCTGATGTCAACAATCGCCACGAAAACTTGCCCGCAAACCGGGTAAATAACCTTATTCCACTCTTCCGCATGGATTCCCCGCAACACCCCTGGAAGGGAATGGGAATGATTCATTTGTATACCATCAAACTTAAAACCAATCATTTCCTCTAACTCATCCTTATGAAATAATTCTCTAAAAAAACCACGTTGGTCTGAGAAGATCGGTCTTGCTAAAATTAGTAATCCCGGAATTGAAGTTGTCTTAATGTATTTATTATCCATATGATTTCTGGGCTTTCCGGTCAACGTTCGGCCTGCCTTCCTTTAAGGGTTTCCACCACCATTCATTTTCCTTAAACCAGCGAATAGTCTCTTCCAATGACTGATCAAATGTATGATCCGGTTTCCACCCTAAATCCCGGAGAGCTGTCCCGTCATTTGCATAACGGAAATCATGTCCTAATCTATGCTCAACATATTCTATAAATGACTCATCTAATCCTAAAGCCTCCAAAATTTTACGTGTCACTTCTAAATTAGTTTTTTCTTCACCTTGAACCAGGTAAGTCTCTCCTACTTTACCCTTCTGTAATACTAAATCTATTGCTTTTGCATGATCTAAAACAAAAAGCCATTCCCGTATATTTTCTCCCTTTCCCATTAAAGGAACTTTTTTGCCTTCCAAGAGATTCGTTATAAATCTCGGTATTAATTTTTCAGGGTCATGATATGGTCCATAATTATTGGCGCAATTGGTAATAGTGATGGGCAATCCATAGGTTTCAAAAAAAGCTTTTACTAAATGATCTGCCCCTGCCTTTGAAGCGGCATACGGAGTTCTGGGTCTAAGCGGTGTATCAGGTGTAAAAGGCGGATCATTGGGGCCTAAACTTCCATACACTTCATCTGTAGAGACATGGTGAAATCTTTTTATTTTTGCATCCAGGGCAGCATTTAGTAATATTGCAGTGCCCAAGGTATTAGTTTTTACGAATACTAAAGGATCAATTATCGAGCGGTCTACGTGTGATTCAGCCGCAAAGTGCACCACGGTATCAACCCCTGCCATGGCTTGCTTTACAACATCGGCGTCAGCAATATCACCTTTTATGAACTTATAATTAGGATTATTTTCCAGATCCTTCAGGCTTTCCGGGTGTCCGGCGTAGGTTAACGCATCTAAATTAACTACCTGATCCTCAGGATGAAATTTTGCCCAATAATGAATGAAATTAGAGCCGATAAAACCGGCGCCTCCAGTTACTAAAATACGCATACGTCTCTCCTTTGCCGGTTTTGCGAGCTAGCGCTCTTAAACCCGGCTCCCCCGGTAACCAAAATCTTCATTTAACTTATTTCACCCTTTTTTGCCCAGTAATTATTTGCCTGAAGTAAAGTGTCAAAAGTACCGGCATCCGACCAGTAACCCTGAAGTTCACTCCATCTTAGCTGCCCTTTTTCAATATATTTATTATTAACATCGGTAATTTCCAGTTCTCCCCTGTCTGAAGGCTTGATTTGATCAATAAAATTAAATACCTGGTTATCATAGACATATACTCCTGTTACCGCCCACTTGGAATCTGGGTTTTGGGGTTTTTCAGTAATCTTAATTATCTTTGAGTGATCTTCAGGATCAAATGTGGCTATGCCGAAGCGTTCCGGGTCCGGCACCTCTTTCATAAAGATCAAAGCGCCTTCCTTAAAGTTACGGATGTCTTCGGCAATTTCTGCATCCGAGGTATTATCACCTAAAATTACCGTAACGTTATCACCATCAGCAAAATCCCTGGCCAGAGATAGCGCATCAGCAATACCTCCTTCATTTTCCTGGTAAGCATATTCCAAATGCCTAATACCCAGCTCGTGGCCGTTTTTTAAGATTGATACAAAATGACCACAATGGGGGCCTCCGGTCACAACCATGATATCCGCAATACCGGCTTTAACTAAAGTTTCTATCGGATAAAAAATCATCGGTTTGTTATAAACCGGCAACAAGTGTTTGTTGGTAACTTTTGTTAATGGATAAAGACGGGTTCCTAAACCACCGGCCAGTATGATACCTTTCATAATTTAAAATATTACTCCCGAAAGAAAGATTAAACTTAAGGCAGCAGTTAAAAGATACTCTAAAAAAATAGGCAAAGTCAAACTCTTGTTTTTTTTATGATGAAACAATGCCCATAACAGGTAAATTAATATGCCTAAAACCAGCATATTCATTACTATCATAGGATAACTCCCGGACTGGCAGCATACAGGCTACCGGCAGACAAAGCTAACAAGGACATATGGGCAAAATGGTGGGAAGAAAGCCTGAAAACTCCCCTTCTCTTAAGTACCCAGATATCTACGGTCAACAAAACAGTCATCAAAGCTATAATTGAGAAACCGGCCACTTTAGATAGAGAATACGGATCAATCAATGCATTAGTATTTAATTTAGTTTCTCCGAGCGCACTAACCAATCCGGGAGGGTTTGAGAAAGCCTGGTCAGGCACGGCAATCTCTTTTCCCTGTACCTCAACGGCAGGCGCCGCTGCCAACATTTCATTGGTGCCAAAAAGCTGCACAATCAAAGTGGTTTTTTGGCCGTTTAATATCCCTTCCACCACTGCTATACCTATATCTTTATATTTGGGGTTTAATAGATTATCCCGGTGAGTAGGTGAATCCATCCAGGCTATTACCACATCATCAGAGTTATAGAAATTTTTGGCCAGATTTTCCCCGGCAAAGGTAAATTTATAACCTGAACCGATAATGAAGTCCCAAGGGGACTTCCCGGAAGGTGCAAAATGGGCCCAATAATTTTCCTCAAACATATTTTGGGCTTTTAAGACAGCTGCTTTATCCAGGGCGCTGTTTTCAGTAACCGGCGGAAGACCCTTTGCTTGTCTTTGTTTATTGGTTAATTCAATTAAAATTTTCTGGTCAATATTGGCACTGATCCCTAAAACTCCGGGGTTTGTATAATTAACAATGGAAAAAGCTACCTGGAGTAATATAAAAAGCAGGATATAAATGATTATGCCTTCCCAGGAAATTAAGTGGGCCTTTTTGTGAGTGTCTTTATGAGGCAAAAACCAATTGTGTAAAGCCATAATAAAAGTATATCATGGTACCTAATAAATCAGTTGGGTTTCGAACTTCTTACCGTTAACTGTAATTCCCAGGGCAAAACCTAAAGCATTGGCAACAGACACCCCTACCCTAAGTCCGGTAAAAGAACCCGGTCCGGTTTCCACTTCAATCCCCTGAAGAGTTTTGAGTTCAGAGTTCGTAGTTCGTAGTAATTTAAAAATCAAAGGCAAAAGAACTTGGGAACCGTATTCATTTGCCTCGATCAGATTTTTAATCACTTTCCCTTTTTCCTTTACGGCCACTTCAACTTTTCTTTGATCCCTAGTATTAATATAAAGGACAAATTTTTTCTCGGATTTCATATTTTGAAGAGCCGTTGGTAGTAAGTAGCAATCTGAGTAAATCTCATCTGTGCCAACTCAAAGATAGTATATCTTCTACAAATATCCTCTAGGGCCAAGATATCCTCTTTTGTGGGATTGAGCTTTTTGCTGGTTTTAGCATACATTAAAGATTCCGGATTACTGACATGGCCTATTCCCAAGGCATGACCCAGTTCATGGGCTAAAGTATGAATCAACTCCTGTTGGTTAATATTAAAGTAGATTTCAATCCTGTTCTCCGGTCCCTTAAAAATCCCCTCTTCCGGTCTTTCTGACAATGCAGTATTAAAAGTGTTAATGGTTTGGTTTAATTCTTTAACTTCAGTATTATATGTTTCAGTAGAGATGTTTAACCCTTTAGCCATGTCATTTAGGTTGTCTGCCTCTTTTTGCAAATCCTTTTGTTTTTGAACTAATTTCTCGTATTCCTCCGGCGGAGCCCCGCCTTGTGAGTTCCAGGAATCAATCTCTTTGTTTAGATCTGCTGCCTTCTGTTTAAAATCCTCAGATAATTTCTTAAATTCACTAATTTGGGGATTTAGGGATTTTTTTCCGGATTGGACTTTATTTTCGAGCTGATCAATTTGGCTGGTTAAATATTGCCTGTCATCATAGATTAAGTTAACACTTAAATCCCCTCTCGGATCATAGACAAAAAGGGTTTTATTGATGGTGCCATCCCAGATCTCGGATGCTTCATTAATATCTGCTAAAAACTCTTCCCTGGATTTATCAAATTTAGCATCTACCGTATCTATCCGATAACGGATCGGCTTATCACAAAAAGAATAGGTTAAAAAGTTATTAAAAGAGGAAATATTTAACTCACTGACAGCAACCAAGGCCACTGCAAAGATCAAAACAAAAGCCGCAATATAAACAAAATTCTTCATCCCCAAATTTTACCACTTTCAACCACTAAAATTTAGCTTACTACTTAAGATACTGATATAATTCCTCTATGGAAGAGATTCTGAATGGAGCACACTCCCTGCTTCGCAGTAAACTAAAAGAATTAAAAGAGCGGTTTGGGAAGATTAGCCTGGCTGTTGACCGGGATAAATTGCGAACTGAAATCAGGGAGCTGGAAGCCCAGACTATGAAGGAAGGCTTTTGGAATAATCCCCAAGAGTCATCAGTCATCAGTCGTCAGCTGTCAGACAAACAAAAAACATTAAAAGTATTAGAGGAATTGGAATCCAGAATAAATAATGCCCTGGAAATCTCGGAAGAGCTTTCCATGCAGGAAGACCTTAAGAAAGAAACAAAAGAAATAGAGCAAATTCTGGATAAACTTGAACTGAAGCTATTTTTATCCAAACCCCATGATGAATCCGAAGCAATTATTTCCGTCCACTCGGGGGCAGGAGGGGTTGAGGCTATGGATTGGGCTGCCATGTTAGTCAGAATGTACCAGCGGTATTTTGAAAAAATGGAGTGGAAATTTGAAGTTACTGATGAAAATCCGGGTGAGGAAGCAGGAGTAAAAACCGTTTCCATGATTGTCCATGAAAGCTTTGCTTTTGGCTACTTAAAAGGTGAAGCCGGCACCCACAGGTTAGTTCGGCAATCCCCTTTTAATGCTGATAAGTTAAGACAAACTTCCTTTGCCCTGGTAGAAGTTTTACCTGTTATCAGCTCTGAAGAGGTAGAAATAAACGAAGGTGATATAGAATTTGAAGCTTTCAGATCAGGCGGAGCAGGCGGACAAAATGTAAATAAAGTCTCTACTGCCGTCAGATTAAAACATATCCCGACCGGTATTACTGTCACTGCCCAAACAGAAAGATCCCAGCTGCAAAACCGGGGAAATGCCCTAAAACTTTTAATGGCAAAGCTCTGGGCTCTTAAAGAAGCACAGGGCAAAGAGCTTAAAAAAGAGCTTAAAGGCGGCACTACCCAGGCTTCCTGGGGTACCCAGATCCGCTCCTATGTTTTGCATCCTTACCACATGGTCAAGGATTTACGGACAGATGTGGAAACTTCCAATACTGATGCTGTCTTAGACGGAGACTTAATGCCTTTTATTGAAGCAGAATTAAAGATGGGGTAGACAAATTACTCATTTTGTGGGTTAATATACATATGGAAGAAAAGATCGCCAAACCATTCCTAAATCCGGAAAATCCCATGCGGACTATCTTAGGAGTAGTTATTGCTGCCCTGGTTCTAGGCACTCTGACAGGATATATACTTTCAACCAAAAACAGTACTTCACAAGTTTCTTCATTGGTGGCAGGAAAACCCAAGACCGCGCAACAGGATACCAGAACATTCAGGGATTTTGCTGAAGGCACCATCAAAGCCAAGCCTGAGCCGCAGGAAGGCGAAGAATATACGGAAGGAACCCACATGTTAATCAGGGAAGGCGCAGTACCGGTAGCCCTAACCTCTTCTGTGGTGGATTTGTCAGAATACGAAGGCAAAGAAGTTAAAGTTTTGGGAGAAACCCAGAAGGCCCTTAAAGAAGGCTGGTTAATGGATGTCGGCAGGGTCGAAGAAATCGAATAATTATCCGCTGCGACCTTAAATACTCGTTATGATTCACTTTGAGAATGTTTCAAAAAAGTTCGGCTCTACTTTAGCCCTCAATGACATTGATCTTAAAATCAAACAGGGAGAATTTGTCTTTATCGTCGGACCCTCCGGTGCCGGCAAATCTACTTTGCTGAGAACCCTGACCAGGGAAATCATCCCAACAGGCGGTAAAATCATGATGGGGGAACATGATATTGCTAAAATTAAAAGCCGTGACGTACCGAATTTACGGAGAAAAGTCGGAGTAGTTTTTCAGGACTTTAAGTTATTGGATAATATGACGGTTTTCGAAAATGTAGCTCTTACCCTAGAGGTACAAGGCAAGTCAGAGGAGGAAATTGCAAAGGCGGTTGAACATACCTTAAAATTAGTAGAAATTTGGGATAAAAGAAACCTTTTCCCAAGGCAATTATCAGGAGGTGAGGCCCAGCGAACTGCCATTGCCAGGGCTATTGTCGGCAAACCGGATGTAGTCTTAGCAGACGAGCCAACCGGAGACTTAGACCCGAAAACCGCCTGGGGGGTAATCCAACTTTTGAATGAAATAAATTCATGGGGCACTACTATTTTAATGGCCACCCATAACCAGGAAATTGTTGATACTCTCAAACGAAGAGTAGTAATTTTAAAAGACGGCAAAATGATCAGTGATGCCAAAGAAGGTAAATATCATCTGAAATCATGAACAGAGCAATTACTTTTACCAGAAGAAACATCCGGCGCACCCCATTCCAGGCTTTAGCTGCTTCCATGGTGATGTTTTTAACTTTTTTAGCTCTTCAGGTTTTTCTTATTTTAGCAGCCGGCTCCCAGGCTACCTTACGTTATTTTGAAAGCAAACCGCAAGCCATTGCTTTTTTTAAGGAAGGTACCACGGAGCAGGATGTCTCTGCCATAGAAAATGCCTTGATTCAGGAAAGCCGGGTTACCAAGGTTAAATTTGTTTCCAAAGAAGATGCTCTTAATATTTACCGTGAAAGAAATAAGAATGATCCGGCCCTTTTAGAGCTGGTAACTGCCAGTATTTTACCGGCATCCTTGGAAATTTCTGCCCGCAATCCGGAGGATTTACAACCGCTTGCGGAAATATTAAAAAGGGAACCGGTAGTATCTGAAGTAATTATCCCAGAAGATGTGGTAGCAACCTTAACTTCAGCCACCAAAATTATCAGGATTGTCGGAGGATCAACCGTAGCATTCTTGCTTATCTTTGCCACCTTAGTCATAATTATGATTACCGGCTTTAAGATACGCTTAAAGAGAACGGAAATAGAAATTATGAGGCTGCTGGGAGCATCCCCTGCTTTCATCAGGAACCCTTTTATACTGGAAGGGATTTTCTATGGCATAACCGGAGCCTTTATGGCCTGGGCTTTATCTTATGCATTAATTTGGTATCTGACTCCCTTTTTGCTGGGGTATTTAGGGGAAATTAACCTCCTGCCGGTTAATCCGTTATTTATGTTAGCCCTTTTAAGCGGCAGCCTGGCCCTGGCACTTTTGGTTGGCGGCATCGGCTCATTTGCAGCTGTCAGGCGCTACCTGAAAATCTAATGAATCCTGATGAAGAAATTGTTACGATCTCTTTTAGTAATTAGTCTTACAGCTTTTCTTTTTCTGTATTCTAACCCCTATACTCTACCTCACAGCTACGCTGATGAATGTGATGAGCTTTGTCAAAAACACCAAGAAATTGCCAAAGTACAAAGTCAACTTGCTGAAAGTCAAAAACAGGAAAAAACCCTCAAATCTCAACTTAACCTTATTGATGGCCAAACTAAAATTACTACTTTAAAAATCGAAGAAACTAATCTGAAGATAGAAAAACTCGAGAGAGAAATAAATGATCTTTCCAATAGGATTACCCGAATCGGCACTACCCTTGATAAATTATCAGAAATACTATTAAAAAGAATTATCCAAACTTATAAATACAGTAATGCTGTTTCCACTATTGACCTGCTATTTTCCTCTCACGGGTTTGCCGATCTTTTGGAAAGATTAAAGTATATTCAGGTCGCCCAAGCTTATGATAAGAAAAAACTATATGAGCTGCAGGCTACAAAACTTGCATATAATGACCAAAAAGAAGATAAGCAAACCAGGCAGGTTGAAGCTGAAAGATTAAATAATGATTTGGAAAAATATAAAACTCAACTTGCTGAACAGAAGAAAGTCAAAGATCAACTGTTAAAAGAAACTCAAAATGATGAGGCAAGATACCAACAATTAATAGCCAAATTAAAGGCAGATGCCGATTCTTTAGCAAGAGCGTTGGCCTTGGGTGGAGCAAAAATTGGTTCAGTCAATAAAGGCGACCGAATCGCAGCAGTCGGTAATACCGGCTGCTCAACAGGTTCACATTTACACTTTGAGGTAATTACACCGGCAAAGATCGATGGTGGTAAAATAGTCGATAACAGCTCCGGCCAACTAATCGGCTGGGGATTAGATCACCGAGTGGATCCTAGACCCTATATTCAACAAGGCAAATTCCCTAAGCCAGTCGCAGAATATACTGATAATGACGCGTGTAGCTACGATGATGGACCAAGTTGTCATAATGGTGACATTTCAACTAGGTTCGGGCAACAATATATTATGGGCACACATACCGGTTTAGATATTGCTAATTATTGGGGAGCCCCAATTTACGCTGCTGACAGCGGTGACAGTTACGCATTCTCAGATTCACAACCTTGCAGCAAATATACGGGGACTATTGGTAAAGGTGTAGCCATTGATCACCACAACGGCATGGTCACTTTGTATTGGCACATCCCCTAACGCGAAGCACCCCTGTGATACTATAGAGATGTGATTGTACTAGCAATTTTATTTGCAGTATTGGGAATTTTAATTTTCCCTAGTAGTATCTTTGCCGGTTTTACCTTCACCACATCACAGACCACCATTAATCTTAATCAAGAAATTGATACTTCGGTAATTTTATCGCTTCAAGGTCAAAATAATAAAACATATTATTTAGAAGGAGCATTTAAAAAAGAAAATTCATCTAGTTATTTTGGACTAACATGGAACGATGCTTCATGGGTTCCATATACAGCAAGCAACTTCCTAACGCTAAAATCAATAACAACTGATCAATCTGGAAATTGGAGCGGCATAGTTAAAGTAAAATTAGATCAAGATAGTAATTTATTTTCTGGTAGCGGAATGTACACATTAAGATTAAAACGATTTACCATAGGCGGAAGTAACTCTTGGGCAGATAACTCTGTTGCCATAACTGTTAACTCTCTTCCTCCATCTATCTCCACACCTTCCCCTACTAATAACCCCACCCCGACACCTACACCACTTTCTTCTTTTACCATAACTAATACCCCCTCCCAAATAAATTCTGATCAACAATTTAATATTACTGTTAACCTCTCCTTACCATCTAATCCTAATACAGTATTTTATTTAAAGGGCGCTTTTAAGAAACCTGATGGCTCCAATTATTTCGGGGAAACTTTAGTTTCCGGAAGCTTTGTTAAAAACAGCAGCAGTTTTACTAACCAGCACCAAATCACCACTGATTCTTCCGGTAATTGGTCAGGCACTTTAGAAACAAAGCCTGATGACAGTGATTCCGGTTTTACCGGAACAGGGGACTATGTTTTTAAAGTAGGCAGATATACCGCCTCAGGCTCCGGGCCCACCTGGAGTAATGAATCAACCATTAAAATTATTTCGGTAGAAAACCAACCGGAAGAAACTATCACAGCTTCCTCTCCGGCTACCAGCCCTGCCAGCTCACCTTCAACTAAAACAAAAGGTACTTCTTCTATGCAGGCCAGAAGCAGCGGAAAACTTACCTATCGCATTGCCTCTGTGGCAGCTGCAACAACCGCTGCTTCTCCTCTGAATAAAGAAACTAAAGTCGATATCAAAAGCCAAAAACAGACCAACCCCGCTTTTTGGGCCGGATTAATCTTGATAATTGCCGGAGTTAGTTCAATAGGGTATATTTACTACAAAAATGGCAAAATACGAATCTAGTTCAACTGAAAAGACAAAACAAATAGCAGAAAATCTGGCAAAAAATAGCAAAGAAAATATCTTTGCTTTAAGCGGTGAGCTGGGAGCAGGAAAAACTGTTTTTATCCAGGGTTTTGCCAGAGGATTGGGGGTTAAAGATAAAATCATCTCCCCGACTTTTGTTTTAATCAGACAACACCCGGTACCTGGCACCCGAAGAGTTCTCTACCATATTGACCTGTATCGTCTCGAAAATACTGCAGACTTAAAAAGTTTGGGGCTGGAAGAAATCTGGTCAAACCCGGATAATATTGTCCTGATTGAATGGGCAGAGAGAATTAAAGATTTATTACCGGAAACTGCTGTTAATATTAATATCCTAAAAGGGGATGATCAAAACCGGACGATTATTGTTTCGTGATTTCCCGCCTCATCTCTATATCAATAGAGCCCAATCCTTGTACAGATAAAAGTTCCATAAATCTATAGTCCGCCTCCCAACCGCTTTTCCAATCATGCCCCCTGTTTGGTTCCTTAATTAAAAATATCAAGCCATTAAAGTTATCTTTTGATCCTTCAAATTTATCTTTGCTCCCAATATACTGCGGCTTGTTGGGAGCATATGCATACTCTGCCGGTATATATCCGTATTTTTTCCGGCCGTACCACCAGAATAAATATTGATAGGGATAATCATAAACTGACGGCATAAAAGTATAAACCTTAAAATTTTGCCCGGCTGCCTTTTTGTAAACATAATCAATGGCTGCTATTTCGTTTTTATATAAGGAAGGGTCCAAATTTGATCTTCCGAAGTCTTGTGCAAAAAAATCAAAGATACTTAAAAATCCGAACCAGACAATTGCAAGCAATAAAACCAATGAAACGCCTTTACTCATGATTCCCCCACTCATTAACTGCTTTAATATAAAAGCTACCATGATCAACGAAACTGCCATTTCCCCGCCTAAATGCCAGGAGTTAACAGTAACCGGTAAGATCAGATAACCTAAAAACGGAATCAGGATAAACAGTAAGACTGCACTGACTGAAATCTCTTTTTTCTTCTCTTTGAAAAATCCGTAAATTACCGGCAAAGAAAAGATTAAAATGATGAGAGTAAATATTTTATGGTTCATCATGGTGGCTAAAAAGGTCTGATAAAAACTTGAAGATATAACCTGAAATCTGTTTAATAGATCAAACCCTGAACCTGAACCCTCTGACAGATACCTTAAAACCGCTTTACTCATAATAAACTGGTGCTTTAAGTCAAAAACCAGCTGTGGCAATAAGGTCAGGATAAAAAAACCTACACCTACCCAGAATCCTTTTTGTTTCAGAAGTTTTAAGTTACCTGTTGCAATAACGGCAGCAAATAAAATAAAAGGTGTAAATATGCCGAAATTCATTTCGAAGTTGAAAAATAAGCCTGCTAAAAACCAGGCCGTAATGATGTAAAACAATTTCCCTTTTTCTAAATATTCAACCAGTAAATATATAAACAAGGGTGAAAGCAAGGTTACCGGGTTCGGATTGAAGGCATAAAGGTTAGTCAGGACAATATAATTTGAGGCAATCCACAAAGCGCCTGCCGGCACCACCAGCCAATTACCCCATCTGCTGACTAATTTAAGCAGGAAAAATCCCCCTAAAGCCCACAGACCGATTTCCAACAGAATCGAAGCATATGGATCTCCGCCGGATATCAAAAAGGGGATGGATAGCAAATAATACCAGGCCGGTCCATTATAGAACCCTTCAATGGCAGATGCCGGCCCTGTCAGACGAAGTTTTGGTAAAACTACCATTTCCCGGACATCAACCATGTCCCGGGCATTATCCATATTAAAGAGAAAGTTGCCGTTGGCAGTTAATACCAGTCGGTACAATATACCAATCAACAAAATTAACAAAATTGAAAACAGTAATTTTCTATTCATTTTCTAGCGGGGCCCTGACCTGAAGCTTAATGGAACCATAATTTATTTCTTTAGTCAATCTGGTTCTGCTATTTTCCGTATCCAACTCTTCAGAGTAAAATCTGGGCGGGATTCCTTCCGTTGGTTCAATAATTAAGAAAGATCTATTAAGAGGTTTATCAATTTTCCGTAAAGCACCAGCTCCCAATAAGCCGATCTGGTCATGCCCGAGAAACTGCGGCACATATCCGTATTTACCCTTTCCATACCAGTCATAAAGATAAGCCCAAGTGGTATTGGTCCAGAGCGGGAGAGTAATGGTATTGACGGAGAATTTCTCACCTGCGGCAATTTTGTATGTTTCATCTATTAACTTAAACTCATTTTTTAGGTTCATACCATTCGGGATAACTAAGATTATTTGACCTTCCGGATTTATCTTAAAAATTGTTACCAGGTTGGAAATTAAACTAAGACCAATAATCAGATAGACAAATCTTTTGTCTATTTTCCAAATATTCCGCAAAAACAAAGTCAAGGATAAAATTGCCGGGACTACCAACCCGACATTGGCATAAGTATTGGTATGGCCCCCGAACATAAATATAGGTAGGTTGGAAAAAAGGAAAAAAAGCAGCAGCCGCTCGCGCCTTATGGCATATAAAACCACTAATGCCAGGATTCCTCCTATAAAAACATTTGTCGGAAAAAAATTAAAGATAAAAATTTCCGTAAATCGGTTGAGGTAATTTAATAAACTTTCCGCAAACTGAGTCCGGAAATCAATTGGACCGGCTTCTCCAACATTTAGAAATCCCTTAAGAATCTGGGTAATTGTCTGAAACTTCACTGCAGCTACTATAAAAGTCAGCAGTCCCGATAAAACTATCGTCAACGATAATCCGATTGCCTTTACTGATGTCCTGATTCTGAAAATAATTCCAAACAGGGGAAGAAGTAGCAGCATATAAACTAAAAAGAACTGAAACTGGGCAGATAAAACGGCTGATAAAACCGCTAAATATAATCCGTAATTTTTTTGCCTTTGCCACCAGTAAAGGCCCAGAAAAAATAAAGCAATTGTTAGTACTGCCGGTGCCGGGTTTGAAATCCAGGGAGCATACTGGGTAGCCTCAAAGGAAACTACAAAGAGAAAGCCTGAAAGGAGGGCCCATTTTTTACTCCTAAAAAGATTGTTGGCCAAAATTACGATTGGGATAATAACTAAACTATTAAGTAATGAAAGAAAAACTGCCACTATCCTGGGATCCCCCTGGCCCAATAGATAGAAAGAAGCAATTAAATAGTAATAAAAAACACCGTGAAAAAGACCGGGTGTGGAAGTAGGCGGACCTTGAATTTTCAGATTATAATCCTGCCATATTTCTTTTGCTTCAAAAGCATCCCGGGCCATGTCGTAGTGGAAAGAAACCCCGCCGGAGAAAATAAATAGTATCCGGACTACAAATGCCAAAATTACCAGAATTAACATTGCTTTAAACACTCCTTTAATGTAACCACACTTAAACCTTTTTGCAAGAACCATAAACTTCCGCGGACTTAAAAGTCCGCGGTTTTCTTCCAAGTTTTCAAGCTTTCAAGAAAACCCATTCTTCGGCTGATTCCTATACCAAATGCGGAAGTTTGAAAGCTATTGTCAGTGAAACCCCACTTTGAGAAAGTGGGGTTTTCTTGCTTATAAATCATTTATGTTAGAATAATCTCATGAAAGTTTTGGTAACCGGAGGCGCCGGATTTATCGGCTATCACGTAAATAAATTACTCTTAGACCAGGGGCATACGGTAACGGTAATTGATGATTTGTCAAAAGGACACAAAGACTCAGTAGATCCCAGGACGACCTTTCACCAGATTAGCCTTAATGATCAGGAGGCAGTAGAAAAAATCCTTCCCGGACATGAAGCAGTGATTCACATGGCCTCTTACATTGAAGTTGGCGAATCAGTCAAGAACCCGGTGGAGTTTAGCCAGAATAATATCGTCGGGACTATTAAATTACTTGAAGCAATGAAAAATACCGGGGTTAGGAAAATTATCTTTTCCTCCAGTGCCTGTGTTTATGGAAAACCCCAGAAACTGCCCATTACCGAAGATGACTCTTTAGGGGAACAGGAAAATCCATATGGAATCACCAAAGTTACCATGGAGGATTTCTGCAAACTTTACTATATGCTTCATGGTTTTGATGTAATTCTGCTTCGCTACTTTAATCCTTATGGCCCGGGAGAACTGCATACACCGGAAACACATGCCATTCCTAATTTCATTAAATCTACTTTAAGCAAAACTCCGATTCCGCTTTATTGGAAAGGCGAACAGGTCAGGGATTTTATTTATATAGAAGATTTGGCAGAAGCCCATGTATTGGCATTGCCGCTATCCGGCTTTCATATTTATAACATTGGCACAGAAGCAGGCGCCAAGGTCATTGATGTTGTGAAAAAGATTTTTGAGATTGTCGGGTATGAAGTTCCGATTGATGATAAAGGGGAAAGAAAAGGGGATGTTTCGGCACTGGTCGCCTCATCCCAAAAAATCCAACAAGAGCTGGGCTGGAAAGCAAAAGTTAGTCTGGAAGAAGGTCTCAAGAAAACCATTGATTACTATAGCCACCTCTAATTTTCAATGGTTCCATTTTTTCGCTATTGCGAAATTATGGTACCCTTCTGAAAAGTGCTAGTCTTTTCCACTGCCACCTTTTTGCCAGGGGACCGAAGATAAAAAGGGGTAAAACAGATCTTCTTTTTCCGGGATTTCAAAGCCTGAGTCAGCATCTTTTGGAATATATTTTTCCCGGATAAATTCAATATACGGCACATCGGTAATTACTGCCAGGGGCTGGCGCTCTGCTCCTTCCCCCATCTCCAAAACCGCTGCTGAGGCCAGGGAGTCCGGTATATCAGTAGTTTCCATTTCAAATTTCCTTCCAAAAATATCCTTAGTTCCCCGGTAATCTTTTAAGGGCTTAAAGCCAAAATATGAAATCGCCATTCCCAGAACTCCTCTTCTTAAAGGAGTGACCCGGGAATCAGTAATTATAACCCCTAAGTTTTTAAGCCTAAATTTTTTCCTTAAAAAATTGCAGATCTTCTTGGCTGAAAGATCAGGATCCTGGGGCCAAAGAATGTAAAAGCCGTCTGCATTACTTTCATCAATCCCGGCTGCTGCCACTAACAGATTATTTTTTATCGTATACATTGTCCATTCTTTACGGAAGATTTTCCTCGGCAGGTACTTATCCGATTCCTTGGCAATCAGTTCATCCTTTTGCATATCAGACATAGGGATACAGCGGCCCTCCCCGATTGCCACCACCTTAGAGGTTACTGCCACAATTGAGTTTTCTTTTAAATCTTTTACCCCTGTCATCAAATCCCACAAATCATCTTTGGGAGGTAAGAATTTTCTGGTTTTTATTGCCTTAACTTCCATGGTATGGTAGTTTAACACTAAGATGCAAAGGTCTCAAATTTTGGTTTTGTTCTTAATCATCACCTTGGGAATTTTTTTCAGAACCTATCAAGTAGTAGAAAGGACAGATTTCGGACATGACGCGGATTTGTATTCGTGGATTGTCAAAGATCTGGTGGTAAACCAACATTTTAGGCTAGTTGGGCAGGAAACTTCTGCTCCGGGTGTTTTTATCGGCCCCTTTTTTTATTACTCTTTAGTCCCATTTTATCTTTTATTTAATATGGACCCGGTGGCCGCTCATTTCCCCATTACTATCGTAGGAGTTCTGACTGTTATTAGCTACTTTCTGGTGTTCTCCAAATTATTCAATACTAAAGTCGGCCTGATAGCTTCCCTTTTATATGCAGTTTTAATCAGCATGTCGGTTTGGTTTGACAGAAGACTGGCTCCTTCTACTCCCACTAATCTTTGGACTATTTGGTATTTTTACACAGTAATCATGTTAGCCCGGGGAAAATTCAAGGTTTTACCGTTACTGGGAGTTCTGATAGGTCTTATTTGGCATTTGCATATTGCCCTACTGCCGTCACTTTTTGCAGTTCCGCTAGCCTTTTTAGTAGCCGGAAAACTTCCCAAGGCTTCACAAACAGTAAAGTTTTTTATTGCCTTATTTATAATTTCACTTCCGCTTATTCTGTTTGAATTAAGGCATAACTTCCAACAAACAATAAATTTATTACAAAATTTTGCTGTGGCCAGGGAAGGTGCTAAAGGTTTTTATAAGTTTCAAACCGTAACAGAGATGATTACCAAAAATATTAATAGTTTATTTTTTGCACCGCAATCTTTTAAGCTGACCAACAATATCCTCTTTCCGCTAGTTATCCTTGCAACTTCCTTCCTGCTGGTTAAGAAAAAACTGATAACCGTTTCTGAATTAATCCCTCTTTTTGGCTGGGGTTTTGCAGTTGTGATATTTTTCTCAATTTCTTCTTCTCCGATTTCCGAATATTATTTCTATAACATTGAAATTATTTTCCTGGCCTTTGTGACTCTGCTCCTTTATCTTATTTTCAATTCTTCAGCCACAGGCAAAAAATTAGTGACCGGGCTATTAATATTTGTTACATTAAAAAACGCTTTTTTCTTAATTACCCAGGATGTTTACCATAAAGGTTATATAGAAAAAAAGGCGGCAGTAGACTATATAATAACCGACGCCAGGAATAGAGGTTTTCCCTGTTTTTCCCTAAATTATATTACCTCTCCGGGAGAAAATGTCGGTTTTAGATACTTCTTCTTTCTGAGAAATACCCATATTGCGGTACCTGGAAGGGGGAGTCCGGTATATTCCATCGTCATCCCGGATGAGTATGCCTTAAAGGAAGTCAAGGTTAAATTCGGGCATATTGGAGTCATACCGCCGAAGGATAAACCTCCCAAAGCATTAATGGAAGACGCATGCAGTGGGCAAAACACCAATCTAACCGATCCCATGTTTGGTTATGTGGAGTAAAGTTTTTGGCAACACAGGCAAAAGATCGCTTGCCAAACTGCCGGCCAATCCGATTTTTTTACTTAACATTTCCCCTGCCAGGCCATGAATATATACCCCAACCGAAGCTGCATCCACAGGCCTTAAACCCTGGGCGAGCAAACCGGCAATTATTCCGGCTAAAATATCACCGGTACCGGCAGTAGAAAGAACAGGATTTGCAAAAGGGCTGAGAAGTACTTGCCCGGCGGGGGAGGCCACTACCGTATTAGCTCCCTTTAACACTGCTACTTTCCCCCATTCCCTGGCAAAATATTGTGCGACATTGATTCGGTCAGACTGGATCTTGGAAACCGTAAAGCCAGTTAACCTGGCCATTTCCCCCGGATGAGGGGTCAGTACCGTCTTATCACTTAATCTTTTCCACCACTCCCCTTTTTTGGATAAAATATTTAGTCCGTCACCATCAATCACTGTAGGAGGCAGTTTGCCCCTTAGAATACCTTCCACCAACTCTATGGCCTGGCCACTTTGCCCCAAACCAGGACCAACCAGAAGCACATCATATTTATTTATATTTGCCGCCACTTCATCAGGCAATAAAAAAGTAACCTCGGGCAATTTCCTGGAGACTATCACTTTAACTGTTTCTTCAGTTGCCAAAGTTACCAGCCCTGCCCCAACCCGGTAACAAGCAGCACAAGCCAAATACGCCGCCCCCGGATAATTTTCCGACCCGGCCACCACCAACACCTTCCCAAATGTCCCTTTATTTGCATCTCTGGATCTAACTGGTAATCTTTCAGCTACCCATTCTTTAGTTAACTGTGTAGACTCCTTATTCATCAATTGGGATAATGATATTTTTTGAACTGTCATCCAAATAGGGTATCTCATAGAATTAATTGCTGTTAATCCAATTTGAGATTTCTCTGGCTACTTCTTCTGGTTTTTTATCTGAAGTATCTATGACCTCCGAAGGATAACGAGCCTCATTAATCCAGCTCCTAAAACCCTCATGCTCCTCAATATCTCCAATCAATTCCATAGTATCGCCTCTTTCAGTTAACCTCCTAGCTCGCTCTTCAGTAGTAATATCTAGCAAGAGCAATTTAATGTTATTGATACCATAATGAGGTACAATTTTTTCAACCTGGAATGGCCTAATCAAACCAGCCACAATCGTTGAAAATCCATCTTTTCTATTTTTATCCGTAAGCTGCATCATTTTATCTATAACTTCTAAAGCCCATTCGTCAGTTCCATCAAAGGGTCGTAAAATTTCATCGAAGTCGTATATTTTAAATTTATCAGGAATTTGTTTTTGTAGGAATGGGATAAGTGCAGTTTTTCCAGCTCCACTTGCTCCAGTTATAATAAATAATTCAGCTTCATTCATAATTATTTTAATAGCCTTCAGAGGTTATTTTATCATTTTTATGCTTAAATTTGCATTTAGGGAGCGTCTATGATAGTATACATCTACAACAAGTTACCAGGGACAAAGGACGGTGAGCCGCCGAGTTTCAAAGCAATTTGGAACTACCTGGATAACTGGCCTCGCTTTTAAGCGGGGCTTTTTTAATGGGAAGTTAACTCAAATTCAATCTTTCTTTTTTAATGGGAAGTTAACTCAAATTCAATCTTTTTGGCTTTTGTTAATTTCTTATGCCACTCCGAAGCTCTACTTTCAGGATTATCATAATAATATCTAAAAAGTCCTGCCAAACAATCTGATACCCTTATTCCCGGGCTGGATTTATCTTTTCTAACTGTAGTTACCTTTTTAACTGAAATTCCTTTATCCCTTAGAACCTTTTTTAATTTAAGTGAATACCATTTAGGTTTTCTACCATCAATCATGATCTTTTTAATATTCTCTTCAATTACTAAATGCCTTATGAGTTCCAGATTCATCTATAAAAATTACCATACCGAAATATTAACATATTTATTTACCGAAAATTCCAAACCATGCGGTACCCGATGATTACTTTTGGAGACTTATAGTTGGAAATATCTCAAAAATTAATGTTCCGTTTTTGATTAACCTTTATATAGCAAAAAGGTTATTCTATGTGGTACTAAAATATAGGGTTTAGGTTATTACAGCAATCCAATCAGTTAGGCCAATGGCAACGTTTATATTTTTTGCCTGAGCCACACCAGCAGGGATCATTCCGGCCGACTTTGCCGTGGGTTTTGGTTAATTGCCCCTGGCTACCATAAGTTTGCTGGGCAATCACTTCACCGCCCCTTTCAATAGTTACTTTTGTCTCACCGGATTCAGCAGGTACCGGTTCAGATTCCACCCTGGCAACTGAAGCATCCGGCCTTTCGATTTTAACTTTTGCTCCCACCTCGGACGCTTCTTCTCTCACTCCCACCTCTATTTCCGGATGTTTTTCTTCTACCTTAATCGGCTCGTGCCTCGGAGCTTCTCCCTGAACTGCCACCTTGTAAATTCGATGGGCAACTTCATAATCAATAGTCACCATCAGCTTTTCAAACAGATCAAACCCTTCCCGTTTATATTCAATCAGCGGATCCCGTTGGGCATATCCCCGAAGCCCGATGCCGGATCGCAAATCATCCATGGTATCTAAATGTTCAATCCACAAAGTATCAATGGTATTTAAGTACACAAATACCTCCATTTGCCTGGCAATCTCTCCGCCGACTCTTTCCTCCCGCTGGTTATAAAAATTTACGGATAAATCAGCTAAAAACTTAACTATGTCATCCGGGTTGCCAAAACCGGCAATTTTTTTCTCTATTTCTTCCTGGCTTCTTTCATCTATCGGGATAATGCCGGAGAATTCTTCCCTGATTTTTTTAGCATCAATTCCCTCTGAAGAATAAATGGTAACAACACTTCTGATTTCATTTTCAATTTTGCCCAGGATTTCTTCCTTTAAAGAAACATCTTTGTTTTCAGCAGTCTCCAGAATCTTTTTCCTGATTTCATAGATAATTTTTCTTTGTTGATTCATGACGTCATCGTATTCAACAGTATGTTTACGGATATCAAAATTGTGGCCTTCCACCTTTTTCTGGGCTCCTTCTATAGCTTTGGAAATTAAGCCATGCTCAATCGGCACATCTTCCGGCATTTTCAGAAAATTCATTACTTTGGAAACCTGTTCTCCGCCAAAAATCCTCATCAGATCATCTTCCAAAGACACAAAAAACCTGGTTTCTCCCGGATCACCCTGCCTGCCGGAACGGCCCCGCAACTGGTTATCTATTCTTCTTGATTCATGCCTTTCCGTACCTATGACATATAAGCCTCCTAACTTATCAATACCCTTTGCCAAAATGATATCCACTCCCCTGCCGGCCATATTGGTAGCTACCGTGACAGCCCCTTTTTCACCTGCCCGGGAGATAATTTCCGCTTCTTTTTCGTGATTTTTGGCATTTAAGAGCGCATGAGATATACCTTTTCTTTTTAGGAGATCTGACAAGAATTCATTTTTATCAATGGCGGTGGTGCCAACCAAAACCGGCTGCCCCTTTTTATGCAGCTCCTCCACCAAGTTTGCCACAGCCGTGTACTTGGCGGCTTGGGTTTTATAGATGGTATCAGAATGATCTTCCCTGATCATCGGATTATTGGTGGGTATAACCACTACTTCTAATTTGTAGATCTTGTTAAACTCCTCTGCTTCTGTAGCAGCAGTCCCGGTCATGCCGGCGAGCTTTTCATACATCCTGAAGTAGTTCTGAAAGGAAATAGTAGCCAGTGTTTGCGACTCCTGTTGGATAGTCACGCCTTCTTTAGCTTCAATTGCCTGATGCAAACCCTCCGAATACCTTCTTCCTAACATCAATCGGCCGGTAAATTCATCCACAATGATTACTTCCCCGTCTTTGACTACATAATCTTTATCCTTTTGAAAAAGCGTTTTAGCCTTCAGCGCTTCTTCCAGATGATGCAGGGTGGAAAAATCCTTCTCATAGAGATTATCTACCCCCAACATTTTTTCAATCTTCAGGGTGCCATGCTCGGTCAGGTGAGCTGTCCTTAACTTTTCATCTATACTGTAGTCAGAAGGCGACAGCGAATCTATAATTTTGGCAAACTGGTAATATTTTTCGGTTGCTTCCTGTGCCGGCTGGGAAATAATTAAAGGGGTTCTGGCTTCATCAATTAAGATTGAATCCACCTCATCAACTACGGCAAAAAAATGTCCCCTTTGCGCTTGATCCGAAAGCCTAAAAGCCATATTATCCCTGAGGTAATCAAAACCATATTCATTATTGGTGCCGTATGTAATATCCGCATTGTAAGCTTCCTTTCTGCTGATAGGTCTAAGGTGTTGCAGTCGTTTATCGTTATGAGTTGTATCTTTATGCTTCGGGTCATAAATAAAAGCGGCATCATGAATGATGGTGGCGCAACTTGCGCCCAAGGCATGAAAGACCGGCCCCATCCACCCGCAGTCACGCTGAGCGAGGTAGTCATTAACCGTTACGAGGTGTGTACCTTTACCGGCGATGGCATTTAAAAATAAAGCCGGCGTCGCTGAGAGAGTTTTCCCTTCACCGGTTTTTTGTTCGGCAATTTTTCCCTGATGCAGGGTAATGGCCGCCATAAGCTGCACATCAAAGTGGCGCTGCTTTATAGTTCTTTTGGCAGCTTCCCTGACGCAGGCAAAAACCTCCGGTAAAAGCTCATCAAGGCTTTTTCCCCGCTCATGTTCCAGCTTAAACTTGGCAAGGCTACCCTGAAACTCTTTGTCTGATAATTTTGCTATTTTCTTTTCCCAGGTATTAATAGCTTCAACGATAACTTTAAGTCTGCTAATTTCCCGTTCGTTTGAATCCAGCAGTTTACCTAAAAAGCCTAACATAGTTTGTATATTATATGATACATTGACAATTAATACTTCCTTTAATACACTAACAGTATCTTAAAAAACTGCCTGAATGGATAATTCTAATAATCAAAACCCGCTTAATAATCAAGGCTCCCCTTCAGCCACGCCACCAACTGACAGCTGGCCACCTCAGCCTACCGTGCCGGCTGATTCCGGCTTCAGCCCCACAGCACCTGCCGGTAACGGTGCAACCGCGGCTTGGCCTTCTCAGGCGGCAGACCTGACACCCTCCCCGGCTCCCAATCTACCTCCAGATCCAAGTCCTTTACCAGCAGACACCGCTTCTGCATTTAATCCGCCTACCCCCACCGCTCCTGCTGATCTGGGGTTAAACAATACTCCCGCTCCGGCAGCTGATTTAAGCTCCCCCTGGGCGCCACCAGCGCCATCAACGCAAACTCCGCCTGCGCCAGAGTCGACCCCGGCCCCGGCAGAATCCACCTCTGCTGAAGCCTGGCCTTCCCTATCTCAGGCAACAATACCCTCCACACCACCCGCGTCAGGTCCTGTCCCTTCGATACAACCGGAACCGGCTCCGGCAACACCGGCACCGCCTACCCCCACCTTTACGCCTCCCACTTTATCCTCTCTAGGCGATACACCTCAGGCACCGTCAACCTCCCCCCTAGATAATCCCTGGAGTGTGCCTGTCCAGGCCCCGGCCGGAGAATCACAACCCGCCACTCAACCCAGTTGGACAAATACCGTTACCGCTCCCGTCGAAACTCCGAGCGATTCCCAACCCCCATCTCCGCAAGATGCCGCTCCGACAGACCTTTCACATTTAATTACTAATACTGCCCAAGTGGAAGCAGCACCGCCGTCACCGGAAGCACCAACTACCGCACCTACACCTGTTCCGAATCCGGTAGTGCCTAACCTGCCAGCCGAAGCGCATAAAGGTGTGCCTAAGTGGCTGATTGGCTTGGGTGGAGTCTTATTGCTTTTGGTGATCGGAGCCTCTGCTTATTTTATCCTGGGTATCGGCCAACCGGCTAAAACAACCAGCTTACCGGCTGTAGCTGTTCCGGAGAAAAAAGCAGTAGCTCCTGCTCCTGTTGCCACGCCGGTTCCCCAACCTGCAGAAGAACCTACTGACTCAGAATCAGCTAACTTTGGAGCTGTTGAAGGAGGTACGGAAACACCACCAGCAAACAATTCATCTACCATAGAAACCCTCCGCCAAAGATCCCAGCAGGGAATATAAAATTCCCTCCATTATTGTTTCAATATATACTCTTAGCGTACAATAAACTAAATTATGTCCGATCCTATATTGGAAGTTAAAAATTTAGTTAAAAACTATGGCTCTTTCAAAGCAGTTGACGATATCTCGTTTATAGTACCCGGAGGAAAAGTCATTGGTTTATTGGGTCCAAACGGGGCCGGAAAAACTACTACTATTCAAGTCTTATTGGGAATTACATTACTTAATGGCGGCACTATTAAATATTTTGGTGAAGACTTTTATAAAAATAAGCAGTATTGCTTACAAAGGATTAATTTTGCCTCTGCCTTCAATACTCTCCAGGGAAGAATTTCTGTCCGGGAAAATCTTTTAGTTTTTGCATACCTTTATGCAGTAAAGAAACCCGAGAAGAAAATAACCGAGCTTGCGGAGTATTTTGAAATCACAAATCTGCTTCCTCAACGCTATTGGGACTTATCGTCTGGACAAAAAACCAGAGTTAATATAATAAAGTCTTTACTCAATGATCCTCAAATGATTCTAATGGATGAACCAACTGCTTCCTTGGATCCCGATATCGCAGATAAAACTTTGTCTTTAATAGAAAAACTCCGGAAATCACATGAGCTGTCAATCCTATTTACAAGTCATAACATGGAAGAGGTAACCAGAATTTGTGACGAAGTTATTTTTTTGGATCACGGCAAAATAGTTGCCCAAGATACACCACTCGGTTTAACAAAAAGGATTCCTTTTGCAAAATTAAGAATTGTGTTCGATGGCCAAAAGGATAAAATTGAAGAATATTTAAAAGGTGCAAAACAGAATTTTGAAGTCCTAAATAAAAATACTGTCGTAATAAATACAGAAGAGAAACTAATTCCTAAAATAATATTCGGACTTAGCAATACGGGTATTTGGATTACGGATATTGAAGTTGAAAAACCAACACTGGAAGATGTTTTTTTAGAAATTGCCAGAGGTAAATAATTATGTCAGGCAACAGAATCAAAGCAATTTTATATCAAGAATACTGTATAACCAAAAACTCACTTGAGATTATCATAGATTTATTCTTTTTCTCAATTATGAGTGTCACCGTGTTTGGGTTTGTTTCTTTATTCCTTTCCGGTTCGGTAAATCCTATCGCAGCACATTATTTATTACTGGGCATTCTGATGTGGGAAATAATCCGCATTAGTCAGTATTCCATGTCAGTTGGGGCTTTATGGAATATATGGTCAAGGAATTTAAGTAATATGTTTATAACCCCTTTATCTTTAAAAGAATTTATGTTTGCTTATATGCTCTCTTCAACAGTAAAAGCCTTTTTTACATTCATCTTTATATCGCTTATAGCAACAATGATCTTCAATTTTAATATCTTCTCTATAGGGGTGATTAACCTCTCTCTAGGTTTTGTTAACTTAATTATATTTTCCTGGACTACCGGAATAGCGATCCTTGGTCTTATTTTCAGGTTTGGAACAAGAATTCAAGCTCTTGCGTGGGGGTTAATCTTCCTTTTCCAACCCTTAACTGCAGCATTTTTTCCGTTAAAAATTCTCCCTGACTTCTTAAAAACAATTGCCTATACTCTTCCACCAACGTATGTATTTGAAGCTGCCAGGAATGCATTAACAGATCCTTCTGTAAACTGGAATTTTGCCGGAATTGCATCTTTGCTTAACATTATTTACTTTCTGTTTGCCCTTTGGTTCTTTAATATCATGTTTAAAAAATCTAGAAATACTGGACAATTTGCAAAAATGGAAGGATGATTACTTTTTATAAATATATTTCAGCCAAAAATTTTTCAAAAAGGGCAGGGATGCTGTTGATAAAATAAAAGCCAGAGCCGGAACTATCGCGTTAACAAAAGGATTTAAAATTCCTGCAAAAAGAAAGAAAAGAGCAATTACCAAATAAGTAAATATTGAAATAATAATTTTTCTCGCCCAGCTTGTTTCCCAATTTTTGTCTACTTCAACCTTATTATTTCTTTCCTTAATCTTATTAATTTCTTGCTCTAATTCTTGGATAGTTGCCATGTACTATTTTGGTTTTATCTCAGAAAAACCGGTGTATTTTTGTAGAACTTCCGGGATTTTAACTGAACCATCTTCCTGTTGAAAATTTTCTAAGAGTGCTATTAAAATCCTGGGGGAAGCAATGGCGGTATTATTTAAAGCATGACAGAATTTAACATTCCCGTCTTTGTCTTTATATTTAATCTTTAACCTTCTGGTCTGAAAATCTAAAACCATGGAGTTGGAATGGGTTTCACCGTAACCTTCCCGGCCCGGCATCCAGGTTTCTATATCATAAGTCATGGCAGCTTTTTTACCCATGTCCTGCGAAGATAAAGCTACTACCTGATAGGGAAGTCCCATCTCCTGCAATAAAAACTCGCTGTTATCCTGTAACTCTTCAAAAAAACCTAAAGACTGCTGTTCATCTGCTTCGCATAAAACTACCTGCTCTACTTTATAAAACTCATGCACCCGGTATAAACCCTTGGTATCTTTTCCATATGAGCCGATTTCCGTCCGGAAACAAGCTGACATACCAACATATTTCTTGGGTAGATCTTTAATATCAAAAGTCTCATCCGAATGCATAGCCATCAACGGAATTTCGGCAGTCCCCACTAAAAAGTCTTCATCGTCTACTTTGTAAGTATCCTCTTCTCCCCAGGGAAACTGTCCCCCGCCTATTAATGCAAATCTACGATTAATTACCGGAGGAACTACCGGCGAAAATCCTTTCTGCACCAAATAATCAAAAGCAAATTGTAAAACTGCCCAGTGTAATCTGGCTCCTTCATTTTTCAGGTAATACCCCCGGAATCCCCCAACTTTCACTCCTCTGTCAAAATCAACAATGTTCAAGAGTTTTCCTAATTCGATATGGTCTTTGGGTTTAAAGGAAAACTTGGGCGGCTCTCCCTCTTTCCTGATAATTTTATTTTGACTGGCATCTCCTAACGGTACTTCCTCCAATAAGATGTTAGGGATGTACAACATTAAATTGTTCCATTCTAATTCAACTTCTTTTAATTGTTTTTCAAATTTCTGTAACTCACCCTTAATTTTCTTACCTGATTCTATATCTTTATTAGTAGCTGCTTTGTTTCTTTCCCTTCTTAAATCATCAACTCTTTGAATTAGATCTCTCCTGGTATTATCAACCACTAGAAATTTATCGATATCGAAAGACATGCCACGATCTTGAATAACCTTCTGAATTTTGGATTTATTTTCTTTAATATAATTAATATCTAACATATCATTTTTTTTGCCACTCTCTTCCGGGTTCTACCTCTCCACTCAAAATTAAATCAACTGCCTTTTTATGCCAATCAAATTTGGTAATATGATAAACCCTCTTAAAATATTTTAGCGCATCCTGGGCTCCCGGTACACCCTTGGCTTGAGCCAGGGCATCCAGGTTATCGGCAGCTTTAACCACTCTTGCTTCTAAGGACTTTCTTTCATTGTATTCTTCCACCAGTTTGATAATTTCCTCCTTTGAATCCAAGCCTTCTACCAAGGCCTTTACCCCTTCCTCCTCAATATTTTTAAACACCCCTCCGGCCATACCCTTAACAAAAGTTCCGACATCCCCTACTATGGTTTCCCCGACATCATGGAAAAGCCCCATTTTTAAAACCTTTTCCGGATCTATTTTTACCCCGTCTTTTTGTAGTTGCTTGGCCAGAAAATAAGCAAGGAGTGCCGTCACAAAAGAATGTGCGGCAACTGAGTCTGCCTCATTCCTTTTAAAGCCTAAGGCAATAAAACCCTGTCTGGGGAGTTCTTTAGCCCACTGCAGTGTCAAAAAAACTTTTAAGATCTTTTTTAAATCAGTCGTATTCATCTTGTCGCTTCCTCTAAACGTTTAATTACCTGTTCTTTAGGATATTGCAGTAAAAACCAGGCCGCTTTCGGACCGAATTCTTTGCCTATTAAAGCCATGTAAATAGCAGAAAAAGATTTTTTGGCGTCAACTTTTAGTTTTTTTGTCAGATCATATAAAGCAAGCTGCAATTTTTCCGGGTCATCATTTTCTTCAATTAAATCAATTGCCTTTTTTAGAAACTGTTTTTGTTCTTTGCTTAAATCTTTTACTTTTTGAGGTAAACTTTCACTTATTTTTATTCTAAACTCCTCCGGCGCATATTTTTCCAGCCAAATTTTGGCATATTTTGCTCTTTCATTTATTAGATTTATTTCTATATCTGACAATTTTGCACCTTTAATTTCTTCATACTTTTTAAGAACATCCACATTAGGCATTTGGATATAATTGACTACATCCCGAAATCTAGGTAAAAGAGTTTCTTTTTTGTGAGGGATTTCCCCAATCTGCGACATCTCAAAAGCCCGGGATAAATTCTCGTCTGAATCATCAATAAAAGCTTTAAAACATCTGTCGTATTCATCAAAAAGATCAGGAATAGCCATAGTTCCGATTGGCTCAAACTCAACAGTTTGTCGATAATCGCTTCTGCAAAATAAAAACCTTGCAACTGACGCGGGCAACAACTCTGTGATATCCCGAGCCTTTAGTCCGATACCTTTCGAAGTGGACATTTTTCTTCCCCCAAGCAGGAAAAATTCATAAGGCAAATTATATGGATTTTCAATATGGAAAACTTGCTTACAAAGCTCCGCTGCAATATCTCTCGAACCTCCGGCTGATGAGTGATCTTTCCCAGCCCCTTCAATTGTAATTCCTAAAACCTTCCAGTGTGCCGGCCAATCAACTTTCCATGGCAATTTTCCATTTCCTCCGAAAGGCGAAATTCTACCTGTAAAACCACAACCTTCTGCCCACTTCACCATATTTTTCTCACAGATATAGGCAACTGTTTTCCCATCCCAATCATGTACTCTGGTAGTCCCTACCTTGCCACATTCCTCACAAATAACTTGCAGAGGCAACCAGCCTATGTCCCTTTTTTTACTTCCGGAAACTTTTCTGTAGATATCCTGAATTTTTTCAGCATTATCTAAAGCTTCCCTAATAACCCCATCAAAATTACCATTTTGATACATATTCCAAGACGATAAGAATTCCGCTTCCACCCCCAATCCTCTTAAAACTTCTCCAAAATCTGCGGCAAAATAATCTGCATAGTTAGGATATCCTTCTTTGGGTGAAGGAACCTTTTTTAAAGGTAAACCTAAATACTGTGAGAATTTTTCTTTCAGTTCCGGAGGAACTTCATCCATAGGATCAAAATCGTTAAATATGTAAGTAAATTTCGCATCAACCCCTGCCTTAAGCAATGCTTTATAAATAAAGTCATGAACTAAAGGGCCCCTTAAGGATCCGACTGTCGGATAGCCGGAGAGGGTTTTCATATCATCTACCCAGTACGGCTTATACTTTTTTGAATCTATAATTTCCTTTGCTACCCTGTCAGCCCAATACATGGCTAAAGTATAACTGAAGCTAGAAGTTTTTTAAAGGAGAGATCAAAAATTTTATTTAAGTTTACCAATTTCGTATAACGCATCTCCTCTGGCTAAATTCATCCTTAATCTTCCTGTCATCCATTCAAGAGTATCTTTAGCAGAACCATGTATCTGATCGGGGATAGCTCCATTTGGTTCAAGGTAATCACCTATACTTACTCCGGTAGATAGATTTGGCATTTTCCCCCCTGTATTAAATCGGTCATAAACCCATAACAGTAAGTTTGTTAGTTCAATATCCCTAGCAAATGGTTGATCGTAAGGGAAACGCAGTCCATGATTAAAAACGCCTGATTCCAACCAAGAGCGTACTGAAAGAGGATTACCTGTTCTGTGTGCGATATACTCAACATCAGTATGTACACCGAGAGCTAATTGCATGGCTATCCTCCCCAGATGCTTCCCCTGGGCTTCTGGTTCAAATGCTCTTAATTTCATATAAAGTAGTCTACGATCTCCTCTAGCAGAACGCACATTAACCTCTTCTTGCCATGCTAATCCGACGTATTCGCCCGTAGGTACATCTAATCTTCTGAAGCCTATCCAGCTTGTTCTCTGTGAATCTCTTCCGCTCAAACCTATCTTTACCATTTGATTTGCTACCTCTGGAGTCCAAAGATTTGCTTTTACAATTAGCGTTTCCGTTTTTTGAGCCAATTCAGTTTCTTCTGCAATATAGGAGCCTCTAAAAAAAATGTCTGCACTATAACCCGAGCCTAAAAAATCTATAGTTGTAGGCCCGCGATGTCCATTTTTCTTTTTAACAGAATCTCTTTCGCTCGTTGGATTTGCCCCCCTGCTTTCTATCCCCCTGAATGTAACCATAATCGGGAATTATACTCGCTATGTGTAGGTATTGCAACTTACTTCTTAACCAACCGTAAATTTTATAAAATTTTACGTAATTGTCCGTACTTTTTTATAAAAACCTCTGCATCATTTCTGGTACCTGAGGAAAGTAAACGCTCCATTATATATGACAGTTCCTGTAAAGATACAAAAATCCTCATAAAATTAGGTATCGCCATTCCTTTCTTTTGTTTTAATGCACCACTTTCAAGCATAAAGTTAATAAAAATAGCACCACCTAAAGCATAATTAACCATAGAGCTATCTTTCCTACTCTTTTCTATAAGATCAAAGCTTCTGCATATAAAGGCCACCATCATAGATTCTAGTTTTTTACTTGGAATTATATCTTGCAGAAGAAGCGACCCTGCTATTCTCATTCCTAAAAGAGTTGCTGTAAGCTCATAAATACAGGGAAGTAAATCTTGGAGGTTCTTAGGAGAATTTTTATAGTATAAAAAATTATGAGCTAATTCATGAAGAGCTACATAGGACCGGCTGCCTCTTCTCAAATCTTCCGCACTAAATCCTTTCCTAAATGCCGGTGAAAAAATTTTATTGAATGTAGGCAATATTTGCTCTTTTAACCTCAAGTCATTAATTTGATTAAAAAGTGTAACTTCTGAACCATACTTTTCAATAATATTAAGGTTCATTGGTAAGTTTACCCCCACAAATTTTGTTTTAGCCATAAGTCCCGAAAAAACAAGCACATCAATTATTTTTGCTTTAACCCTCTCGTAATTATCCAAGCGTTCTCCAAGTATCAAAGCTTCTCTTCTTGCACTTAGTATTATTTTTTTGTAAAAATTAAGCCTCTTTGTTCCGTCTTCATTGACTGTTCCTACCCAAGCTTGATAAGCAGCTTTTGCAAAGAATACTTCGTCATCAAAATGCTCGACTGGCCCTATGGAAATATCTAAAACATACGGCTTAATTTTTAACCAGGCAACAGTTGCCTCGTCATAAAAACCATTTAAAAGAGCCTTTGCTTGCAACTTCAAAGCTCTTCCAAACTCCTTGTTGTCAGTAATACCTGCTGCTTTTTCTAATTCTTCAGCAACCGGCTTTAGAAGTTTTGCATATTTTATGTGATAAGGAACTGCATTAAGTTTTCCGTCAACTTTTTCAACAACAGTATAAGGCGACAGAAGAGAAGGATCTTTTTTCGCTGCTTTTTCAATCTCTCTTTTATCCAGCTTATTTGCCTGTTTTTCTTGCTCCAGATAAATTGGGGCAATTAGCTTAGCAGCCTCCACTAACAGTTTTAAAACTTTTTTCTCGTTTTGAGAAAGTTTAGGTAATTTGGGATTAAATTCTATTAACGCTCCTTGATTGGACTGCTTAGCCATAATTTTACTCCTATTTAATTTCTAAAACTTTACGTTTTACCTTAGTAAAAGGCAAGGTTCTTGATACAATTGCGCTTCTCATCTTATATCGAGAACCTTACACTTATACCTTACTATTGGTGTTGCAACCTCAACTACCTCTCCCTTTTTAGCTCCTATCAAAGATGAACCTAAGGGGGACTCATTGGAGATCCTTTTTTTGGAAGGGTCTGCTTCTACCCTGCCTACGATGGTAAATTCATCAATCCCGTCATCCATTTCTATTTTGACTGTAGAACCGATGACCACAAAATCCTCGGTATGCTGATTACTTATAACCTTGGCGCTTTTTAAGATATTTTCCAGTTCAGAGATGCGGCTTTCTACCATAGCCTGCTCTTCTAGCGCAGCATCATATTCTGAGTTTTCAGCCAAGTCTCCGTATTGCCTTGCCTGATGAATAATCTCGGCAATCTGCCCTCTTTTAGTATGCTTCAAAAGCTCTAACTCTTCCTTAGCATCTGCCAAACCCTGAGCTGTTAAATAAACACTTTTTTTAAGCTTCGGGTTTTCATTGATTTTAGACATAATAAACCTTTCTGCCAGAAAGCAGCAAATTGAGCAGATTCTACTCTTAATTTTGATCGCTTGTCAATTGCTATTCAGTAATACACCTCACAGGCTCAAGAAATGATATAATTTAATCATGGCGCGTTCGTCTAGTGGCCTAGGACGTCGGATTCTCATTCCGAAAATCACGGGTTCAACTCCCGTACGCGCTACTAGCTTGTTGATTCAAAATTCCACTTTTGTTACGCTTAAATTATGACCCCAACTGCCAAACCTAAAAAAACCCTTCATCTAAAAGTGGGCTTAACCGCTATCTTTGCAGCCCTGGTTCCCGGCCTGATGGGATTATTTTTTCCTTTAACCCCGATACTTTACCTTACAGCAGCAGTGGCCAGCGCTATTTTGGCTATTTTGTTTTTATTCTGGGTATTAAAACCTCTTAAGTCATTAATCAAAGGCGCCCGGGATTTTTCCGACGGTAACCTAAGCCGACGACTGGATCTAAGATCCGGGGATGAATTTGAAGAAGCCGGCAGCTCCTTTAACCTGATGGCGGAAAAAATAGCCAGGACTATCCAAAATATCGAGAACCGGGAAGCAGCTGCCGTTGCCGAAAGGAATAAATTTAATGAAATTTTATCTTCCGTCATAGACGGCATTATCGCCTTAGACTTTAACAAAAACATTCTATTCTTTAATAAAGCTGCAGAAGAGCTGACAAATTTTAGTCTGGCAGAAATACAGGGCAAAAAAATTGATGAAATTATTCACCTTTTTTCCGATAACGTAGAGATTCTATCAAAGGCTTATTCGCAGGGCAGTTTCAATCAGACTGCCAAGCTGATCGGAAAACAGGGCAAACAAACAAAAGTGCATGTCATGACTGCCCAGGTGACAGCTGCTGTTCAAACCAATCTAAACTGCATCTTGATATTGCATGACCTATCTAAAGAGGAAGAACTGGAGCAGATGAAACTGGATTTTGTCTCCATGGCTTCTCATGAGTTAAAAACCCCCTTAACCAGCATTGTAGGTTATCTATCAGTATTTCTGGAAGAGAACCAAAAAAATATCCCCAAGGAAAGCTATGACCTTTTGCATAAAGCTCTTACTGCAGCCCAACAGTTGCAGACCTTAATTTCCAATTTGTTAAATGTCAATAAAATAGAACGGGAACAGCTGGCCGTGACTCCCCAACCGACTGACTTCCTACCCATCTTAACTAAGACAGTTAATGATTTAAGAAGCCAGGCTAATCAAAAAGGGATTGTCTTAAATTTGAACCCGACGGACAATTTACCTCAGGTCATGGCTGACCCTATCAGGATAGACGAGGTGGTTACTAATTTAGTAGCCAACGCCATAAATTATACCAATGCTGGTGGCAAGGTGGAAATTACTACCAAAGTTTCTCCTACTGAAGTCCAAACTACGGTTTCAGATACCGGCATCGGTATCCCGCCACAGGCCATTCCCCATCTTTTTAATAAATTCTTTAGGGTTTCCAATACGGAACAAAAGGCCAATAAGGGCACCGGCTTGGGGCTCTATATCTCCAAATCCATTATTGAAAAGCTGCATGGCAAAATCTGGGTGGAATCAGAAGCTGGCAAAGGAAGTAAGTTTTCCTTTACCCTACCGGTAGTTACCCAAAGTGCCGGCATGTTAGATACCAAGCAGTTTACTTCCCAGGCTTTTCAATCTGGGACCTTGAATTATTAGGTTAATCATATAAAATAGTTTAGTATGGATCCGGCTTCAAAAAGAATTTTACTGGTAGAGGATGAAGATTTCATCAGAGAACTATATACCAGACAGCTAACCAAAGCCGGGTTTTTTGTAAAAAGCGCTCCGGACGGACAAACCGGCTTAGATATGTTAAAAGCAGAAGCTTTTGACCTGCTGCTTTTGGATATCATGCTGCCGGGGATTAATGGCCTGCAGCTTTTAAGGGAATTTAAGACCCACAATCCAAATTCCCCCATGATTACCATTTTATTAACTAATTTAGGACAGGAGGCAGTAATTAAGGAAGGGTTTGAATTGGGGGCACAGGCTTATTTAATAAAAGCCTCCTATACTCCGGACCAGGTAGTTAATGAAGTCAAAAATGCTCTTTTCGGTGGCCAACCTCCCCCTCCCCCGACTCCAACTTCTACCCAATAATATGCCGATGAGAGCTTGATAAAACCAATTAGTGTATTGTTACTATACATCCATACGTATGAGTGTATATCGTAAACTTTAATTATCTCCTACTCTTCAAACTTCTAAATCCTGTACTTACCTCTTCTTTTAAATCTTTATCTACAGAAGTCTTAACCTTCACACTGCCCAAAAAATTCGCTAATCTTTTCTTCTCTTTTTCTTTTAAACTAGTAGAAACATAGTAAGACAGTATATTCAGCAAACCATAGCCCACACCTGGTATTTTTTTAGGTACGAATCTTTCTCTTCTCGGCGGCAGTTTCTTGATAATCTTTTTAAAACCATCACCGGCATTGTCTAACCAAATCCTAACTTTTGTGACTGTTGCAAAACTACAATGAAGCTCTTCTACTATTTGCTCATGTGTGCTTCCTGCAATAAGAAGCTTAGCAATACGTAGTCTTTTGGCAAGGTCCTTTATTTCATCTTCAGTTAACAAATCCTGCAGCAAAAGCGCAGAATCGAATGGATTGTTAGCCAGAGCAAATGCATTTATAAGATCAAATACCAAATCTTCTTGTTCTTTTTGGGAGAATTTTTCCAATCTCTTTTCTTTATAAGAAAAATAATTAAACTTACCCATTTATACACCCATACGTATCAGTGTATAGATTAAGTTCTCTTGTGTCAATATCTACTAGTTTTTCCAAAAGCTGTTAAAGCTTTTAGAATTGAGACAGCAGATTATGAAAAATTTGTCCTTGATCAGGCAGATTATGGAGCAAAACTGGAACTAATCAAGCATACAATGATTGATGTTGATGAGTGAAACTTCGAACCTACAATCCCGGATTGGAGGTTTAAATTAATAATAATTTTGAATACACACACCGGGTGTGGAAAGCTAAATTACAAAGTCTTTACTCAAGGGGAGGTACTATTATTTAGGTAATATTGAATATTCAAATTTTCCATTAGGAGAAACTGTAAGTTCTGTTGATCGTCCATCCATAGTTTTTCCTACTCTCCTAATTGCCATAATCAATTCTACAGTCTCATCTGAACCTGGAAGACTGCGCCCAGGAAATTCAATTACAGTAATATTTCCTCCACCCAAATTAAAAACCCCTTTTTCCTCTATTTCTGATACTACTTTATTGGCTTCTCCTGTTTTAACATAAACAAAGGGTTGTTCGCTAGAAAAAACGCCTTTAACTTGACCTGTAACCTTGGCTGTCTGAAGACCCCCAGTTCCATAGGCCGCCTCAATTACAGCCTCCAACTTTGAACCGTGATTATTGACCACTTGCCATCGTTTGAATCTGTTACCCACTCTAGATAAATCTTCTGAATTCGGTATAAGTTCTAATTGTAAACTTCCCCCTAAATTCTCTGCTGTTAAGAAGCTAGGTTTTAAACCTTGCTCTAATGCAACTTTTGCATCAAACTCATCTAGTTGATCCTCAGGAGCTGAACTTCTATAGATAAGTAAGATAGGACCTGGAGTTGGGGTAGCTCCGGCAGCGGGTTTGACAGAAGTAGGTATTACTTTACCCTCTTTACCATCACTAGAGGCACATCCACTGGTTAATGCAGCACCAAATAAAGCCAATGCTAATCCGGCATTTATAATAGTCTCTCTTGATTTCATTAGGAGGAGATATTACCACAATATTAACAATTTGTCAACTATAGGATTATAATTTACCTAAGAAAAGGCACTAATAACAAAGCCACAATATTTACAACTTTAATCATAGGATTGATTGCCGGACCGGCAGTGTCTTTGTAAGGATCACCGACTGTATCTCCTGTGACTGCGGCTTTGTGGGCTTCAGAACCCTTACCGCCAAACTTACCTGACTCAATATACTTTTTAGCATTATCCCAAGCAGCTCCTCCGGTGGTCATGGAAACTGCCACAAATATCCCGGTCACAATTGAACCCACCAACATCCCACCAAGGGCAACCGGGCCTAAGGTAAATCCGACAATAACCGGTGCTAAAACCGGGATCAAAGCCGGAACTAGCATCTGTTTTTGGGCAGAAGCAGTCACAATATCCACACATTTGGCATAATCCGGTTTGGCTTTACCTTCCATAATACCTTTAATAGTTCTAAACTGCCTTCTGACCTCTTCCACCACTGCCCCGCCGGCCTTCCCCACTGCCTCCATAGCAAATGAAGCAAAAAGATAGGGGAGGGCACCACCTATAAAAAGACCTACCAAAACTTTTGGATCAGACAAAGAAAACTGCAGATCTGAACCGATGGAAGAAAATTCCTGGGCAAAAGCTGTAAAAAGCACCATGGCTGCCAAAGCTGCTGAACCAATAGCATAGCCCTTAGTCACTGCCTTTGTGGTATTTCCTACTGCATCCAAAGGATCTGTTACCCCACGGACTTTTGAAGGCATGTTAGCCATCTCCGCAATTCCCCCGGCATTATCAGTAATCGGGCCAAAAGCATCAATAGCTACCACAATACCGGCCAAAGAAAGCATAGTTACACCGGCCAAAGCAATTCCATATAATCCTGCCAAAAGAAAACTGACTATCACTGCAGCAGAGATTAAAATGATTGGCCAAAAGGTAGAACGCATAGACAGCGCCAGTCCGGCAATGATATTAGTGGCATGACCGGTTTTTGAAGCCAGACCTAGATTTTGCACCGGGGAATATTGGGTACCGGTATAGTATTCAGTAATTATCACCATCCCGGCAGTGACCACCACTCCGATGAGTGCTGCCAGATAAAGATTTAATACTGAAACTGCACCATTATCACCCATTAAAGCGGAAGTAACAGGATAGAATAAAATTACACATAAAATAGCGGTCGCAATCATACCTTTGTAGAGCGCTCCCATAATATTTTTACCTGCTAATCTGACAAATAAAGAACCCAATACCGAAGCGAAAACTCCCATGGCTAAAACTAATACCGGAAAGATAATGGCGCCGTCAAATCCCGGGAAAAGGAGTTGCCCTAAGATCATAGCCGCAATAGCAGTCACAATATAGGTTTCAAAGATATCTGCTGCCATGCCGGCATCATCACCCACATTATCTCCCACATTATCGGCAATCACAGCTGGGTTCCTCGGGTCATCTTCCGGAATCCCGGCTTCAATTTTTCCCACTAAATCAGCTCCGACATCTGCACCTTTGGTAAAAATTCCCCCGCCCAGACGGGCAAAGACGGAAATAAGGGAGCCGCCAAAACCCAACCCAATTAAAGATTTTAAGTCTCCTCCTGTGTATTGATAAAACCCATAAACTGCAGCCAGGGCCAAACCTACCACCAAAAATCCGGTCACTGCCCCGCCTTTATAAGCTAAGATAAAAGCCGGGGATAAACCGTTTTTAGCTTCCTGTGCCACCCGGACATTGGCCCGGACAGCTACACTCATACCAATAAAACCAGCCATGGCTGAAAGCGTGGCTCCGATCAAAAATCCAACTGCTGTATTTTGCCCCAGGGTAAAGTAAATTAACACAGCTACGGCAATGGCAACCAAGGCTACTACTTTATATTGCCTTTGCAAATAAGCAGCAGCTCCCACTTGAATAGCCCCGGCAATCTCTTTCATTTTTTCATCACCGGAATCTTTTTTTAATATATCTACAATCAGCCAACCGCCATATAAAAGTGCAGCTGCCACAGCAACCCAGATAATTAAATTGGTATTATTTACGACAAAATCCATGAAAATTTATTGGAGCAGTTACTAAAATTTACACAATCATCCCCTATTTAGTCAAGCAGGAAGTTTAAGCTATATATACCGGAGGAGAAACCGGGATTCTTTTGCGGGAGACTTGTTGGGGAGACCGGATTAAAGCTAACTTTAATACATCATCCATGTGTTTGGCGAAAACAAACTTTAAGTCTTTTTGGACAAAATCCGGAATATCTTCCAGGTCTTTTTCGTTATCAGCCGGGGCAATAATGGTTTTCACTCCGGCCCGGTGGGCTGCCAAAATCTTTTCCTTAAATCCGCCGATTTCTAAAACCCTTCCCCGGAGCGTCACTTCACCGGTCATCGCCACCTCTTTACGGACCGGTATCTTAGTGAAAGCCGAAACTATGGCAGTGGTTAAAGAGATACCTGCAGACGGGCCATCTTTCGGGATAGCACCTTCCGGCACATGCACATGGACATCAACTTTTTGAAAAAAGTGCTCCGGTAACCCTAAATCCGCCCAGTGTGACCGGACATAAGACATCGCAGCCTGGCCTGATTCTTTCATCACATCTCCCAGTTGCCCTGTCAAAAGTAAATTGCCTTTTCCGGGCATTAAAGTTACCTCGATAAACAAAACTTCCCCGCCTGCCTCAGTCACGGACAGGCCGGTCACCATGCCAATTTCGTCCTGTTTTTCAGCCAAGATTGGCAAAAACTTAATAGGACCCAGGAATTTGTGGACATCTGCCGGGGTAATTACAAATTTCTTCACTTCTCCATTACCCTCAGCAATCTTGCGGGCTACTTTTCTAAGCACTGCTGAAACCTCCCTTTCCAAACTCCTGACTCCGGCTTCCCTGGTATACTCCCTGATAATCGAGTAGACCGCCTGATCCTCAAACTCAATTTGATTTTTAGTCAGACCGTGGTTTTCAACCTGCTTAGGGATAAGAAACTGCTTGGCAATATGGAATTTCTCATCTTCTGTATAACCCGGATACCTGATCACCTCAAGTCTGTCCCGCAGAGCCGAAGGAATGGTATCCAAAATATTGGCAGTGGTAATAAACATGACATTGGAAAGATCGTAGGAGACCTCCAAATAATGGTCGGAAAACCCTTCGTTTTGTTCAGGATCTAGTGCTTCCAGAAGCGCTGCCGAAGGATCACCTCGATAATCGGCTCCAATTTTATCAATCTCATCCAGCATAAAAACTGGATTAGTGGCGCCTGCCTGCTTTATTCCCTGAATTATTCTGCCGGGCATGGATCCGACATAAGTCCGCCTGTGGCCTCTGATTTCTGCCTCATCACGGATACCGCCTAACGACACTTTGACAAATTTGCGGTTTAGGGCCCTGGCAATAGATTTCCCTATTGAAGTTTTTCCCGTACCCGGTGGCCCTACAAAACAAAGGATAGGCCCTCTCATCTTGCCGGCCAGCTTATAAACAGCCAGGTATTCTATAACCCTTTCTTTAACTTTTTTAAGCCCGTAGTGGTCCTCCTCTAAAATTCCCTCCGCTTTTTTCAAATCAACTTTACCTCTTTTTGCCGATTTCCAAGGCAAATCCGTTAACCATTCCAAGTAATTCCTGATGTAACCTGCTTCCGGGTTGTAAGAGGACATTTTGGCAAGCCTACCCAACTCTTTCTTTGCCCGCTCCAAAACCTCCTTGGGCATGCCGGCATTTTTAATTTTCAGTTCAAATTCCTTAATCTCCTGGTGTTCGGTATCTGCGCCTCCCAGCTCTTCTTCAATGCTTTTCATCTGCTCCCGCAAAATTGCTTCCTTGGTCATTTTGGAAACCCGCTCCTGGGTTTGGGAAGAGATTTTTTGGGAAATTTCCAAAATCCTGATCTCTTTGGCCAGCAGTTCGGAAAGCCGTTGCAACCGCTCAGCCGCAGAAACCATCTCTAAAATTTGCTGCTTATCTATGGTCTTAAAATCAATCGCCTGGGTGATGGAATTAACCAGTTGGTTCGGGTCATCACTGTAGGTAAATAAAGACCAGTTAGCAAAGGTGCTCTGGTCAAAAAACGGGTTGCCGCCGAGTTCCAGGTAACGCTTGACTTGTTCCCGGACAGTCCGGATTAAAGCCTCTGTCTGTTCACTTTTCTCATAAAGTTCCGGAATTTCTTCTATTTCTGCCTCTATGTATGGATCAATCTTAGTAAAGCTCTTCAAAAAAACCCTACTCAAACCCTCAGCCTGCAAAGTGTATTCACCTTCCGGGTTTTTAACCACCCTTCTGATCAAACAAACAGTGCCTACTTTATAAAGATCTTTCTCTGTAGGATCTTCAATCCGGGAGTTTTTTTGGGTGACAAAAACGATTAATTTATCGGAATTCCAGGCTACATCAAGTGCTGCTTTAGATTTTGGCCTACCGGAAATAATGGGAACGGAATTACCGGGAAAAATCACCGTATCACGCAGTGGTCCCACAGGCATGGTTGGCTTAAGTTTAAGAGGTTCTGTAGTTGGTTTAATGAAATCAGCCATAATTTATTATTAGCAGAATAGCACTTTGAGTGCTAAAAGTCAAGACCCCTTTTTGCCAAAATGCCTTGTTTATAAGGGTGTTTAACCTCCCGCATCTCAGTCACTATATCTGCCATCTCCATTAATTTTTTAGAGGCATGATGGCCTGTTAATACTAAATCTAACTCCGTAGGTTTATTATGAATAAGACGTAATACCTTTGTAAGAGATAATAGTCCTGAGGAAACAGCCCCCACAATCTCATCTCCTACCACCACATCCCATTTGCCGGATTTCACTTCTTTTTCTAATAAATTAAACGTATCCAATGCTGCTTTTTTGTGCTCTTTTAGAGGCAGTTTATCACCTAAAATCTTAACAAATCCTTTGCCGCCTTGGATGAATTTGACTAAAGGAGAAAGCTTTTTAACTCCGGCAACTTCTCCTGTAAACCACATTTTGCCAAACTGGATTATCAGGCATTTCCTTTTGTATCCTACTGCCCGCAGGACCAATCCTAAAGCGGCCGTCGTTTTTCCCTTCCCCTCCCCGGTATATAAAATCACCAATCCCTTTTCCTGATTCATGAGCTTATTCTAACAAAGAACTCTTCAATTTGTGCTTCCACCTCGGGGGTGGAAGTGTATTGACACCTCGGTAATTTTTAGTTATTCTGATCTCATATGCCAAATAGAATTACTCCGCTAATTAATGGTCAGTTTTATCACGTATACAACCGTGGAGTGGAAAAAAGACGGATTTTTGAAAATAGAAGAACCTACACAAGGTTTTTACAGGCAATCGGTTATTATCAATTAGAAGGACCTAAACCAAAGTTTTCTAACTTTATCAAATACAAATTATTTGAGCCAGATCCTGATAAAAAGATTGTTGAAATTATCTGTTATTGCCTAATGCCTAATCATTTCCATTTTCTCATTAAACAATTAAAAGAAAATGGTGTAAGTGAATTCATCGGCAAACTGACCAATAGTTATACTAAATACTATAATGTTAAGTTCGACAGAGTCGGACCTCTATTGCAAGGACAATTTAAAGCGGTTCTAATAGAATCGGATGAACAATTAATCCATGTCTCTCGGTATATCCATTTAAACCCTGTCTCGTCATTTCTAGTTAAGAAGCCAGAAGATTACGAATGGTCGTCTTATAATGAATACCTTAATGGCAAAGGGATGTGCACAAAGAAAGAAATTCTCAATTTCTTTCAATCTGTAATGGATTACAAAAAGTTCGTTGATGACCAAATTGACTATGCACAAAAGTTGGAGGTAATTAAACACCAACTATTGGATAGCGAAGATTAATTCGTGCTTCCACCTCGGGGGTGGAAGTGTATTGACACCTCGGGATAGAAAGCTAAATATTCAGGAAAATTTTGGCTACAGCCACCAAAGCTATCAGTGTCCAGATGATATTTAAAACGGCTGGCTGGTAAGCTCTTTTATATAAGGAAACTGCCACTATTCCTATTGCTCCTGTAAGATTAAGTAATTGGTATACCAAATCAGTTGGTTTAATCAGGGAAAAACTGGATAAAGCAAAGGCTCCCACTATGGCAATAGCCCCATACCATCCAACTATCTCAATTAACTTTTGTTTCACTGTTTGATTGTATCAAAATTAACACATTGAATAGCCACACGAATGACACTTTTTAAGACAGCCTGCTGTCGCAAGGTCTTGCGAACTTGTGAGCAAGTTCTTAAGAACATCGTAGCCGTTATTGTAACAACGATTACAATAACAAGCGAAGATTTCGCAAGAAATGTCAGCACATACTATAGCCACACGAATGACATTTCTTACAGCCTTCTTCCATCACAAAGGAGGCTGAACCGCACTCAGGACACAAATCAGCATTGGTAGCCGGGAATTCACTATTGGTTGACAGCGGTGCCGGATCTCCGTTTACGGCTAAATCCAATGGAATAGCTTCTACCTGGCGTTCTTCCGGAGTCAGAGCCAAATCTTCTGCCAGGACTTTGGCAATAGCATCTGCCAAACTCTGCACCCGGTTTTTGCCAAACCCTACACTTAAGGCTCCCCCGATCCCCCGAAGCTGCCCGACAATCTTTAAGGCTACGGCCTTGGGATCTGTTTCTTTGGCTCCCCTGGCCAATCTCAAAGATAATGAAACCAACCTACCCATGGCTTCCGCATCTGCCATAGTATGCATGCCGGCCCGGCCCACTGTGACAAAGACCTCAAACGGCTGGTCAGCTATATCCCGGTTAACGGTAATAAAAGCTTCTCCCACCGGAGTAGAAATTTTATAAGTCCGGCCCCTTAGGATCATGGGCCGCTCAGCCACCGGAGCTGCCGGATCTTCAACAGATTTATTAAGACTGGATGAAACATTTAACACCTGCGTAGACTTGGAACCATCCCGGTAAATGGTGATCCCATTACAGCCGGTGTCATAGGCCATCTGGTAAGCCAGGGCCACATCATCTTTGGTAGCGGAATTCGGTAGGTTGATAGTTTTAGACACGCCATTATCCGTAAACCGCTGAAATGCAGCCTGCATCTTAACATGCCAGACCGGGTCAATCTCCTGGGCCGTTACAAACACCTTTTGCCACTGCTCCGGCATCTCAGTTACACCGATGACTGACCCGTGTTCCAGCACCTTTGCAGCCAGGTCATCACTATAAAAACCTTCCCTTTTGGCAATATCCGTAAAAGTTTGGTTGGCAATCGTCAGAATTCGATACTGATCTCCTTTGGCTTTAGCTTTGTGAATATAGGCCAAAGCAAAGACCGGCTCAATGCCGGATGAACAGTCTCCGATAATGGAAATCGTACCCGTAGGAGCAATAGTAGTCACGGTAGAATTTCTGATTTTTCTTCCTCCCTGGTAAGCATAGGCAGCCGGCCTGTTCTTGAAAGCCGAAGCTTCCCTGTCAGCGTAGATAGAATGTACCCAGTTCGGGAAGGCACCCCGCTCTTTAGCCAACTCTTCTGATTTTTTATGGCCCTCGTCATTAATAAACTGCATTATTTTTTCAGCCAGCTCAAGAGCCTCATCAGAATTATAGGGGGTTTTTAGCTTAAACAGCATATCGGCAAAACCCATTACCCCTAAACCGATTCTCCGGTTTTGGCGCACTTCATCATAAATTTGCTTTAGGGTGAAAGGATTTGTCTGCACTACATTGTCCAGAAAATGAACTGCCAAATGGGTGGCCTGTTTTAGCTTTTCAAAATCCACACCGGAACCATCAGCATAGACAAATTTCCCTAAATTAATGGAGCCTAAATTACAGGCATCCCAGGGTGCCAGCGGTTGCTCGCCACAATTATGGGCTATTATTCCATTAGCATCAAAATAATTTACTTTAGGTATACTAACATCGTAAACATCCTCTTTAGATTCAAATTCGATACTTTTTATCCTTGCTGCAAATTTTTGTTTGTAAAAACCTCTAGTACTATGAGATGCTATTTTCTGTGCTGATTTTGTTGACTTTTCACTATTGGCAAAACCAATTAATTCATTAAAAACTTCTATGTTATCCATGGTGATTGAGAGTTCATGTTGTGCTTTAACCGGATATTCCTTATAACCGCCTTTTCCATCGGGCAGCAATTTTTTGCCTGCTTTGCGTCTATTCTGAAAAATATGGGAAAAAATCCCTAAACGCAGTAGCATTCTCTGAACTGCCTGAAGCAGTGGCAAATCAGATTGAGCTAACCTGATACTGACACGTCCGCCTTCATAACCTTGTACAGAACCGTCAGTATCAAATAATCCTCTCAAAAAACCTTTATAAAAATCGCTCGAGGCTTTCTCAATTTCTTTTGTAATAGTTTTTCTGCCCGGATACATCCCTAACTCATGAGCTAAATGTTTTACATACCCAAGCGCCATCCGATACTCATTCCTATCAGGCAAAAACATCCAACCAGAGAAATCACTTCGATGGGGTACTGAATCAGTACTCTGAAGAGCAAATTGCATCATGCTTTGTGCACCGCTAGGCTGTACTGCTGTTGATAATTTAGAAGTGTCCCACACAGACAAAACAGCTTTATCTGCTTTCAATGTCCCGTCACCCACCAACAAACCAATGAGATATCCTTCTTTATATGTATATTTTCCGGACCATTGACTATTTGCCCTATGGTTATTTATCTCAATATAATCTCCAATCTTTAATTCTCCCGCCTTAGTCCATTCAACCTGATCAGATCCAACACAAGTAATTTTTCTTATTAAATGATCTGGAGTTAAACGCAGACCATACCCTTCAATTGTCTGTAGATTAATGACTTTTTTTGTACCGGTCTTAAAAAATCCTTCCAAGCCGGAGAGATGATCACGGCCATTAATTCTGGCTAAAAATGGCCTACCGGTTAAATCAGATACTTGTCTCGGTCCTACATTAGTATGAACCCAAGCATCCCCGGTTACACACGGATTTGTAGCTTCAATTGTTTCCATGGAGGGTACCGGATTAGCAGGGGAATCATTAATCCGGTCAATGAAAATGAGTCCCGGGTCACCGGTTTTCCAGGCCCTTTCAATTATCTCATCAAAGACTTCCCGGGCGTTGAGCTTTCCCACCACCTCGCCATTATGAGGAGTTATCAATTCATAATCCCCGCCCTTGTCAACTGCCTGCATGAATTTATCGGTGGCAGCCACGGAAACATTAAAATTGGCAATTTGTCTGTCCAAAAGCAGTGTTTTTGCATACTCCCGTGCAGAGTCGTCAGGCAAAAGCGGGGCAATGCCTTCATAAATCGGCTTATTGAGATCATCCAGTTCGGCCTTACAACGGATAAATTCCAGGATATCCGGATGATCCACCCGCAAAATACCCATGTTGGCTCCCCTTCTGGTACCGCCCTGCTTAATGGATTCTGTCGCCGCATTGAAAACCCGTAAAAATGAAACCGGTCCGGAAGCTACTCCGCCGGTAGTATTGACAATCGAGCCGGCCGGCCTAAGACGTGAGAAAGCAAACCCGGTTCCGCCACCTGTCTGGTGAATTAAAGCCGCATATTTGATGGAATCAAAAATCTCCGGCAAGGAATCACCAACCGGCAATACAAAACAGGCAGAATATTGCAGGCCGTTTTGTTTTCCGGCATTCATAATGGTCGGGGAATTAGGCAAAAATTCCTGATGGACCATCATGGAATAAAACTTCTTGGCCAGATCAGAAACCTGCTTTTCCGCTACATTAAAATCAAAGTCTCCGGAAGCAATATCATAGGCAATATGCCAAAACCGCTCGGATATGGTTTCTACTATCTCTAAGTTGCCGCCTTTTAAAAGGTAGCGCTCCTGCAGGATTTTATTGGAGCTTTCGGAAAAAGTGGGTACGGGCAAACCTGCAGGCAGGGAGGGGATTTTTTTATAACGGGACATGAACCTGGTTTCAAAGCTGCGGCCGTTTGCATCTAAACCATTAGTACGGTGTTCTCCGTTAGTTTTTCTGCGGCCTCTGGTTCGGGGCAAGGAGATAATTTGTGAGGTAGTATCTGCTCTTTTCTTCATAATAGGGAAACCTATTCTATCAACTGGCAGAGCAAGGCTGTCAAGACCTAAAATTACCGGACAGGTTGGATGATTACTTTCTGCATAACATCGCCCACAGTGATTTTATCCACTACCTCCTGGCCGGAGATGACTTGGCCAAAGATAGTGTAGTTAGGTGGCAGGGGGGTATCTTTCTTAAGAATAAAAAATTGGCTGCCGTTGGTATCCGGGCCGGAATTGGCCATGGCTACAATCCCCCTTACATACGACCTAGTTACCGACTCATCAGGGAATTGATCCCCCGGGCCTCCCCTGCCGGTACCTTCCGGATCACCGCCCTGGACTACCCAATCCTCTATCCGGTGGAAAGTCAAACCGTCATAAAACCCATTAGCAGATAAAATTATGAAATTGGAAGCTGCCATGGAAGCTTCGGGATAAATCTTAAGCTGGATGAGGCCTTTGGAGGTTTGGATCAGGGCTTTCTTGTTCTGTAAATCTTCCGGCTTTAAAATACCGGGAAATTGGGATAACTTTTTATCCCGGGAAAGCGGCAGCTCCTGCGGTTCTCCTTGCCCTGTTCCCGGCTGCGGCGATTTAGTTAAAGAAAAATCCAAAGGAGTAGGAGAAGGTGAAGGTGAAGCTTTAACCTCGCTTAAATCCTGCTTAAATTTGGCAACAGTAAAATAGATCCCGGCTCCGATAATAAAGGTAATCAGAATCATCCCTAGAACTTTCTGGTTGGTAAACATCTGTCCAAAGTATATACCACTTCGGGAACTCGTTTTGCAACACCTCTGGAACTGTATTTGTTTGTTACCTTTAATCATCTTAAAGATATATTGCATTACCCTTTTTCACGATCAACAATTTGCTTAAATTAAAAGTGAATACTAAACTGCCGTTTTGCCTGTTGATAGGGCCTATCCTTATAACGTGGCTTCTCATGGCTTTTGTCCCGCAAGCTCAGGCAGTTTCCATTGCAGAGCAAACCGGCGCCTGGAGTGACGAGCTAAACAGCTGGCGGATTATCCAGGAACTGGGAACTAATTTATCCGGCACTGCAGAGTCTTTTACTTTCCGGGTTGCTACTACCTCTACTAACTTAAACCAGTTTGATTTTACGGCTGAAAATGCCCGTATTTATGATAAAGATAATAGTAATTCCAATATATTAGGCTGCGTCCCTTCCGGCATAAATCCTTTAGATCCCTTAAGAGGTCTTACTTTTACTACAGAAGGTGTCCCTGCCGGCTTTGAGGATGTAACTATAGATTTTAGCTGCCGGAATTATAGTTTTATCCCCGGGCACCGGTATTTAATACTGATTACAAATGCCAATAGGCCTTCTTCCGGCGGAAAAAGAATTAAATTTGCTACTGCTGCTTATGGTAACGGCGGCCACGGGGGATCTGACAGGTTTACGGGTGGGGGGAGCCGTTACTCATTTGATAACGGAACCTGTAATCCCGCAAATTACGTTTGGAATTCACAAACCGCCAATTCAAGCTGCAATATTTTCACTTCTGCTGCTGATGATTTATTTTTTATCCTAAATAATGATGCTCCGCCGCCCCGGTTGCCGGTAATTTTTATCCCCGGCATCGGAGGATCAGAAATGAAAGCCACCCAGGATATTATCTGGTCCAAAGATGACGGGCATAGCGGTATCTATTCCCATGCTTATGCCGGCAATGAAAAAATTTGGGTTAATCAGGATAAAGCTGCAGAATTAGGGAATGATGATTACTTTGATATTTTGAAGTTAAAAGCAGATGGGGAAACTCCGGAAGCGGATTTAACCTTAACCGGAGATTTAACCTCCTTTGGGTATTCGGATATAGATTCATTCTTTACTGACATGGGGTATGTTAAAAATACAAATTTTTTTGTTTTCCCATATGACTGGAGAAAGGATGTCAGGAACAGCAGGGATAGTTTGGATGCCTTAATTGAAACAGCTAAAACAGTTTCAGGCCAATCCCAGGTAAATTTGGTAGTCCATTCTATGGGAGGCCTTGTTGCCAGATATTATATTTCAGACACAAATAAAGCAGCTAAAGTTAATCTGTTAATTGAATTAGGAGTCCCACATTTGGGCGCGACCAGTGGACTTAAAGCTCTAGTTTACGGGGAACCCGTTGGTCGATGGTATTTTAAAATTATTAATATCGGTGTAAACGGAAATGAGGTTAAAGATGTCTTACAAAACTTCCCAGCACACCATTCCTTAATTCCTTCTGCAAAATATTACGACTTCTACAATAATTCAGATATAGATCTCCCTTATCCTTACAAAGATGATCGTGATATTGACAGCAATAATATCGTAGGAGATTTAAATTTCAACCAACTCAAAACACTTCTATCTAATCTCGGCAGCAACATGACAGTATTTGATATCGGAGAATCTTTTCATGCTTTAATTGATTCTTTATTTAATCAGGCAAATGGTACAACAATTTATGAAATAGTAGGCACGGCCCAACCTACCCTTGGCCAGATTCACGAGACCTGGTGGATTACCTGGCCGGTTAATCTAATACCCAAAAGGGATGAAATATTTATTAATGGCGACGATACAGTCCCCTTATATAGTGCCTCGCTTAAAAACGATTCATTGGATATTTCCGGCGCATTTAAGATTTATTATGTAGAGCAAAAACATTCTGACTTAGTATCCAGTAGCGGCACTGCTATGCAGACTGTCAGGTCAATTCTGGATAATGACAATTCCCTGCCTGTAGAAGTAAAAGAGGAAAAAATATATTTGGAAGGCGAACAAATTTCCTTAGATGACGGGGAACTTGATTTATATGATGACCAAAATCGCCACTGCGGATTAAATTCTAACGGGGAGATGGAAGAAAATATCCCTGATGTATCATGTACAACTTCCGGTAATACCAAACATGCTTTTGTCAAAAAGAGAGCTGCCAAAGTCAAAGTTAAAGCTACCCGCAAAAACCCGGCCACTACCAGTAAGAAAACTACCATTAAAAAGCGCACATACAAGGCAGATAAAATTTCTAAAACCACTATTTATAAAGACATTACTTTAGATAATAAAGGTAAAATTGAATTTGACCTGGATCCGGCGCTTGACAGCTCCCCATCTTTAACTTTTTACCCTGATGATACAAAACCGGAAAACAGTTTAATTGATCCGACCAGTGAAGTAAGCGGGGGACCTGCCACCGACCAAACCCCGCCGGCAACTAATATCCAAATTTCCGGTACACAAAATTCTTCCGGAATTTATACCGGCCCGGTCGCTATTACCCTAAGCGGCGGTGATGCCGAATCCGGGATCTTAAAAATTGAATACAGCCTGGATAATGGCCAAACAGTCCTGACTTACACTGAACCATTTACTATTTCTACTCCAGGTACTACTAATATACAAATTAAAGCCATTGATAATTTAGGTAACGAAGAAATACCGCAAACTATTACTATACAGATAGCTGCTCCCGTAACTTCAACTACTTCCGGCAGCTCTTCTAACTCTACATCTTCTACTACTTCAAACACCAACAGTGCATCAACCACCCCGGGGGAGTCAAAGCCCACCCCCGGGGTGAACTCAGACAACCAAACCAGTATACTTTCAGCTCCTCAGAACGACAACCCCAACATTTTAGGTGTTAATTTCCCAAACCCCGGCCATATTTCAGACGAGATTAATGTTTCCGGCTTGCTGGATCAGCAGAAAAAATTAACTCCCACTAAAACAGATTTTGTAGATCAAATTCTTGGAGGATTAATGCTGATTTCCGGGGGCGTAATCACACTGGCCTCGCTTTGTTTAATTACGACGCTTCTCAAACCAATTCCAAAATAGATGAATTACCCAAAACCACAACACTATATTAGTTATTGAAATTAGAATAAACTTTGTTTGATCATGACTCGAAATACACAAAGCAATAGGGTAGCCTGTTATCTCACAAGAACCACCAAAGGAGAAGAAACCAGAAACAGTATCTTTCTGAATCAATAATTGCACAATACCACTTACCAACCATACCACCACACTTAACCCCAAAGTGACCAAAAATCTTTTCATTTTTTCTTCATGTGTTTAAACATTTCAATTTGTCTTAACCTTTTTTCCGCCTGTTCTTTAGTTGAATAAGTCCCCATATTCCTGCCGCTTTCCGCCACTACCCTAAAGCCTTCCTTTACCATTTTAATCATACCTAAAGCATACTACTCTCCCAAAACAATTTCCAATCCCTAACCTCCCCTACATTATTTGTAACGATCGTGGAGTTTTATGTAGGGTGCAGTTTACATAACATGCAACGGCCGTGGAACGTTACAAACCGAGCTTTTTGAAACTATAATCCAATAACTCCCTGGCTTCGTCCCTTCTGGACTGTGACCCAAGAAGTACCCCTATGACTTCATGGTTATTTTTCCTGGCTAAAGTAATTAAAGTTAAACCGGCCTCCGGGGTAAAACCGGTTTTAAAACCCACCACTCCCGGATAAGTAGTTAAAAGGTTAATCCCGGAATACATATCATAATCCTGATGCTCCTCTGTCTGGGGTAAGAAGATATGTTCCTGCCTGGATATCTCTACCACCTCCGGAAAACGGCGGATCAGAAACCTGGTTAAGACAGCCAAATCATAAACCGTTGAATATGAACTTCCGGTATCCTCATCCAACCCGGTAGGGTTTACAAGATAACTATCTTTCATCCCTAATTGTTTGGCCTTATCATTCATCAGCCTTAAGAATTCATCTCTGTCTCCGGTAGTTTCTTCTGCTAAAACTTCTGCCGCATCATTGGCAGAAATCAGGAAAATCCCATCCAGGAGTTCTTTTAAGGTTAACTTCTCCCCGGCAATCAGAAGCATTTTATCCGGCTCCATTCCTGCTGCCCGCTCTGAAACCAGGTATTTTTCATCCATTTTTTTATTCTCCAGTGCCACTAGGACAGTCATCACCTTCGCTAAAGAGGCAATTGGCAATTTTTCTCTAGGGTTTTTGGCAAATAAGACTTGTCCTGTTTTAGTCTCCACAAATAAGGCTGCTTTAGCAGTAATCTGCAAACCATCAATACTTGCTTCTCTCGAATTTCCCGGAAACCATTGGTTTATCCCTAAAATATTTTCCTGTTTAATAAGCGGCGAAACCAACTGCAGCGGCTTTTTGTTGAAGGGGATATATATAACTGCGGCTCCCACTAAAGTCATTAAGATACTTACCAAAACAGTAAATTTTTTCATCAGGATTTCTAATCATATCAAATATCACAAGTTCCCTCTTGACTGCTATATTCAAACTGCTTCACAATGTAATCAGTGTGATAGACGGCACGCTAATCTTATGCTGCACCGTCTTATACCTCTTTTACTTTTAGTATCGGCTATTATTTTTATCTCATTTAATTTCCAATCAATTGAAAGGACTATTGTATACAAATTAAATATCTCCGGGGATACTACTACCTCATGCTGCAACGGCGAAGCAGTGGCAAAGTCCAACGGAGAGTTTGATGAAGATGCTTCAGTGGCTATTTTTAATAACAAAGTCATAGACTATCCTAAAACTTCCTTAGCCTACAGCTACAGCCAAGCTATGGCAGAACAACCTGATTTAGATGAAGCAGTGCTGGGTACTACCAATGAAGCAGGTGAGGAAAAATGGATTGATGTTTCTTTGGAAGAACAAAAACTCCGGGCATGGGAAGGAAATAGATTGATAATGGAATTCCCGATCTCTTCCGGCCTCTGGTCTCCGACCCCAAAAGGCTCTTTTAACATCTGGTATAAAACCCGCAATCAAAAAATGGAAGGCGGCTCAAAAGAATTGGGCACTTACTACAACCTTCCTAATGTTCCCAATAATATGTTTTTCCACAGAGGTTATGCAATCCATGGGGCTTATTGGCACAATAATTTCGGTCATCCCATGAGCCACGGCTGTGTTAACTCTCCACTGGCCTCAGTTGCCCAGCTTTTTGCCTGGGCCGGCCCGGTGGTGCCGGAAGGACAAAATACTGTCCGGGCTACCCCGGAAAATCCGGGTACCAGAGTGGTAGTCCGTTAAACCGGAAGCTTGGAGATATATTCTGCCACTTTTAAACCGGTTTTTGCACCTTCTCCGGCAGCAATTACAATCTGTTCACCGGCCTGATCATTAATATCTCCGCAGGCAAAAATACCGGGTAAGGAACTTGCACCGAATTGATCAACTTTAATTTCCCCTTTTTCGTTTTTTTCAGTTAACTTATCAAAGGGGGCTGAGGGAATCCAACCAATCTCAATAAATACCCCGGATACCGGCAGCACCTCTTCCTTTTGAGTTAATTTACTTCTGACTTTAATGCCTCCAACGGATGCTTCACCTAAAACTTCCACTGCTTCATGATCATTTAAAACCTTTACCTTTTCAGAAGAAGTAACATTCTTCAATAACACTTCATCACCTTTTAGGGAATCTGTAATATTGATAATGGTAACGGAACGGGCTACTTTGATAAGGGAAAATGCCGCATCCAAAGCACAGTTTCCGCCACCTACCACAGCCACATCTTTATCTTTGAAAAAAGGGGAGTTATTAGTGGCACAAGTGCTGACACCCCTGCCTAAAAGTTCTTTTTCCCCGGAAATCCCGAGCATCCGGGGGGTTCTACCGGAAGCTATAATTACGGTTTTTGAGTGAAATTCTTCTCCCTTAGAAGTCTTAACTAAAAAATTCGGCACTTGTCCGGATATATCAGTAACTTCCACCCCGTCTTTAACCCAAAGTCCCCGGCCTTCAAAGTTTAAAAGCTCTGCTCTAAATTTTCTGGCCAGCTCTTCACCGGAAATCATACTGTAGCCCGGGTAATTTTCTACATCTCCGGACAAAGCTGCCTGACCACCCAGGTCTTTAGTCAGCATTAAAACTTTTAGGTTTTTCCTGACAGTATAAATTGCAGCTGAAGTCCCTGAAGCTCCTCCGCCAATAATGATGGTGTCAAAAATTTCGGGCAGTGCATCCATATAAATATGGTACCATAATCTTATGCCCCTAAAAAACGATCTGCAAAAGGTATTAGAGGGAGAAGTTATAGACGATGAACTAACCCTGCAAAAATACAGTAAAGATGCATCCTTTTTTCAAATCCAACCCCTGGCCGTTATTTATCCAAAGAGCAACGGAGACATTAAAAATTTAATCAAATTTGTCAGTAATAATCCTGACCAGCATCTATCCTTAACCATCCGCTCCGGCGGCACCGACATGTCCGGGGCTGCTGTCAGTGAATCATTAATTCTGGATATGACCAAACACTTCAATCAGATTTTAAGGATTGATCAGGCCTCGGCAACAGTCCAACCGGGAGTTTTTTACCGGGATTTTGAACCGGAAACCTTAAAAAATAACCTGCTGTTACCAACTTATCCGGCCTCAAGAGAAATCTGTACTTTGGGAGGCATGGTCAATAACAACTCGGCCGGGGAAAAAACATTAGTCTTTGGCCAGACGGAAAAATTTGTTCAAAGCCTCAAAGTCATCCTTTCTGACGGTAATGAATACACCTTTGAACCTCTCAATAAAGAGGAATTGGACAAAAAGATTGCTCAAGATGATTTTGAAGGCGAGATCTATCGAGGAATGTATAAACTAATTACCCAAAACCGGGAATTAATCCAAAATGCCGAGCCAAAAGTCTCTAAAAACTCTGCCGGCTATTTACTTTGGAGAATCTGGGACGGCCACACCTTTGACTTAAGCAAGCTAATCTGTGGGGCCCAAGGCACCCTTGGCATAGTTACGGAAATCAAATTCAAATTGATCCCGCCTAAAAAACATGCCAAAATGCTGGTAATTTTTCTCTACAGCCTCAAGCATGTGGGCGAAATGGTCGATGAAGTCTTAAAGTTTGCCCCGGAAAGCTTTGAAAGCTACGATGACCAGACTTTCCGTTTTGCCGTAAAATTCTGGGCAGAACTCCTTAATGTGATCCATCCGAAAAACCTGCTCACTCTAGCCTGGAATTTTATTCCAGAAGCATACATGACTATAAAACACGGCTTTCCCAAGCTGATTTTACTGGCTGAGTTTACCGGGGACAGCGAAGAAGAAGTAACTAAAAAATGCCTGACCACTCAGAAAGCCATTAAACATTTCCATGTTAAATCCAGACTCACCAGAAATGAAGATGATGCCAAAAAATACTGGACAGTAAGAAGAGAAAGTTTTAATCTATTCCGACATCATGCCGGCAATAAACGGACTGCCCCTTTTATTGATGATGTAGTAGTCCAGCCTCACTTTTTACCGGAATTTCTACCAAAACTCCAGCATATCTTAAAGCCCTACAAAAAATTCATGACTTATACCATTGCCGGGCACATTGGTAATGGCAATTTCCATATTATTCCCTTAGTAGACATGAACGATCCCCGGGTTATTCAGGCTATCCCGGAATTATCCAAAAAGGTTTATGACCTGGTATTTGAATACAAAGGTTCTATGACAGCAGAACACAATGACGGTATGGTGAGAGGACCTTATCTGGAACTAATGTACGGCAAAAAGGTTTATGAATTATTTAAAGAAGTCAAAGATATTTTTGACCCCAAAAATATCTTTAACCCCCACAAAAAGACAGATGCAACTTTAGAATATTCCCTAAAACACTTGGTAAAAAACTAGATTTCCTTTGCTACAATTTTAAAGTTTTTCTTTAATCTTTCTTCCATTTGATTTAAAGTTAATAACCCTTCCTGAGGGCCGATTTTTTCTACCACGGCCGCTCCGTTGGCTGCACCCCATCTCATTGCTTCCGGTAACTGCTTACCATGAAATAATCCTGCTATTAACCCGGTAGCATAAGCATCTCCGGCTCCGGTCATCTCCAGAAGCTCTGCCGGAAACAGACCTATCTGATAGAACTTTTCCCCATCAAATCCAAACGACCCCTCACCGCCATCAGTAATTATTACCATCCTGGGGCCTAAATCAGCCAAACCGGGAAGCAGTTTCTTAATCTCCACCTTTTTAGTCTCATCTATCCCCAAAACCTTTTTGGCCTCTTCTTTATTGACAATAAAAACCTTACTTAAAGAAAGCAGTTTGGGATATTTTTTGACCCCGAAATTGAGCTGGTGGGTTCCCGGTGTATAAACTAAACCCGCTCCGGTTCTTTCAATATAGTGTTCAATTTGAGAAACCAACGGAGTTTTAGAAAACGAAAAAGATACTGAAGAAAAATAAATCCACTTAGTCCTGTCTAAATCCGGCAGGTTATAATTCCAGGGATAATGATATACCAAAATTGTCCGTTCTCCCTGATAATTTAGGACAATTGACTGTTCAGTGGCAATATTTTTATTTACCACCATATACCTTAAATCCACCCCTTCTTCTTTCAGATGCTCCAGAATCATCCTGCCATTAGCATCTCCGCCGATGTTTCCGAAAAGGGCAGTTTTCATCTTTAACCTGGCTGCCCCAATGGCATTATTATTGTTATTACCGGCAGTTAAAGATTTAACATCATCAATCGGAATTTTATCACCATAATTTAAACAAATCTCACACTTTTCTTTATTGAGGGTACAACTAATATGCGCCTTTGGCAGGTGAACAAAATTATCTATCCTGGCATCACCAATGGAGATTAAATCAAACATAAAAATTAGGGTATAGGGTATAGGGTATAGGGTATGGTCTTAAAAATCAACAGGAGATGCACCGTAGCCGGATTTTTTGATTGTTTGGAGAATCAGATCATCAGTGATCTTACCCTGATCAAACTCTACTTCTGTTTCTGCTTTGGCATAACTGGTTTGGGACTTATTTACCCCTTCCAGGTCTTCCAAATCCATATCTATAGTCATGGCACAGGAAGAACAGTGCATGCCGGTAATCTTAAATTTCTTTTTCACTAAACTACCTCCATAATCATGTAATACATTCCCATTGAGCAGGTGCCGATTATTTTGCCCTTCTTTTCAGGAGTAAATTCAATAGTAGTTACTTCATTTGGTCCCAAATTCCTGGCTATCCCTAAACTGGGAATCCTAAACTGAGAGGCACAGCCTATTCTGCTACCGGCAGTTAAAGTCATGCGAACAGGCACACCAACTTGAAGCTGAACATAATCGGGACTGTAGCCGCCGGGCAAAACCTGAACATCTACTTCCTGCACGCCACCAACTACTTCAAGCCCTGTTTGCTCTTCTCCTCCTCCGTCTAAATCTATCTGAATAGGGGAGCTATCAGCAATGGTTTGTAGATTAATGGGGGAGCCGGCTACCACCAAAGCTCCGTTTAAAGAGGTAATCCCTAAATACAGTACAACTACCCCGGCTATTTTTAAAAACTTGGTTCTGAATGCATCACCTAAAATGGTGGTTAAGAACCCCAGCCCGAAAAATAACGGGGCAGTCCCCAGGACGAATACCCCCATGATGGCAGCACCTAAAAAAGGGCTGCCGGAAGAGATGGCAAAAGCCTCCATAGCTAGAGTAGTCCCACAGGGGATAAAAACCGTCATGGCTCCTAAAAAGGCCGGGGCAAATAAATCTTTACTTTTGGATTGATTCCTGACCATTCGGGTTAAAAACCGAGGCGGCTGAATAATCACATACCTAAAGATCGGATGGACATTTAAAAGATTCAGCGCTACCAAAATCATGTACAAGGCAGCCAGCATCTGCGTCACAATTCTGGCACCATCAGATAGAGCCAGGGCCGAGCCAAAACTACCCAGAATGAATCCTAAGATTATATAGGCAATAAACTTGGTAGCTAAAAAAGCCAAGGTAGGCCAAACTGTATGCTTATGATTAACACCTGCCCGGATATCTTCTTCTTCCCTGGCTGCAATGGTGGATGCCAGTAACCCCCCTTGCACCGCCATGCAACTAACTCCTCCAACTGTTAAACCGGTTAAAAATACTATCCAAAGATCCATATTATATTTTCACTTTCTTTAGCAACAAAGAGTTGCTAACAACTGATATAGAACTCATTGCCATGGCGGCTGAAGCTAAAATGGGATTTAATAAAATCCCGGAGAAAGGATATAGCACTCCCATGGCAACTGGAATCAAAGTTATATTATACCCAAAAGCCCAGAAAAGGTTAAGTTTTATTGTCCTCATGGTTTTCTTGGAAAGGGTAATAGCACTTGCAACAGCATTTAAATCCTTACTTACTAATGTAATGCCTGCAGCCTCCATTGCCACATCAGTCCCGGACCCCATGGCAATACCTATGTTTGAGGCAGCCAGGGCCGGGGCATCATTAATCCCATCCCCTACCATAGCTACCACCTTACCCTCTGCCTGAATCTTTTTTACTTCTGCTTCTTTTTGATCCGGCAGGACTTCTGCTAACACCCTCTTAATGCCTACTTGCTTAGCTATAGCCTGGGCAGTCCGCTGGTTATCTCCGGTTATCATGACCGTCTCTATCCCCATTTGAGACAGTGTCTTAATTGCACTTTTAGAAGTTTCCTTGACAGTATCTGCCACCGCAATCAATCCCGCTAGTTTCCCGGCCACTCCAAGCATCATCACGGTTTTACCTTCACTCTCCAGCTTTTCTACCTCTTTTTCATTAATTTTGATTTTTTCCCTATTCATTAACCTGCGGTTTCCTAAAACTACGAACTCTCCATCAATCCGGCCTTCCACACCATGCCCGGGTACAGCTTTAAACTTATCTACTTTTTTTAAGGTAACTTTATCTTCTTCAGCTTTTTTAACGATGGCTTCTGCCAAAGAATGCTCAGATCCCTTCTCAAGTGATGCAGCCAGTTGCAATACATTACCGACAACATCCGTCACTTCCGGTTTACCTTTTGTTAATGTTCCGGTCTTATCAAAAATTACAGTATTTATCTTATGAGCGATCTCTAAGCCTTCGGCATTTCTAATTAAAATACCCTGCTCTGCCCCCTTACCTACACCTACCATGATGGCAGTCGGAGTAGCCAGTCCCATGGCACAAGGACAGGCAATAATTAAAACCGCCACTGAATTTAAAAGGGCAAAAAGGAAAGCCGGATTCGGACCAAAAATATACCAGATAGTAAAAGTAGCTATGGCCAGCATTATGACAATTGGCACAAAATAAGAAGAAATTAAATCAACCAGCCGCTGAATTGGCGCCTTACTGGCCTGAGCTTCCTGGACCAGCTTGATAATCTGAGCCAACATGGTATCACTGCCGACTTTAGTAGCCTCATAAGTAAAACTCCCGGTTTTATTAATGGTGCCGCCAATCACCAAATCTCCTTTTTGCTTCTCCACCGGAATACTTTCCCCGGAAATCATTGATTCATCCACCGCTGATTGCCCCTCTTTAACTTTGCCGTCAACCGGGATTTTTTCTCCCGGTCTCACCCGGATAACATTCCCGATCACTACCTGATCAATCGGCACATCCACCTCTTTACCATTCAACAGTACCCGGGCGGTTTTAGCTTGCAAACCGATTAGTTTTTTTATCGCTTCCGAGGTGCCGGCTTTAGCTTTGGCTTCGAAATACCTGCCCAGCAAAATCAAGCCAATAATTACCGCTGACACATCAAAATAAGGCATCGGCTCAATCCCGGTGCTTGCGATTACTTGCGGGAAAGCAGTGGCTACCAGGGAATAACCAAAGGCAGCTGAAGTACCAATGGCAATTAAAGTATCCATATTTGCTGTCCGATGCCGGAGAGCCGGAAGTGTAGCCTTATAAAACATAAATCCGGCCCAGAATTGGACCGGTAAAGCCAAAATCAACTGGAACCAGAAGTTTTTTAATAGCGGGGGAGCAAATTGTTCCAAAAAAGGAAAGCTGCCCCAGACAATTAAGGCTGCCAAAAAAAGAGAAATAAATGCTTTCTTTTTTAGGCTGAAAAGCTCTTTTTGTTTTTCTTTTTTCTCTTCATCCTCCGACCTTACCTCTTCTTCCAGAAAGGCTTTATAACCCACTTTTGATACAGCAGAGGTAATTTGTTCATCTTTAACTGCAGATGAATCAAAAGTCACGGTAGCTTTTTCGGTTACTAAACTGATCAGAGCTTCGCTAACCCCCGGGATCTTCTTAATGGAATTCTCAATCACCCGGATGCACGAAGCACAGTGCATTCCTTTAATTTGAAATATCTTCGTTTCCATCACCTAACCACAATCTTTCCGTGGTACATATTCATACCACAAGCGTACCCAAATTCCCCGGCTTTCTGCGGTGTAATTTCTATGCTGACTTTTTTATTAAGCGGCAACTGTTTTCTGATCTTAAAATCAGACAGCACTACCTCCTCCAGACAATCAGTCGGATCAGTTCTGATAAAATTAATTTTCGTAGTTTTACCCCGGGCCACGGAAATCACTTCCGGTGAATAGCCGCCGGACACTGTTATATCTACTTCTCCTTGGGTTTGTACTTCCTTTTCCTTTTTCATCAGAAAAAACCAAAAGGTAAAAACTATCCCAAAAAGGCCGAAAAAACCCACTACTATTTCATCTATACTTAACATAATCTCCTTTCAGTCAATTACTTTACCCAACGGTTATATAACCAAATTACCCCGTATGTTGTCACCCAAGTTAATCCTACTGCACTTACAAATCCCAAAATTAATGAAACCGGATTTGGGTTAAAGGTTGACCTGACCGCTTCCAGATTAATGGTATGCGTCCAGGACGCTGAAACTGCAAATAATAAATCCGGTGCTGTGTATGCCAATAGAGCACAAACAACTACCCAAATAGCCATTACCGCAGCAGCTGCATTCGCAAAAACTTTTGCGTTTAACACTTTTACCTCCTTTCTCGATTATTGTCCCATCATTTGCATCATGCCGTTACCTCGTTCCATCATGCCATCACCCTTGTTTTGCATCATCGAGCCATTCTCTTCCAACTCCTTACCGTTCTGCATCATTTCCTGATCATCGTATGTTTGACCCTTTTGCTGCATCATCTGACCGGAGTTCATCATCATCTTTCCCATTTGCATCATATTGGAACCGTTATCACGCATCATAGAGGCAGTTTGGTTCATGTAACCTGCTGAAAATGGTCTGTTATTTTGACCAACAAAAAAGCCAATTAAACCACCAACCAATACTGCTATTATTAGATAAGCGACCGGACTATTACCATTATTTTTTATTGCCATATTCTCACCCCCTCATAATCCATACTACACTTTTTTTGACACCCAAAAAATAAAAGCTGCTAATGCCCCCACAAACAATACATTAATCAAAATATTATTCCCCAACATCCCATTAACACTGCCTAAGGCATTAGTAATGGTTTTAGTAAATGCATCCATATTCTCCGCAGATAGCTTCCCTGTCATTGTCAAGACTAAAGCCAGTATCCCGGTAATCAAGAAAACAACAGCTGCAATCAAATTACTCATTACCACCGCATAGCTTTTACCAAAGATTTTCAAATCTAAAATCGGCTTTCTTAAAAAGATAAACTTAGGCATCTTATCGGAGAGAAAAAGTGCAATTAAAAGCAGTGGTACTACCATCCCCAACACATACATCCCGCCTACCAGCAAGGCCCCAAAGAAAGTGGGGGATAAAAGGGTCAAAGTCATAATGCCGATTAAGACCGGGGCGCAACAGGCACTGGTAATACCGGACACAATCCCCAAGGTAAAAATTGAAACAACATCGGTTTTGCCGCTGGAATTAACACCGCTTAAATTAGGCATCGGCAGCTTAATTCCCAAAAAGGTGGTGACTGCTACTGCCAGCATAATTACACCACCTACTATATAAATCAGATCATGGTAGCGGAAGAGAAATTTTGAAACCAAAGCAACCCCTAAAACAGCCGGCAAAAGCACGACAAAGATCCCGGCCCCAAATACCAAGGTCATTAGAATAACCTTCTCTTTTTCTTTGAATACACTGCCTAAATAGGCTGGTAACAAAAACGTGATGCAACAAGGGGCAAACAGGGCCACCATTCCGGCCACAAAAGCTGCTATCAAAGAAATTTGAAACAAGACATTTTCCATTCCCATTTAGACACCACAGCCTCCTCCCTGGTTTTGTAATCCCGGTACATTTTGGATCGATTGCTTAATCTTAGCTGCACCCTGGGCGGAAGAATAATCCCGGCTTAAAGCCATTTGAGGATTTACATCTTTCCACTTAGTGCCGGCTTTATCAAAGAAAACTGCCATCTCAACATAATTTTGCGGGAACCAAAAAGTATTAAAGGCCAATAAATCTTTATAAATCTGGTTTTCAGGCAGACCATTATAAACAGCCCACTCAATATAACCCAAGGCGGCCATACCGTGGTTACAGTCCGGGAAAGCTGTTGAGTTGCCGCAACAAGGCCGGAAAACATTTTCGGCAATCTTTTTTACCAATTCCTGCTGCTCTGGTGTCAGCGGAATAATCTCGGCTGAAGAATAGATTTCCATAACCGGCTTTACCCCCAGAGTCCAGCCTCCGGTAGAAGCAAAATTCTCAGTCGGGGTCTCACCTGTTTTCATTTGACCTTCATCTAATACTTTGCTTTTATTAGCAAGTCCCAGGGCCCAAAGTGTATTAACCATAAAGCGGGAGTTTGTTTCATTAATGACCATGTTTTCTTCCCAACTGCCATCCAGATATTTCATATGATCCTGCCCGTCTGCTTCTGAAACAAAAATTTCTTCATACTTTTTCTTATCAATTGCTCCCGCCCCCACTAATCGCTTCCCTAAATCCTTCCATTTTAAGGAGGTTTTATATCCTGCCTGCGGCAACACTTCCTGTTTTAAAACCTGAACTAACTCCTCGGGACTTTGGGTGGTTTTAGCCAGTTCCTGAAGGTTCCTTTGAATCTCCTGCCTTAAAAAATAATACTGGGCAAACCCCATTACCATGGTGGAGTTTAAGACAATCACAATCACCATCCACAAAGGCACTGCTTTATTCAAAATCCCCTGTATTTTTGTTTTTTTCATATTATTTATCTTTAACCACCACTCCTTTTAAAGAAAACTCTATTGTGGGGTTTTGGACATCATTTGTGTTAAGAGAAATCAACCTTTCAATCGGTCCCACCCCGCTAGGGCCATGAAAAGCCTGGTCAAAAATAACCAGCAGCTCTGCCTCTTTACCGGGTGGTATTTCACCCACCCAACCGGATGTAGAATGCATACTAAAATAAGGGCTGGTTTTCCCTTCTATTAAAATTTGAGCCTTGGTACAAGTACAAGAGGTTTTTATCCCACTTAATTTCAACGCATCACTCCCGCTATTTTTAATAGTGAAAGTTTTAGTTGCCTTCTCCCCACTGTAAGGAATATTACCCCAATCAAAAGTTCTCTCAGAAACTTCTGCTTTGGCATTTTGGGAAGCAGTAATTTTAGCAGGAGGAGAGGAACTGCTTAGAACAAAAATGCCGCCACCCAGAATTAAGGCTGTTATTGCAACGAATATAATAATAAGCTTCTTTTCACCCATAAGACAGGTTAATTGCTTTTCTTAAACACATTCATTATTTCTTTAATTGAGGTATCTGCTTCTCCATTTTTTATATGTTCTACCACGCAAGTTTGGAGATGGTTTTCCAAAACCAACCCGTCAGCTTCCTGCAAAGCCCGTTGGACAGCCTGGGATTGATGGATTACATCAATACAATAATGGCCGGATTCAACCATTTGGATCACTTTTTGTAAGTGTCCTTTGGCTATTTTTAACCGGTGTAAAATCCTCTCTTCTGTATCTTTAGGTCTGTATGCCATATCCCTCCTAGGGGGATATCATATAATAAATAGGGGATTATGTCAATAGATATTGGTAAATGGGTAGATTGTACAAAAGACTAGCCATCAGTATAATTAATCTAATGAAAAAACTTCAAGCTTTATTCAGCATTACATGTTTATTCTTATTACTTATATTACTTATTCTTCCCTCCCCGGCCTCAGCCGCTGAAATTGAAATTTTCCCGGGCAATGGTCCGGCCGGCAGCAATACTACTGAGGCAGGCTGGACCGATAACCACCTGGCCGGCCAAAGCTTTGCCGCCCCTTCGGGAGTGGTCAAAGTCAACCGGATCAGGTTAACCGACTTTAAACTGGGCCATGCCGGAGGCAACACCGGTGGGATAGTTTCTGTGGCTGTATTTGCCGGAGAACCAACTGCTTCTACTCAAGTGGCTACTTCTCCCGAAGGACAATCCAGCCCGTTTGGCTATGAAGGCCGGACCACGGTTATTTCTCCTACCGGGCCGATGTTAGCCAGGGAGGAACGGATTTTTATCGGTGGTGAGTTAGCCAATGATTTGGCCAGCCTTTGCGGAGTGGACCAGAACTCCATTGAAGCTTTATTCTTAAGAAGAATGATCATTAATGATCCCCAGCGGCCCTGCCCCCGGGCCCTTGAATGGACCCGGGCTTACCAAATGCTTACTGACCAGAGTCTCCGGGATGAATGGTCACAGTGGGGCGTACCATATGGCAGCGGTGTAATCTTTGGCGAGTCTACCTTTGACTGGAGTAGCCCCCCGCCCAACAGCCTACCCACAAAATATACCGGACCCAATTGGACTTCCCAAACTGTCTCTTGGCAGGGAACGGATAATAGCGGGAATTATCTGGAAGTTAACCTGCCCGGCAATTCGGTTACTCCCGGCCAGCAGTATTTCCTCTCCATCCAGCAATCCCACCTGGATCAGGGCCGAGATACTGAAGAAGGCGGCTACTGGGAACAGGGCAGGTATAACTGCGACCGGCCCAATGAACCCCGCCAGATTGACCTTTTCGGCACCAATACCTCCGGCTCCCAGGTCAGGCTGGATAATCCTTTCTGCGGCAAGGGCAATGTCTTTATCAACGGCATCAATACCCGGAATGCCTATACTTCTGGCCGGGCCTACTTTAATACTTTTTATTATTCTCCCCCGGGTTATCCTCCCACCTCCGGCTACAATGCAGCAACCGGAGATATGGCCAACCTGCAGATTTACGGGGAAGCCACCTATAATCCGGTGGGGAATCTGGAAGGCGGGACTTGCGCGGCCATCACCGGCTGGACCTGTGACGGGGATAATTACAATGCTTCCCTAAGGGTAGATTTCTATGCGGACGGTCCGGCCGGGGCAGGTATCCCTTTAACCAGCACCCAGGCTAATGTTGTTAGAGAGGCAGCTGTGGGAGCACAATGCGGCGGCAATCCCAACCATGGTTTCTCTTATGCCATTCCGGCTAATGCCCTTAGGGACGGCAGATCCCACAATATCTATGCCTACGGCATTAATATCGGCTCCGGCACCCATACTCTCCTGCCCGGTTCTCCCAGATCTGTTACCTGTACCACTACCGCTCCCCAACTAAAAAGTTTACAAATTACCAGAGGCACTAGCGCCGATAACACAAGGGGGACTTATGGCATCAGCGGCCTAAGTGCAGCACAAGCTGGCAGCGGATACTACAACTCCCTACAAATAGCCCAGTCTTTAGAGAATGCTACACCTGATAATGTTGCACTGGTAGGAGTGGCATTCACCCAAAGCGCCGGCTCCCCCGGCACTGGTGCCAATTTGCAACAACTGATGGATCATGTCAGGAACAACAATGGTTTTATGCTTTTATCCGTCAATAAAACCAGGACAATAAACGGCCAAACCCTTAATCAAGGGAATTATTATGTTTACTACCGTAACTCAACCCAGTGGCAGCCGCTTCCGGTTACTATTCCCGGAGTGTTATATGCAGAACCAATTACCAAACTTACACAACGTATTAAACCTGTTTTCAATGTCGAACTTTATAGTGGCCTTGGAACTCGTACCTGGGGAACTTATGGTTATCTTATGAACAGCAACGGCAACGAAAGATCAATCCCGGAAAATGCTAATCCCACTTTACCTTAGAAATTTATTTTTGTTTTACCAGTGTCCGCCAAAATTTTTGTGAACTGCAGGTAGATAGACCCGGGTTAATCTTTGCTCAGCCTTTTTATTGGGAAAATACCGCTCCGGGCTGAATTTACCATCCGGGCCAATGGCAGCTGCCATTTCACCTAAAGGGTTAATCTTTGCCAAAGCCACAGGTGAATTACCGAACTTAAGTAATTCCAGGCCGTTATATACAATAGTCAGGGGATTATCCTCTCCATCTCTTGAGGCTACCACTTGTTTGCTGAGAAAGACCGGAGCCGCGTTTTGCCCCGCTCCCTCCCGCCAGGTTATTACAATCGCTCCTGCTACCCCTGTTGACCTAAAATAATAACCGGCGGAGATGAATGTATCATTAAGTTTTCTGGTGGCGTAAAATCTTGCATCTAAAAATCCATCAATACTTGCTAACTCTTGCCTAAATGAGGTATTGACCGCTCTACTAGTCCCATTAACTACATCAAAAATATAAAATGCTCTCTGATTGGGACTATTGGCATAGACTGTTTTGGTATTCCCGCTGCTGTCATTTTCCACCAGTAATCCATCCAGGAAGCCTGCATCCGGAAACAGCTGCCTGACGCTGGCCTCTCCTGTCTGGGGATTAATTTCATATTCCAGCAAGCCGCCTATTATATCTGCCGAACCAGCCGAATAAGCTGTTAGTTTATTGCTGGAGGCATCATACGCAGCCGTGGTTAATCCTCCCGCAACTCTATCTTTAAGATTAGTTGGAATAATATTGGTATCAATTATTGAATTTCCCACAGTCATAATATAGATACTGGTGTTTTTCTCAATACTGTTGACCGTCACCAGCCACTTATTAATCTGGGGGACGAAAATAATATCAGTGACCACCCCGGTTCCTGCCCCAAATGTCCAGGGCACTCCTTCAAAAGTATTGCCATTTCTGTCAAAATTAAGATTTATTGCTAGTCTGGTTTCTAGACCACCAGGCTGTTCGCTCCCACCTTGAATTGCTATTCTGCCTTCGGGATGGAGTGCAAAGGCCTGGGGATATTCCACAGGGGTGTTTTGGGCATAAGGCAGGTAGGCTTCAAGCTGGGAAGTAGACGGATCTACTCTGGACCTGTCTATGGACCTGTCCCCATTCAGGCGGAATTGTACTGTAACATTGCCATCCGCATCTTTAAGATATCCCTTGCCCCGGACATCCAGGGGGTTATTTTTTAACTCCTCCTCTGTCATATTAATTAAAGCCATGGTATTACTTAGTGATTCAGTAGCACTGATTAAGGATTTAACTTTTTCTACATCTTCAGCCACTGTGCCGTGTGAAGGAGTTTCCTGTACTAAGGTATGGACTGGTTGTTGTTTGGAAAATTCCTGGGCTGTGGCCTGGGAAATATTAATACCGGTATCAGCTGCAGGGGCGGCCACTGTTAAAAACCCTAAACCCCACCGTATCAGTTTATTAGCCCAAGGGTGGGACCGTCGATGATGTTGTGACGCCACGGAGGAATCAGGCGGTTGCCCGTCGGACGGATTTAAGTTTGATGGATTCTCAACTTTTACCCCATCCATTTCAATGGTCTGCATAATTAGCCTTCTGCTCAAAAGCTAAACTAATTAACCCATAGTACCACTATGTACATGAAAAAGCAACTTTTTTAGAATCATGACTCATATATATAAATCTTATACCGTCTGATGCTCATGTTTCTTGTCCAAACTTATAATTTGTCTCACCTCCGGCTAACTCAGTAATACCCCGCCGTCCACTACAATCTGGCAGCCGGTCATGTAAGAAGACATGTCTGAAGCTAAAAAGAGGGCTACTTTACCAATATCATCCGGCTCCCCCATCCGGTGCATGGGGATTTTAGCCAAAAAACTTTCCAGCACTTTAGACATATCTACCCCGGTAGGCGCTTGTGCCTGCATGGCCTTAACCCCTTCCGTGGCAATACCTCCCGGAGCTATGGCATTAACCCATATTTTATGCACAGCGAGCTCTAAGGCTACATTTTTGGTAAAACCCCACACTCCGTGTTTTGAAGCATCATAATGAGCAAGTCCGATGGATGAAGGATGAAGCGCATCAATTGACGTAACATTGATAATCTTGCCCCCTTTTCCGGCTTTAATCATCTGTCCAGAGGCATATTTGGTGCAAAGAAAAACCCCTCTTAAATTTACATTAATCACCCGGTCAAAATCCCCCACGCTCATCTGCAGTACCGGAATAGAAGGATAAATTCCGGCATTATTGACTAAAATATCCAATCCTCCAAAAACACTAACTGTTTCTAAGACCATTCTAGAAACATCCGCCTCATTGGAAATATCTACCTTGACCGCTTTTGCCGTCCAACCTTTTTCCGTTAATTTCTGGACTGCTGCTGCCGCTTCCTGCTCCTTAAAGTCAGCAATCATTACCTTTGCCCCGGCTTCAGCCAATCTATAAGCGATTCCAAAACCAATCCCCAAAGCTCCACCTGTGACAATGGCTACTTTTCCGGAAAGATTTAGTAAGTTATCTTTTGGGGCAGGATCATCCATTTTGACAAAACTCTTTCTATTATCATACTATCTATATAGACACTTCTCTGTCAATGAAAAACCATCCCTATCATTATCATGTAGAAAAAAACTCTACCCGTCGCCTTTTTGACATAGGGGTACCTATTATGCTTTTCCTGGCTTTTTTTCTTTTTTATAATTTCGGCAAAATCACCCCCCCGGAGATGGTCAAAACAAGCGGGCTTTTAAGCATCAGCCTTCTGGCGATTACCCTCTTAGTCGGCCCCATATGCAAATTGTTTCCCGGTTTGAATCTTCTAAAAGCCCACCGTAAATTTTGGGGTATTACCAGCTTTTTAGCAGCTTTAGCTCATGTGACTTTAGTCTTTATTTATTTTTACAAATTTAATCTGTTAAGGTTTGTTGACTACTCCCATCCTAAATATCCCGGCATCCTGGCAGGACTGGCCGCAATTACTATTCTTTTCCTCGTAACTTTAACCTCCAGCAAAAAGGCTCTAAAACTTTTAAGCCCAAAGACTTGGAAAACTGTCCAAATTACCAGTTACCTGGCGCTAGGGTTAGCTGTCGGACATTTTTATCTAATGGAACAGGTAGAAGGAGTTTTGGTAATCAAGCGGTTTTTGGGACGGATTACTTTTGTGCTTTCTGCTATTGCGATACCGGTTAGGTTATTAATTATCTTCTGGCCTGCCAAAAAGTTTAGTTTACTTAAGAGCGTTCGAAACCGCGGTGTTCAAATCCTCAAATCTTTGTAAAGTAAGCTTTCTGCCGTTTAAGAAAAATGTCGGGGTAGAATTAACCCCTAGATTGCGGCCTTCAGCCAGGTCATTGTCAATCTTAGCCTGAATAGTACTATCACTAACCTGATCTTTAATTTTATTTTCATCTAAACCTAGCTCCTTGGCTATCTTTAAGAAATACTCAGCAGCCTCTTTTTCACTCAAGACAGACCACTCTGATTGGGTTTCAAACAACTTCTCATGCATCTCCCAGAATTTACCCTGCAGAGCAGCAGCTTCTGCATAAACTGAGGCTACCCTGCCAAAGGCATGCTGGGGCAGCGGGAAATGACGGTAAATAAACTGAACATCATTAGGATAGCTGGTGCGGATATTTCTCACAAAAGGCTCAGCCGCCTCACAAGCCGGGCACTGGAAATCGGAAAACTCTACCAATTTTACCTTGGCGCTGTCACTGCCGATTTTTTGCCCTTTTGAATAATCAATCTGCGAAACAGAAGCTCCCTCGATCCCGGCCGGACCTGAGCTTCCACGGCTAAGTAAAAATATACCGCCTACAAGCAGAAGCAACGTGCCTATTAAAATAGCACCTAATACTTTAGTTTCTGTTTTCATTATACTTACGGACTATAATAACCGATAGTAAAAGCGCAATGGATATTATAAACGATAATACGCACCAAAAGCAAATCGCCTTGATCACATAAATTTCCAGGTAAGTCAGATAAATTCCGAAGCCGACTCCGGAGGCCGCAATCAACAGCTGGAGAGTATGTATTTTTGATGAAATACCATGGGTACGCACCACAGACAAAACTGCCATGGTTAAGTAGAAAATAATCCCTAAAAAAGGAATGGAGATGCCAAAAAAACTGGAATAGGGACTAAGCCGCACAATATCACAACCCTGGCCGGTGGGACAAACAATGGTACCGGCAATATTGTATTCATAAAATAAAAATGAGGCTACACCAAGCCCCAGCAAACTTAAGACAAAGATCAACCTGTTAGATAAGTCTGAAGAAATCATTTTCCTTTCATGCGCAAAACATGAGTAACAGCCTTAATTATAGCTTCCTTAGTCAAGCCGAATTTTTGCAGTAGCTCATTAGGCTCACCGGACTCGCCAAACCGGTCTTCCACACCAATTATTTTTAAGGGTATTGGAAAATTCTGGGATAAAACTTCTGCTACTGCGCTTCCCAAACCCCCTGTTATCTGATGTTCCTCTACTGTTACCATAGCACCACATTCTTCCGCGGCTTCTAGAATAGTGTTTTTATCTAATGGTTTAATAGTGGAACAATTTATTACCCGAACAGAAATTTTGTGCGAAGATAATTCTTTGGCGCAGAGGAGAGCTCTATATACCATCTGACCGGTAGCTATTATAACTACATCTTTACCTTCATGGAAAACCTCAGCCTTACCTATCTCAAAAGGAGTTTGGTTGGTGGTAACCACCGGAACTTTATCCCGCGACAGTCGGATATAACAAGGCTTAGCCAGTCTGGCCATAGCCAAAGTAGCTTTTCTGGCTTCAATTGAATCTGCCGGAGAGATTACTATCATATTCGGTAAACTCCGCATAATTGCCATGTCTTCCAGGGCTTGATGGGTGGCGCCATCCGGGCCGACTGTTACGCCGGCGTGAGAACCCACAATCTTAACCGGCAAGTCATTGTAACAAACCGTAGTCCGGATCTGTTCCCAATTGCGGCCCGGAGAAAAAGTAGCATATGATGAAATAAAAGGAATTTTGCCAGCTGCGGCCATACCGGAAGCCACTGTTACCAAATTCTGTTCTGCCACCCCGATCTCAATAAATCTTTCCGGAAACTTCTCCGCAAACTCCTGAGTCCTGGTAGATTCAGTTAAATCCGCACACAAGGCCACTACTTGAGCACTTTCTTCACCTGCTATGACTAATCCCTCACCATAACCATTACGGGATGGCGCTTGTTCAATATCAGGATCAAAAAGCTTCGGATTTAAATGGGCGTTTTTATTAATCATTGATGCTCCGATTTAATTTTTCCCTGTAAAGTCCTTAGCTCTTGCAAAGCTAGTTTAGCCTCTTCTTTACTTGGGGGTTTACCATGCCATTCAAACTTATTCTCCATAAAATCCACCCCTTTGCCCGGAATTGTATGGGCAATAATTAAAGTCGGCTTTTCAAAAATTGCCTTTGCCTCTGCAAAAGCGTCAATAATTTCCTGCATGTTGTGGCCGTCAATTTCCAATACATGCCAATTAAAAGCTTCATACTTGGCCCTTAAATTCTCAAGCGGCATGATGTCTTCGGTAAAACCATCTATCTGGATATTATTGCGGTCAATTAGTCCTGTTAAATTATGCAACCTCTCTTTTCCGGCTAACATCACAGCTTCCCAGGTGTTGCCGGCATCCTGTTCACCGTCTGACATTAAACAATAAACCTGCCATTTGGCTTTATCAATTCTGCCGGCTAAAGCCATTCCCACTGCCTGGGATAATCCTGAGCCTAAGGGACCGGAAGTAGTTTCAAGACCGGGTAAAGCACTCCTATGGGGATGTCCCTGTAATCTGCTGTCTAGCTTTCGGAGACTCATAAGCTCGGGAACCGGGAAATAGCCGGCATGAGCTAAACTGGCATATAAAACCGGGCAAATGTGGCCGTTGGATAAGACCAACCGGTCGCGCTCACTCCAATCCGGCTTCTCCGGATCATGATTTAAGATATGAAAATATAACGCAGTGAAAACATCTGCCATCCCCAATGGACCGGCAGAATGGCCGGAACCTGCCTCTAAAAGCATCTTCACTATATCCTGGCGGATTAAATTAGCTTTTTCTTCCAGCTTTTGAATATCCCGGGCAGCAAGGGTCATAAACCTATTGTACTAAATATTGAAACTGCCGTCTGCAGATAAAGTGTGGTTGTGTATGCCTCTTTTTAGCTCATCTTCAAAATCCTGGATAGCATCCAGTATCCCTTCCGGGGATTCAACAATCTTATACACTTTCATCTCCTGAGGGCGCATCAGCATATTTTCCTTAAAAGCATTAATAATATTCTCCCAAAACTTCCCGTATAAAATCAGTGGCTTATGGTGTCCAAAATAAAGCTTTGCTAAACCCCAGGCCATACCGAATTCTGAAATCGTCCCGGTGCCTCCGTTAAATACTAAATAGATCTGGCCTGTTTTCATCAAAGCTAAAGTCCTTTCCACATAATTGGTTGTTTTTATCTCCTCGTCAAACAAATTTTTTGGGTCCCTGCCTTCAAAATTGGGAATATCTTCCGAATAAAGGGTTACTCCGATCACCTTTCCCCCGCCTTCTTTGGCTCCGATTGTGGCAGCCCGCATCACTCCCGGCCCACCCCCGTCTACCACTACATATCCGGCTTCTGCCAAAACTTTACTGGCTTCCCTGACTTCCTGAAACAGATGATCATTCTCCGAAGCGTCAGCATAGCCAAAAATGGCCACATTTTGCACACTGATAACCTTCTTTTCCTTGAGGTTTTTATCCATTAATCGCTTCCCAAATATTTTCCAGGTTTTGATCAATATCACCCTTTAGCAGATACGAACCAATGGTAATAAAATCTACTCTTGAATCGTGAATATCTTTAACATTAGTATCCCTGACCGCCCCATCTATGCCGATCTTAAAATTGTAATTGTTTTCTGCCCTGATGAGCACCAGCTCTTTAATTCTATCCAGGCTCTCGGGAATAAACGGCTGACCCTGGAATCCCGGCACCACTCCCATTACCAATACCAAGTCAACTTTTCCTAAAAAAGGCTTCAGTTTTTCCAGAGGAGTAGCATTATTTATAGCTAATCCTGCCTCAACACCCTTACTTTTGATGTAATCTATACACTTATCTTTATCATCTTCTATCTCAATATGAAAAATTACCCTTTCATAATTTGCTTCGACCAAATCATCTACCCAATCTTTAGGGTGTACTACCATAAGATGGGCTTCTTTATGTAAAGGAGTAGGATACTTTGCCGTAGAGGAAGCATCAATACTTTTATTTGGCACAAATACATTATCCATAAAATCAATATGGATCCAGCCATCCTGAAAGGACTTAGAAGCTTTGTAGCGGGAAATATCCCTGTTGTAGTCTTCTTCTGTTGTAGAAAGTATTGCCGGAATAATTTGGACCATTATAGAGATTCTTCAATCTTACGGATTTTTTCAATGCGTCTGACATGTCTTTCGTCACCATTAAAAGAAGATTTGAGCCAAAGGTTGATAGCTCTTAATGCATCTTCCTCTTTTAAGATCTTTGCCCCAATTGACAAAATATTCGCGTCGTTGTGTTCACGGGTTAAACGAATCATCTCTAAAGGATTTTCACTAACTCTGCCTGTCACATCTACATGGTGATTGGGGATACAAGGCGTATAAAAAACTACAGCTCTCACATTCTTAAATTTATTGGCAACTACTGCCTCTCCTTGTCCGGAGCTTCCGAATATAATCCCCCTGCTGGTCGGGTCTTTTGATACAGCTTCTGCTGCTTTGGAAACAAAATCCGGGTAATCATCATCCTTATCGTATTCAAATGCTCCACAGTCTTCTACCTCGTACCCTTCAGCCGTTAAAATCTTCCTAACTTTTTCTTTTAATTCAAATCCTGCATGATCTGTGGCAAGATACACCATATCTCTAATTGTAAATTGTACATTCTAAATTGTAAATTGCCAGAATTGATCCAGTTTGTACTACTTGACCAAATTCTAGACTATTTGATATAAATGATGATGCTTACTGAAAGGTAAGTTTTCAAGAAAACTCGCCTTGCGCGAGTTTTTTTGAGCCAAAAGTGATAGAATGTGATTATTCTTTCGGGGGTTGAAGTTGTAAATCAACTTCAACGGGATAACTACAACCTAGTCCGGCGAAGCCGGACATCTTTAAATCTGGGTTATCCCATGTGTAAGTCAAAATCGGTGGTATAGCCCACGAGTCTAAAAGACACGACCTGGTGTAATTCCAAGGCCGACCGTCCTTCAGAGAAGGACCCTGAGCGTAGTCGAAGGGTACAGTCGGGATGAAAGAGAGAATATGTTTACAGGAATTATTACCCATTTAGGGAAACTTACCAGAGAAAAAGGGCCTGTTTTTACCTTTATCATAAATCCCGCATTTTGTAAAAAAATTAACATCGGCACAAGCATAGCCATCAATGGAGTTTGTTTAACAGTTATCCGAAAACCCGCTAACAATTCTTTTTCCATTGAAGTCATGCCTGAAACATTAGATAAAACTACGCTGGGGCAACTTAAAACAGGTAATCCTGTAAATCTGGAACTTCCTGTTACACCTCAAACTTATCTTTCCGGCCATATTGTACAGGGCCATATTGACACTGTTGTAAAGCTGTTGGATATCAAAGTAAGCGACAACAGTAAACTCCTTAAGTTTTCCGCCCCACCCACTCTTACTAAATATATTGTCTCCAAAGGTTCAATTGCTATAAACGGAATCTCTTTAACAATAATTGATGCAGAAAAAGACTACTTTACTGTGGGCGTTATCCCCCACACCTTAAACCATACAACGTTAAAAACCATTAAAACAGGTGATCTTGTAAATATTGAGGTGGACATTTTGGCGAAATACTTAGAAAGATTAATAAAATGATTCAGATATCAGAAAATTTAGCCCGATTTGATAAAAATAATCAAAAATTAAGAGTTGCCATTGTCAGAAGCTTGTATCACGAAAATTTAACCCAAAGCATGGAGGAATCATGCCGGGGATATCTCATTTCCGGCGGGATTAATAAAAGCAATATTACTACTTTTGAAGTTCCGGGTTCCTGGGAAATCCCGCTGGTTGTTAAAAAAATAGCCGATACTAAAAAGTTCGATGGGGTTATTGCTTTTGGGATAATTATTAAGGGAGAAACATACCACTTTGAAATTATAGCTAATGAGTGCGCCCGGGCTTTAATGGATCTTGGCCTGAAATTTAATATTCCCATAATTTTTGAAGTACTTGCAACCTACACCCTAAAACAAGCTAAGAAAAGAAGCACCGGTAAGCACAACAAAGGTATTGAAGCAGCAAAGACCTTGCTTGAAACCATTAAAACATTATCAAAAATATGAATACAGTGTTAGCTAGTCTACCAACTCAATACGGCATTTTTAAGATTAAAGTATATAAGGCAAAAGATGGACTTGAACACGTAGCGCTGATTAAAGGTGATGACTTTGAAAAAGAAGTTCTAGTAAGAGTTCACTCACGATGCCTGACAGGCGATGTTTTCTCTTCTTTAAAGTGTGACTGCAAAGATCAGTTAGTAACCAGCCTGACCGAAATTTCCAAAGTTAAAAACGGCATCTTGATTTATCTCAACCAGGAAGGAAGAGGTATTGGGCTCACCAATAAAATTAAAGCCTATGCACTGCAGGAAAAAGGCATGGATACAGTGGATGCCAATAATGCCCTTGGTCTTCCCCCAGATGCCAGGGATTATCAGGTAGCGGCTAAGATATTAAAAGATTTAAATATTAAAACCATCAATCTTTTAACCAATAATCAAAGTAAAATAGATCAGTTAACCAGATACGGCATCACAATAAAAAAACGTATCCCCTTGGAAATAGCTCCCCGCTCAGCTTCATTAAGTTACTTAAAAACTAAAAAATATAGAATGGGCCATAAATTAAAACTGGTTTAAGCATGGATCAAGATATTAAATTCCTAAAAGAAACTCTTAAACTAGCCCGGAAAGGTATGGGTTGGACAAACCCCAATCCTTTAGTCGGAGCAGTAATTGTAAAAAATGGCCGTATCATAGGCCGGGGCTTTCATCATCAGATAGGTCAGCCTCATGCAGAAGTTGAAGTCTTAAGCAGGCTAACAGAAGATCCAAGAGGTGCCACTTTGTACGTTAACTTTGAACCATGTAATTTTTATGGCAAAACACCTCCCTGCACTGAAGCAATTATTAAGTCCGGTATTAAAAAGGTTGTCTGTTGCACCCCGGATCCGAATCCGAAAGTTTCCGGTAAGGGTTTAAATAGGTTAAAAGAGGCAAAAATAACAATTTCAGTCGGGATATTAAAAACAGAGGCCCGGATATTAAATGAGGCGTTTTTCACTTTCCATGAAAAAAATCGCCCATTTGTGGCGATTAAATTTGCAACTTCTTTAGACGGAAAAATGGCAACTTCCACCGGGGATTCAAAATGGATTACTAATGAAAAAGCCAGAGAATATGCAAGAAATTTAAGAGGACAATATCAGGCAATACTGGTAGGCATAAATACAGTATTAAAAGATAACCCGAATTTAGGTACCCAGATTAAAGGTAAAAAAGATCCTGTCAGAATTATTCTTGACTCCAAAAGGCAAATTCCTAAAAATCTTCAAGTTTTACGCGATCAAAATGTCTTAATTATTAATCCGAAAAATATTCATGATTTATTAACAACACTCAAAGAAAAAGAAATTATCAGTATTTTGGTGGAGGGCGGCGGTGAAACTATCGGTAAGTTTATTGATGAAGGGATAATCGATAAAGTATACGCCTTTCAATCGCCTATTATAATCGGAGGAAGAAAAGCAATCAGTATCGGAGGAGACGGGATCTTAAATATCCAAAAAGCTCTCCGGTTAAAAAATCTTACCTATAAAAGATTCGCTGACAATCTGCTAACAACAGGCTACATTGAACCCAGATAATTGTAATTTGTTGCCAGGCTAGGACTCGAACCTAGATAGATGGATCCAGAGTCCATCGTACTACCATTATACGACCTGGCAATGCATGTAAATTTTACGTTTTTCGGGAAAAGAAGGCAAGTTTAAGTTATTTAGGAAACTTCCGGAGACCCCAGCCAACCAACATACTAGAAACTGCTAAAGCAGATACAAAAATTACAGGAGAACCTGTATTTGGCAGATTCTGAACACCACCTTGATTCCGGTCAACTATAGCACTGTATGCCGATGCCGGAGCAGAAGAAGAAACAGGTACCGGACTTCCCTGCGTCGCCTGGCCTAAAACAGACGGAGACGGAGAAGCTCCCTCAGTAGCAGTGGGGATATTCTTACTCACTTGGGTACCGGGTGTGACGGCTTTATTTGAAGTCAGCCTACCGCTTAATAAAAAGTAACCGGTAGCTAAAGCCGCTAATACCAAACCTATTACAACCAGCTTAAGCCACTTAGGATCATCCATAGCCGGATTCTACCACAAGGCTATAAGATGTGCAATTAAGGATTGTGTAAGAATTTAATGGCTTCTTCAACCCTGCTTTTAGCTTCCTCTTCTCCCAGAATTTGAATACTTTCAAAAAGCGGTGGTGTAACGGTTTGCCCGGAAACTGCCACCCTGATTAGCTGAAACATCTGGGTTACAGATAAACCCAGTTCTTCTGCCAGTTTTCTGAAAGATTCTTCAAAAGCTTTGGCATCCCAGGGTTTTTGAAGGCTTTCCAATTGTTCTGAAATCTTAGATAAAGTTGCATCTAATTTTTCTACTTTCAATTTCTTAAATACTTCCAAATCATATTCCGGCTTTTCAAACAAAAAATCAGTTAAAGGAATATAATCAGATAACTTTTTGATTCTTTCTTTTACCAGTGGGACCACCGGGGCAATTTTTTCCGGAGCAGGATGATCCACTAAGAATTCCCTTAATCTTTTGGTTAACTCATCATCAGTCATCTCTCTAATGTATTCCCCATTCATCCATTCCAACTTGGTAATATCAAAAACAGCCGGGGTCGAATGAACATCCTTTAACTGAAAAGCTTTTATCATTTCCTCTAAACTAACTATTTCCTTTTCCCCCGACGGCGTCCAACCCAAAAGGGCCATATAATTTAAGACTGCCTCCGGTAAAAACCCATCACTGCGGAATTCACTTACCGGCTTGGCACCATGCCTTTTAGAAAGCTTTGCTTTATCAGTGCCGACTATCAGCGGCAAATGCGCATACTGAGGCACCTCCCAGCCAAAAGCCTTAAAGGTTAAAATATGCTTAGGTATGGAAGGAAGCCATTCTTCTCCCCTGATAACGGGGTTAGTTTCCATTAAATGGTCATCCACTACATGAGCCAAGTGGTAGGTAGGAAATCCGTCAGACTTAAGCAACACAAAATCCTTTTGATCAGCCAGATTAAAGGAAACTTTACGCTCTCCAATTAAATCAGTAAATTCAACCTGACCCTCCCGTGGCATCCTAAACCAAATCGCTCCTTCATTCTCATATGCCACACCTTTATCTACTAACTCTTTAGCATATTTTTGATAAATTTCCTGACGCTGTGATTGGATAACCGGTTCGCCGCTAAACTCAAGCCCCAGCCATTTGAGATTTTCAATAATATCTTCAGTCGCACCTTCAACAAACCGGTTTCTATCGGTATCTTCAATCCGCAGGGAAAATGTTCCATTGTTTTGGCGGGCTACTAAAAAAGCATACAGCGCTGTTCTGACACCCCCTATGTGCATCATGCCTGTCGGTGAAGGAGCAAACCTAGTTTTGATCATGCTCATATTATACTGTCCATTCCTGTATAATAACAGTATAATATGACACTGACCCAGGCTGCCCTCATAACCAGAAGAACCATCCTTTTTTCCATCATCTCCTTAATAATAGGCATAGTCAGCTTTATCGGCTATAACATCTGGTATGCTTACTACCTGGCCAGTCTACCGCCGGTAGAAGAAAAGCCGGATATTAAATTCGGGCTACTTCCCCCACCGGAGTTCCCTCAAGGCAGTGTTTCCACTTCCAATTTTTCTTATTCCCTGGACACTACTACCGGAGGCCTACCTAAATTAGGTACAGATGAAGGTTTTGAAAAAGTAGTGAGAGTGTATTTTGTCACCCAAACTTTCGCTACCCTTTTGGCACCGGAAAAATCCGCTGCTCTGGCTGAAAAATTTAAGATCAGCTCTAGTCCGGAAATCATCAGTGATACCCGCTATCGGTATAAGGACCAGGATAAAACATTGTTGGTAGATTTAGACAATGGCAATTTTTCTTACCGCAAAAATGCCACCCCCTCAGCCAACGTAAACCTAGGGGAGGACGACAAATTAATATTGAATTTCAAACAGATCCTCTCTAACTTGGGGGTTTTGAAGGAGGATTTACAAAACGGGAAGGTAAAATTAAGCTTCCTGAAAATGAATGGGGATCAGCTAAATCCCACCGAATTAAAATCAGAAGCGGTTGCTTACCAAATATCCCTCTGGCCAGCAGCCATAGATAAAAAACCAGTTGTGACTCCTAATTTTAATAATGCTTTAATAGAGGCTGTTATCTCCGGAGAATCTAGCAACCTAGACAATTACATCTCTTTAGTCTTTACTTATTATCCTGTTGATGCCACCACCTTCGCAACTTATCCGATCAAGACCGCCGAAGAAGCTTTTGATGATCTAAAAACAGGCAGAGGTATAGTAATCGTTACTCCGGATAAACCACAAGTTTCTATCACCTCTGTTTCCCTGGGGTACTACCTTTCCGTGAGCTATAGTCCCTACCTGCAACCGATATATGTTTTTGAAGGACCTAACTTTGTTTCTTATGTTAGCGCCATTAGCGGACAATTCCAGAATCAGGCCAGGTAAAATTATTATATGTCCAATCAATTAGACTGGTAGTTTCACCGAACCGGTCATCACTCCCTAAAACCACTATCAAAACCCGATGCTTATTCCTTTCTATGAGGGTAACCAGGTTCTCCTTCGCTCCTTCAGTAGTGCCGGTTTTAATACCCAACACTCCGCTTACTGAAGACAGCAGTTTATTTAAGTTAACCAGCTGATGGGTATATTTTTTGTTTAAGGAAACAATATTGGTCTTTTCGGTGGCGAAAATTATGGCCAGTTGAGAATTTTTTAAGGCTTCTTCGGTAATCTTTGCCAAATCTTCTGCAGACGAGAATTGATTGCGGCTGTCAAAACCAGCCGGGTTATCAAAGTGTGTATTTCTTAAATTTAGCTGTAATGCCTTTTTATTCATAGCTGATACAAAACCAAAAATCCGGCCCGGGAAATTCTCCGCAATGGCATACGCTGCATCATTGCCGGAATTTAGAAGCATGCCATAAAGAAGCGACCGGAAGCTTAAATTTTCGTCGTAGTTTAAACCGACTCTGGAACCCGGCATATTTGCACTCTCCCCTACGGTCAAAACAGAATCGGGCAGGAAATATTCACTGGCTACTAAGGCAGTCATGATCTTAGTAGTAGAAGCAATCGGATAAGGAATATTGCTGTCTTTTTGATACAAAACGGTGCCGGTTGATAGATCTTTAATTAAAACTGCCCGGGCGGAAACTCCCGGCACCGGAAAACCCTGACTGGCGGGAGGAATATTATACTGCTGGATGCCGGCAACCTGCGCGTTATTTGAAGGAATTTGGACACTGACTAAAACGCTATCCGTAAAATCTACTAAAAAAGGAGTTGTAATTGCCAAAATGATAGCAATTAAAATTAAACCGGCAGAATATAGATAATACTTCATGAAAACTATTTATTTAACCTGATATCCACTCTTTCCATATCTCTTGGAAAAAGCGATGCTTCTCTGATATTGGCTAACTCCAGGACATGCATGGTTAACCTTTCTAACCCAAAGGAAAATCCGCCTTCAGGCGGCATCCCGAATTTAAAGGCCTGCAGATAAAGCTCAAAATTATCCGGGTTCATATCCCTGCCTTTAATACTTTCCAGGAGTTGCTGATAGTCGCTTATTCTTTGACTGCCGCTCATGACCTCCACCCCCCGGAAGAGTAAATCATAGCTTAAGGAATATTCCGGATTTTTGGGATCAGGCATTGTATAAAAAGGCTTGGCTGAAGTTGGGAAATGAGTAACAGTGACAAAATCACTATTATGATTTTCTTTAGACCATTTACAAAGATCAACTTCATCCTGAGGGGTTAAATCTTTTTCTTTTCTGTTATCCCGGCCAAACTCTTTAAAAATCAGCTCCTGGGCCTCTCTTAAGGTTAGCCGGGGGATTTTTCCGAAAGCAATTTTTTCAATACCATACTCTTTCAAAACATTCTGGCATTCTTCCTCTACCTCTTTCAACATCCTGACTGCTACTCCCTCCAGGGCGTCCAGTAAACTTTCAAAATTCATAAACCCCATCTCCACATCCATTTGAGTTATTTCTGTTAAATGTCTGGTGGTAACTGATGGTTCAGCCCGGTAAGCCTTGGTAATAACAAACACTCTCTCTAGAACCGGTACCAGCATTTGTTTATAGAGCTGCGGGCTTTGGGAGAGATAGGCTTTGTGCTCAAAATAGTCAATCGTAAAAACTTCTGCTCCCCCTTCGGTAGCCCCGGCCACGATTGTCGGCACCACAATTTCTGTACAACCCAGCTCCTCAGCTGCTTTTCTAAATGCCTTTAAAAGAGCTGCCTGGACTTTAAAGATTGCTTTTACTTTTGGATGCCTTAAAGTTAAAGAACGGTAGTCAAGAAGTGTCGGCAATTGTAAATTCAAGTCCTTACCGCCCATGTCAAAAGGCAGCTCGTCGGCTTTTGACAAAACCTCAATGTTTTCTGCGGAAATTTCTATTTCACCGGTGGGGATATTTTTGTTAACTAAATGCTCCGGTCTTTTATTAACTTTTCCGGTTATACAAATTACGTCTTGGGGGTGCAAACTTTCCAAATCACCTCGGATGGTGGCAGGCTGAGCTTGCGAAGCCATGACTCCTCCGAGGTGGACTGAATTGGATATTACAACTTGCATTGTTCCGGACCTATCGGTAATATCTAAAAATGAAATTTTTCCGTGGTCTCTTTTTGTATAAACAAAGCCGCATATTTTAACTTGCTCTCCGATTTTTTCCTCACAATCCAAAATTAATGTGCGCTCCATGCTTTCTGCATCATAGCAGCACAAACTCAGTATTGACAAGATGGGAGCTTCAATGCTAGTATGCTATAAGTCTAATATGAAACAAGCTAATTTTAGTTTTTATTACTTTACTTTTGCCTTCCGAAAGGAGGGAGGTTTATTGGTGTAACCTAACTTAAAAAGGTTTA
>CAZKCV010000001.1:0-222933 GCA_964551605.1 uncultured Gammaproteobacteria bacterium | reverse complement strand
CCAGGTAGCTGGTTCCTGAGATTCCCAGGGTAGCACCTGAAATGGACTTGGTCACAGAAAGGGAATCCAGGATAGCAGCTGAGGAAACATTTAAGGAAAGGCCGATACCGACATTACCGGTTAGGTCAGAGAATCCATTAACCTTTAATCCTCCCAAGGCATAAGTTAAGCCGGTAATGGAAGCAGATCCGCCTATTCCGGTATTACCAGAAACAGTTAAGGTAGACAGGGTTGATGCTCCTGAGACAGAGAGAGTACTGGTACCTAAAGATCCAAAGATACCTGCTGAGGCAACATTGACAGATGCCCCTACCCCGATATTTCCTCCCACAGTCAAGGCTCCTGTTATCCTGCCTGTACCCCAGACATCCAGGTTATATGCTGCTGATGTTCCTCCAATTCCCACATTCCCATCTACCAGCAGCCCATCAGTGGGAGCTGCTATGCCCTGCCTTACTGAGCCTATATGGGCATTGCCTGCCACAACCAGATTGGAATTAGTTGTGGTGGTGCCTATCCCCACATTCCCTGAGACAGCCAATCCATTAGAAGGAATAGCCTGGGTTATTCCGGTATAACCAATACCGACATTACCCTGGATGGACAGCCTGGCAGCCGGGACAGAGGTACCTATGCCCAGGTTTCCTTCTGTGGTAATGTTGCCGGTAGCAGTTAAAGTGGAGCCATAAATTCCCTGGAGAAAAGAAGTGCCGGATACTACCAGTGGCCCGGAAGAAGACAGGGATCCGGCTGAGAGCAGGGAAGTAACTGAGGCAGTAGCACCCAGGCCGACATTACCGCTGGTAGTCAGGGTAGATAATGTGGTGTTTCCGGAAACTGACAATGTGCTGGTGCCCAAAGACCCAAAGATTCCGGCAGAGACTACATTAAGAGAGCTGCCGATCCCCACATTGCCGCTGGTATTAAGTCCTGCCAGGGAAGTTAACCCCAGGACATTTAAGGAGGAAAGAAAGTTAACACCACTGGTAACTGTTAAAGAGTTACCAATACCGACATTACCGGTTAGGTCAGAGAATCCATTAACCCTTAATCCTCCCAAGGCATAAGTTAAGCCGGTAATGGAAGCAGATCCGCCAATTCCGGTATTACCTGAGGTGGTTAATGTGGAGAGGGTAGAAGCACCTGAGACAGACAGGGTGGAAGTGGAGATGGATCCGGCATCCAGGTTGGAGGTAACTGAGACAGAAGCACCTATCCCCACATTACCGGAAGCAGTTAAGGTACTTAAGGTGGAATTACCGGAGACAGACAAAGCGGATGTTCCCAATGATCCGAATATTCCGGCAGAGACTACATTAATTGAGGCTCCGATGCCGACATTACCACTGGTGCCAATAGTGGCAGCTGAGATACTCTTGGTGACTGACAGTGAATCTAAAATAGCTGCTGATGATACAGAAAGAGATTGTCCGATACCTACATTGCCTGAGACATTCAAGGATGAACCAATGCCTACAAAGCCGGAAAAATATCCTGTCCCTAAGACTTTTAAGTTGTAATCCAGACTCCCGGTAGTGCCGACTCCCAGGTTACCATTTAAGTTTAATGTGCCGTTTGAGGCAGAGAGTACATTACCATTTTCCACCCACTGGGAAGTATCCGCATTCCACCTCAGTGTTGAATTGTTGACTGTGCCCTGGTTTAATCCGCCGCCGCCGGCTAAGTTCCAGGAATTGCCGTCCCACATGGCAGCAGTGGTGTCTCCGACTTTGACCGTGGAGCCGTAAAAAGTGAAAGGGGTGGTGCCGGTATTGGAAAGGTAAACTATCCGGCCGGCTGTAGCATTGGTAGGATTGGGCAGGGTGATGGTTTGGGTGGCAGTAGTCTGGGACAGATTAAAGCTGGTATAGATATCCACAGTAGTGGCAGCAGTGCCGATATCGCCGCCGGTGGCCAAATCCGCTACAGCCAAAGTGCCGAACAGCGTCCCCCCGGCATTGTGGAACCCGGCCAAGGGAGCGGTGGTGCCGAGGCCAACTAATCCGGCAGCAGTAATTGTAATCCCTGAAGTACCTGAGCCATTGGTGGTTAAGGACAGGGCATTGGTAGATGGAGACCAGAGACCGGTAGAAGTGGAGCTAGTAAAAGAATATGCCGGGGTAGTGGCTGAGCCATTAGCATTAAGGAATGAGCCTGTTGAATAGACCAAAGAATTAAAGCTGGCAGTACCGCCAACTCCTACATTGCCTGTTAAGTCTGAGAAACCATTAATCCTTAGGCCTCCCAAAGCATAGGTTAAACCTGTGACATTTAGCGAAGTCCCTATACCGGCGTTGCCGCTGGTGGTTAAAGTGGACAGGTTGGAGGCCCCGGATACTGATAATGTGCCGGTGCCCAGCGAGCCAAAGATCCCGGCTGAGACTACATTAACAGAAGTTCCCACCCCAATATTGCCTCCTACAGTTAAAGCGCCCGTAACCCGGCCGGTTCCCCAGACATCCAGGTTGTAATTGGCGCCCCCGGTAGAGCCAATCCCGACATTCCCCTGGATTAGCATTCCGCTCTCCGGAGCGCTATATGCTCCATAGTCAGCCCCAAACACCCCGCCGCCTAAAACCTGCAACCGGTTGTTGGGGGAGGTGGTGCCGATGCCGATGTTTCCCTGGACTGCCAGGCCTAATGAGGGAAAGGTAATAGTGGATGAGCCGGAATAGCCAATCCCCACATTACCTTTGGCAGTCAGATCAGAAGATAATGTAGTAGCTCCGGTGACTGCCAGGGTAGAAGACAGGGTGCTGGCCCCTGATACGGTTAAAGTCCCGCCTAAGGAGATGGAATCTTTTAAGGCCAGGGTGACAGATCCTCCCAAAGCTACAGAGCCTCCTCCGGTTATGTTGGTGCCGGCAGTGACAGTGATGGTAGCAGAGGACATGGCGGAGTTGGGGATATTGGTGAAGGTGTTATCAGAACCGGAAATGGTTTTATTGGTTAAAGTTTGGGTATTGTTAATGCCGACCAGGGTAGTGGTGACATCAGGCAAAGTAATCACCCTGGCAGCAGTGGGAGTCCAGGTTAAAGTCCCGGTGGGGCCGCCTGATTGGAAAACCAGCTGGTCTTTAGTGCCTGAGAGTTTTAAGGCAGTAAAGGCCGGGGAAGCTGCAGTTGAGACATCCTGATCCAGTAAGGCATCGTTTGTTATAGTCAAAGTGGTCTGCCCGGCGATAAATTCCATGGTTCCGGCAGAAGGAGTGCCTTCCAAGGTTAAGTTATTAATCTGGTCCCGGACAAAAAGCGAGCCGTTAATTTGAGTATCCCCGTTAATCTCTAAATACGGAGAACTGGCCGTGACGGCCAGAACTTTTGAGTTCTTAGTTCGTAGTTCATAGTTCGTAGTAATAAGAGGGGGGGGTTTATCCGGCGGGTTGAAGCCCAGTATCCGGGCTGTCCTGGGGGAGATAATGGCTAAGGTGCCTTCTGCCAGGGTATGGAAAGGAGAAAACATTACAGCTGCCCTGGCCTGGTAGAACTTCCTGGCTGCTTGGGGATTGATAAAGTAGGAGGCAATAACGGAGCCGGTCAGGAAAATGGTGATGAAAGAAAGAAAAGCAGAGCTGATTAGGAATTTGGTGAAGACAGATTTCTTTATACCCTCTTCGTCATTGCGATCCGGCTTTGCCGGAGAAGCAATCTTGGTAGGATTATCTTCCGGACTGGATTGCTTCGTCACTTCGCTCCTCGCAATGACGGAAAATGGAATTTCTTTTGAGGTCAATTCTTCTGTAGCTTGTTCTGCTTTTTTCAGCAGTGTTTCAGTATCTACTGATCCTCTTTGATCTATTTCCGGTGAGGGTAGATTTACTTCTGCAGCCTCTTCCTGGTAGAGGTGTTTGAGGGCCGGGTTAACTTTTTTTAAGGAATTTAAGGAGTAAAACCTGGTGCCGCCGGGGGTTCTGCGGGACCTGATTTTTTTAGCCTCTTCCCATCTTCTGAGGGTTTTAACGGAAACTCCGAGGATCCTGGCAGCTTCCCCGATTTTAAGGGTTTTGACGGTGTGTTGTGACGGCTGTTTACTCATGTTGATTTGCCGTCTGCCTGATTGCCGTCTGAAGAAAATTTACTTGCTCTAAATTTTTACTGCCCTATTATTAATATAGATGTATATGTCCAGATTTGTCAAGAGCCATGTCCACATTTGTCCAGATTTCGGAGAGGTCAGATAAATCAGTGTATCGGTGGTACAATAATGCTATGATTATAAGAACCTGCCTTCGGCAGAACCTTGAAATTTTTGTAAATTTTATATTGAAAGGAGTTAATGTATGACAAAAATTATCGGTTTTGACGGTTCCAGAGCTTTTGTAAAAGGAAGGACAGGCACGGAAAATTACTCCTATCAGTTGTTAAAAGCCTTGGCCAAAATTGACCGGAAAAACTCTTATGTGGTTTATATCAGGTCTTCCTCCGTCATTGCGAGGACCCTGAGCGAACAAAGTGAGTCGAAGGGGACGAAGCAATCCAGGTCGGATAAATCTCATATAAGCAGAGCTTGCCATTCTTTCAGAAAGGTCAAGATTGCTTCTCCGGCAAAGCCGGATCGCAATGACGGAGCGGGGTGGCCGAAGAATTTTCAATTCAAAGAAATCTCCTGGCTCAGGCTTTGGACACAGGGCGGGTTGGCTTTGCAAACCTTTAAGGATAACCCGGATGTATTGTTTGTGCCGGCCCATACCCTGCCGATTGTCCGGAAGCCGGGGTTAAAAACAGTGGTGACGGTCCATGACCTGGGGTCAGAGTATCTGCCCTCCATGCACCAGCTAAAACAGCAGCTTTACTTAGGCTTTATGCAAAAATTTCAATTAAAAACTGCTACTAAAATCATTGCCGTCTCCAATGCTACCAAACAGGACTTAATCAAGCGGGTGGGGATAGAGCCGGAAAAGGTAAAAGTGGTGTATGAAGGTTTTGATAAGGAACTATTCAGGCCGGTTAAAGGTGATACACTAGTTAATAGTTTGAGGCAGTATGACCTAAAACCTAAGACGCTTGCGTCGCAAGGTCTTGCGAAGCAAGTTCTTAAAACCTACTTTCTGTTTGTTGGTACAGTACAGCCCAGGAAGAATTTGGAGAGGCTGATAAGGGCGTTTGCTAGACTTCACCTCGAAGGTGTAAGCACATTTTTTCACCTTCGAGGTGGATTGCAGTTAGTAATTGCCGGTTCTAAAGGCTGGCTCTCAGATGATATTTACAATTTACCCAAGCAGCTGGGGATTGAGGACAGGGTTAAATTCCTGGGTTATGTGCCGGATGAGGATTTGCCGGCCCTATATTCCGGAGCAGCGGCTTTAACTTTTCCATCTCTTTTTGAAGGCTTTGGATTGCCTATTTTAGAGGCCCAATCTTGTGGCTGCCCTGTTTTGACTTCTAATGTTTCCAGTATGCCGGAGGTGGCCGGAAAGGGGGCTGTATTAGTGGATCCATATTCAGTTGATGATATAGTTAAAGGTATAGAAAGGGTACAGGGTACAGGGTACAGGGTACAGTTAATAAACCAGGGCTTAGAGAATGTAAGGAGGTTTAGTTGGGAAAAGTGTGCCAGGGAGACGTTGGAAGTATTGGAGAATATATAATTTTCAGTTTTCAATTTACAATTTTCAATGAGTTTTCAATGATTCATTGATCAATGTAAATTCACTGAAAACTGACAACTGAAAAATGAGAACTGAAGTATTGGGGGTTAAAATTGATGACCTAACCATGGCTGAGGCTCTCTCAGTGGTGGAAAAATGGATTTGGAACCCCGGTAAGCAGAGCTTGCGACCTGACGGTCTTAAGCACTACGTAGTTACCCCTAATCCGGAAATAGTAGTGGCTGCCCAAAAAGATCCGGCTTTTAAGAAGGTCCTAAATGATGCGGATTTATCTATTCCGGATGGAGCAGGCTTAAAATTATCCAAAAATGTAAGAAACACTTTTTCCGGCACTGATTTTATGGAAAGCCTGATAAGATTATCAGCAGAAAAGGGTTTTACAACAGGCTTTTTAGGTGGCAAGGAGGGGGTAGCAAAAAGGTGTGCTGAGTGCTTATCTAAAAAATACCCGGGATTGAAAGTAGCATTTGCAGAAAGCGGAGGGATAGTGGATAAAAACGGTAAGTTACTTAAGTTACTTAAGTTACTTAAAACTGATATCCTCTTCGTCGCCTTTGGCCACCTTAAGCAGGAAAAATGGCTGGCTGCTAATCTGAAAGATATTCCGGTTAAGGTGGCCATGGGAGTAGGCGGTTCATTTGATTATTTCTCCGGGACCGTGCCCCGGGCCCCCCGGTGGATGAGAGCAGCAGGGCTTGAATGGCTGTTTCGGTTGATCATCCAGCCCTGGAGGATCAAAAGGCAATTGGCTCTCATTGAGTATCTTTGGCTATTGACCAAACAGGGCCGGTGATCTAAGCTGAAAATATGGTTACTTCCAAGGATACTGCAGACCTTAAGCCGGTGTTGATGGAGCCGACTTCAAAAAAGGTTAAAATTCCCTATTATTTGATAGAAGAGGCCGGCCAGACCATGTTTGTGGTTTCACCGGGGCGAAACGGGGTGGAATTTAATAAAACCGTTGGTTATATCAGTAATTTCCCCGGTATGCAGACTTACCTTTGTCTGTATGGCTCCGGCATTTTATTAATGCAGAGAAATGACGAGACAGGGGAGGCTAAGGAATTTAAGATGGTGGTGTTGAGCCCCTTAAAGCAGGTCAGTGTGCCGGTGGGGTGGGCCATGTGTTTGGTAAATACCGGCAATAAGCTGCTGATGGTTTTAAGAAACAGCACCCTGGATCCTAAATACCAGGATATCAAGCCAATTATAGGGAAAAGGGGATTAGCCTATTACGTAGTAGAGAAAAAAGGGGAAATTGCCTTTGAACAAAACCCCGTTTACAGTGTCCATCCACAGATAACTACGGAGTAGTTCTCCGCTCTCTGACAACATATTCAGGGCCAATTAGCAGAATAGGTAAGAAGACTGCTAAAATCACGTACAGCTTCTTTTTTTAGATAACGGAGTACTATCGTCACAACGATTACGATAGTTTACGTAGTTCTCGCAAGAAAGAGGTTTAGTAATTAGAAGATTGGATTGTATCAGAGGTGGGGGAAGACTTTTGTGTTATTCCGAGTAACCATAAAACCGCCTCTTTCTTATAACGCCTGTCGCCCCGGGAGTTAATCCTGATAGCCGGCAGCTTGCCCCGTTTGCCCCAGCGCTTGATGGTTAAGGCAGAAACACGCAAAACTTCTGCCACTTCTTTAACGGTTAACAGGTCAGGGAGGTTTTCCAGGGATATTTTGTTGGCCATCTTGAGTTTGTAGTACTGAACTAATCATTGTATATCACAACAAAACAGATGGTGTCAATACCCCGGTTTTGATCCTTGACAGATCCTTTTTAGTAATATATTATTACTAGTATGAAAGTAGGATCAATTGTGGTGCCGAATGTTAAAGGGCAAATAGTTATTCCTCAGGAAATTAGGAAAAGCCTGGGGATTACCGCCAAAGCCCCTCTAAACTTGATAGTAAGGGGAGGCGGAATTTATCTTTATCCGATTGAGGAAGTGCTCACCGGGCTGGAGGGCGAAAGCGCTTATTTGGCAATTTTAGAAAGAACTCAAGGGTCCTGGGTTTCAGATAAAACCTGGGAGGAAACGGCCGAAAAAAGAAGCAAAATAGAACTGGCTGCCTCATTAAAAAGGAAAAAAGCATGGTAGTTTTGGATACCAGCGTTATTATTGATCATTTGCGGCGTCCTCCCGGGCAGCCAACTTATCTTAAAAAGCTGGCCAAAAAATTTGGCCGGGATTTGAGTATTGCCATGGTCACGGTCCAGGAAATTTACGAGGGGAAAAGTACCAGGGAAAAGAAGAAGGAAGAAGAATTTCTGATGACTATCTCCGGCCTTAGGATTTTACCCTTTACCTTTGAGGTGGCACAACTGGCCGGGCAAATTGCCAGGGACTTGGCTAGGGGAATTGATCTGGGGGATGCTGCTATTGCTGCCACCACCATAATCAACGGCGGCCAACTGGCCACTCTAAATAAAAAGGATTTTTTAGGGATTGACGGTTTGGAACTGGATTAACCATGGAGGCCGTACACCTCGGAGGAGTCCCTTCGATTATGCTCAGGGCCACCATCCGAGGTGATTAATTACTGAAGCTCAACAGTAGCGCCTGCCGCTGTTAATTTGGTTTTTGCCTCTTCCGCGGTCTGCTTATTAACTCCTTCAAGAACAGGCTTTGGAGCTGCTTCTACCAAATCTTTAGCTTCTTTAAGGCCTAAAGTTTGTACGAGCTCTCTTACAGCTTTAATAACGGCAATTTTATTGGCTCCGGCGCCGGAGAGAATCACATTAAAGGTGGTTTTCTCTTCCACCGGTTCTCCGTTAGCTGCTTGTCCTGCACCGACTGGTGCGGCGGCTACCGGGGCGGCGGCGCTGACACCGAACCGATCTTCCAAAGCATGGACTAAATCAGCGAGTTCTAAAACGGATAGTTTTTCAATCTGTTCAATAATTTTTTCTAAACTAGCTGAAACAGGTTTGGATGCCTTTTTGGGCTCCTCAGCTTTTTCCTCTTTGACAGGTTCTGCTTCTTTCGAAGCTTCCTCTGTTTTTACTTCCTCAGCCGGAGCTTCCTCTGCTTTAGGCTCCTCAGAGGGAGTTTCTTCTGCTTTTGGTTCTTCTACCGGTGAATCTTGTGTTTGTGTGTCGTCTGCCATATTAGTAGGGGAAAGCGTAAAGCGGAAAGGGGAAAGTTTTTTACTTTACCCTTAACTCTTCACCCTTTACCCTTTTATTCACCTCCCTTCGATAATCTGATTTGATCTAATGCGTAGACTAAGTTTCTTAAATTGCCTTGTAAAACGGAAACCATGCCTTGCAAAGGAGCCACCAAAACGCCGACTGTTTTGGCCCGCAGTTCATCTTTAGTCGGCAGGGCGGAGAGCTGGATGATTTTGGCTTCATCAAGGACCATGTTTCCTAAGAAACCCTGTTTTACCTTGCCAATACTTAAGTCTTTCAAAACCTTGACCAGGATTTTAATGGGGGAGATTTCATCATCATAGGCAAACAGGGTGGCGGTGGGGCCTTCAAGTTCGGAAGTCGGAAGTCGGAAGTCGGAAGTCGGAAGGGCGCGCGAGAGCAGAGTATTTTTAGTAACTGAAAATTCACCCTGGACTTCACGCAGCTTATCCCTTAGGTCTGAGAGCTGTTTCATACTTAGGCCTTTATAATCTGCAAAGACCACAGCCTTGGCCCGGTTTAATTTATCGGCTAATTTTATTAAATCTGCCTCTTTTTGTTGTCTTGTTTTAGCCATTAAAAAACTCCTTTCAAGGAGTTTTTATAGTGTAAAGCGTTAAGGGGGAAGGGTGAAGTAACTTTACCCTTTACGCTTTCCCCTTAACCCTTACAAAAACGCCTCGGTGAGAATTATGCTTCGACTTCGCTCAGCGCTCACTGTCTTAAGCTGTGATCATTTTAGCTTAAAGCCTCTTATTTGTCAATTGGCAACGATTACGCTTTTTGCCCGGTTATGCTCCAGGGCAAAGCCCTGGCCAAGTAACCACCAGAAGGCCAGAAGATTAACTACTGAAAGAGGGTTAAACAGCAGGGTAGTTAAAAGTCCTAAAAAGGCAGTAATTTCCAGAGTTTTTTTATGTTTAATGAGCCCCTGAAACGATAAAAATATCAAAGTCAGGAGTGAAATGACAGCCACGATTCCTCCTTGTACCCAAAAATCCAGAATAAAATTATGGCTGCTGTCTACCACCAGGTATTGAACGGGCAGGTTTAAGGCCACGGCTGTTTGGGATAAGGGAGTTTGAATATTGCCAAAACCATGTCCTAAAACAGGGGATTTAAGCCCGGCTGCCAGGGCGGTTTGCCAGATTTGGCTGCGGTTTTCCAATCTTTCACCCGGATCTGCAAAAGGCAGGCCGGCTGACAAGACCACTATTACCAAAGAAATTAAGGCAGCTTTGAGGACGGAAACCTTAAGCAGGCCGGTTAAGGCCAGAAAGATGATTTCCACCCCAAAACCAATCAAACCGGCCCGGGAGCCGGATAAGGCAATCACCAGGAAGGCCAGGGCCAGCAGGCCTTTTCTTAGCCTTTTAGCCTTGAAAAAAGCAAACGGCAGTAAAAATAAAGTAGTGGCGGCCAGGGCATTTGGTTCCCCTAAGCTGCCAAAGGCCCGGCTGTTTTCATCTACCCCTAAAACCACAGTTACCAACACTAAAAATATAAAGGATAAATAATATAGAAGCTTAGGTATTTGAGATAGATTGATACCTTTTGAGATCAAGGAAAACAAGCTTAAATGCCAAAACAGAAATAGCCCCTGCAGCCTGAATGGGTTGCCAAAAAAGCCCTCTGACTGCCTGAAAAGCAGCAGCTGGTCCAGGGATAGGAATAGGATCAGCCCCAGTAAAACAGCCTGGGGAGAATACAGCTCCCTAAGACTGAACCGCTTAAATTGGATGATTCTGACCAGGATTAACAGGTCAATGCCGGCTTCGGCAATGATCACTTTGGGAGCCTCAAAAGGAGAAATGCCAAACGGTATGACAATCAGGAATAGGGCAAACAGTAAAAACCAGACTAAATAGGCAGCCACTCTTTCAAGTGTACCACGGATTTAGCTGCGGAAGATACTGGTTAAGAAGTTAAACAACCAGCTTAAGAAGTTGACAGAAGAGGAGCTGGTTTTTATCAGGCGGTCTGGTTTAGCTTCTGTAATAGGCTTAAATTTCAGTTCAGCTTTGGTTGAGCTTAATACCCCGGACTTAAAGCCTTTGGCCGGGCCGCTTAATTTGTCTCCCAGGACAGGGACGGACAATTCATTGGAAAACTCCCCCGGCATGCAGCCGTTGCCGGCCCGGACCTTAAAATAATAGGTTTGGCCGGTATCTAAGCCCTTGATTACGTAGCTTTGGGTATCCCTGTTGCCGATATTGGGGTTGCCGTATTCCGGCTGGCCTGGTTTGGTGCCGTAAGCTACCAGGTAATAGCTGACCGGATCCGGGGCTTTTTCCCAGGACAAGGTAACTTCATTGCGGCCGGTGGCCTTGGCAGATAAAAGTTTCGGGCTGCTGACCGGTTTGGAATCGCCGCAAACCGGTGGCTCAGGGTTGCCGGAACCGGCTGGTTGTGTGGTTTGGGCTGTCTGGGTATAAGTGATGAATTTGGTAAAGTGTTTTGTCCAAACTACCAAATCATTGCCAACACCAATATAACAATCCCCGCCATCAGACAAGTTATTCCCGGCATCTTGGGTATCTGCAGTACAATTTTGGGCAATCTTTGTAAATGTTGATCCTCTTTGGAAGCCTACTAATTTTCCGGCTTGGCCTGGAATTACGATTCTAACAGCTTTATTTAAGATTAACGGGGTATCTCCTAAACCAACTTCAATAGCAACTTGAGGAGTGGCAGTTTTGCCAGTATCAGCAACTGGGATAGTGCCAGTAATGCTGGTGATTTGAGGGGCGTTCATAACACCGTTCCAGTCTGAAGGGCCGGATATAATAGTTGCAGTCGGAATTTCGATTTTGACCGTGCCTAAGGCAGTATTTGAATTGATAGTGATCATGTTATTAAAGCTGACTTGTTTGCCTGTATCTACTGTTTGCAGTATGTCGCTAAAGTTTAGTGTTGGATTTATTACAGCTTGTGGAATAGAAATATTAGTATTAAAGTTGCTGTATGCCATTAATACTTCCGGATGATTTGCATCAAGATTGACCTGAGGATTAATTAAAATCTGGTTTGCCTCAAGAGTGGTTAATCCCAAGATTACTGAAGGAGCAATTGTCAGATCAAGTCCGTTACTTTCTACGCCGTCATTTTTAACGGATATCTTGTATGTTTGGCCTGCTTGGTAATCCAGAAAAGCAGATAACTGGAAGCTAATACTGGTGTCGTTTGCTAAGGCTGGACTATAAGAGATTGGTGTGATTTCAGTATCATTAATGAAAATTTGGGTAGCATTGGTTAGGTTTGAGCCTGTTAAGACGATGATAGTTCCCCAGGTGGCCGGATTTGGAAAAACAGTATTAATAACCGGAGTTGGTATGGGTGCAGGAGTCGGGCTGGGGCTAGATGTAGAGCTGGGTGAAGGGTTGGTGACCGGAGAGGTTACCGGCGAAGTGACCGGGTTGCTGCTTGGAGTCGGGGTGGGTTGGGTCACCGGTATGGAAATAGGCGTGCTGACCGGAGTACTGGTGGGAGTAGGGGTAGGTGAAGGGTTGGTCAGGCTGTCTATGGCAGTTGAAATTGCAGCAGTTATAGGGTTATCCTCATCAGAGGCAATGGCCAGGACAATATTTGTCTGGACCATTAAAAGTAATCCAATTAAGGTATAAATAAAGCCGGTTAAGAGCCATTTTGACTTCATGACCGGATATTATAACAAACTATAAGATTTATGTCAAATAGTTATGGGATAATATTTGGGACCCAGATCCAGTGGCCGGGGGGCTCCTCAGGTGAACCGACAGGCGGACCGGATAAGCCGGCAGAGGCCGTGGCTACTTTGGGAATTGGTGAAGTCCAGGCTCCGGAAGCCCCGGTTTGGCCGATGTTTTTGGTGAGGATGCTTAAGTCAAAGGTATTTATCATCCCGTCCGAGTTAAAATCAATATTGGCATTCCAGCCGGCAGAGCTGGTGGTTGTACCAAAGGCTTTAACGGCAATGGAATAATCAGCGCTGTTTATGACGTTATCATCGTTTAAGTCTCCCACCGACAAGGTCAGCGGCTCCCCCTCGTTTAAGTTGCTGACTGCCGGGGTCATGGTAAAAGCAGAAGAAGTGGCAATCTGGTTGGTGCCTTTTAAGAGGGCGCTATAGCGGCTGCCGGGATTTAAGCCGGCTAAAGATAAGTTAGAATAGGCTCCGGAAGCCGGCAGGTCTACCGTAAAGCTTAACAAAAACCTGGGGTTGGCTGTTAAGGAGCCTTCCATGATGCCCACAAAGAGCCTGGTGGCCTGGTCTGCTTCGGGCCGGCCTTCAATTTTGGCCTTAAAAGATAAGGTTGGGCCATAAGAGGTGGCTATTTCCGGAGATGCGGGGGAAGGCGAGGGCGAAGCGGTAGCTTCCGGACTATCTTCCAGGACTGCTTCCTCGGCGGCAGTTAACAGTTCTCTGACGGCTGCCGGTGAAGCCGATGGTCGGGGCGGCACCTGCAGGGTCGGTGCTGGACTGGCGAATTCAGCGGCCTTGCTTTTGTAAGTCTGGTTTTGGGAAACCAGGTATGATCCCACCGGGATGGACAAAAGAATAAAGATAAACACACCCAGCAGTAATTTTTGCTTTAAGGTAGAAAACATAGGCTTCTATTTACAGTGTATATTGATATTAAGGGGTTTGTACAGGCCTAAATTTTATCTTTTCCCAGGATGATTAGCAGGTCGCTGTTGGGTTTTTGCTCGGCTGAAGGCAGGTCTGTAATATTAGCATTTAAGGTTTTGGACAGGCTTTGGGCCATATCCCTGCCTGCCTGGTTAAGGACCACAATAATGGTTTTCTCATAGGTATTGCGGGCGGCATTTTCCTTGCCGGTAACATTTAAGTTGGGAAAGGTTTTCTTCAGCTCTCCTTCTATTTTAGCAGCCAGATTAGGGGTCATGGTGCCGTTCCTAAGGATGATTTTAGGCTGGAATTGGGGAGTGGGGCTGGGAACAGGGCTAGGGCTGTGGCTTCCGGCCGGGCTGGGGGAGGCGGAAGAGGCACCGGCTGTACCCACCGGCGCTACCTCAACTATTTTCTTAGCCCGGGGGTCAAACAGGATGGCTTTGCCGGCTTTATTATAGACTAACAGAATATCGCCGTTTTTGGCATTTTGGAAGAAAGGTTGTTCCTTGAGCTTGTTAACATCGGAAATGGTAGCCATGGTGGGCAGCTCTCCTTCCGGCAGCTTCATGATTTTGCCTACCTCAGCCAGAACAGTTGAAAGCTGGTCAGCGGTGGCTGCCTGGGAGCCTGTAGTGCCTTTTTTTATGATTTGAAGCTCCTTTTGCGTCTGTTGGTACTTATAGAAAGAATAAGCCGCAAACCCCGTCCCTATTAAGGCTACAATTACTAATATTGAGATTAAATTCTTGTATTTCCCGGCCATAGAAGATGACAATATATCTAACCTGGGAATATCCATTGATGACATAGAATTTTAACTATTGTACCACAGATTTTCCTTAGGGGGCAGGGGTTGGGCTAGCTGTAGGTTCCGGGGTAGCGGATGGAGCCGGTGTGGCTGAAGGAATTGGTGTGGGGGAAGCTTCCGGTGAAGCGCTTGGCACCGGTGAGGCTACCGGGCTGGCAGCAGGGGTGGCACTAGGTGACGGCTCAGGTGTGGCTGAAGGAGTTGGTGTGGGAGTGGGGGAGGCAGCAGGAGCCTCTATCGGTGCGCTGGAAGCAGGTGCAGTGGAAGTGAACTGGTTGCCGCCGGTAGCCAAGGCTGTCCAGGAGAAGACCAGGTCAGCCGGAGCAGCCCTGTTTAGCTTGATAGTGAAGCCGGAACCGGATACACCCTGGACTACGAACCTGACATCACCGGTCAGGATGGAATTGCCGGCGCCGTCATTGCCTGCCTGCATGGTCGGGGTGACGTTAACCGTGGGGGCTCCGCCATAGCTTCTGGCAAAGCTGACGCTGACTGAATCTGAACCGGCCTTGATCATGGCTGTGCCCACAGAATCCTTGGGCAGGAAGATTCTGCCCAGGAAGCTGACATCGCCTTTGAAGATAGTATCCTTGATGAATTCAACCAATTCGGCGAAGATAGAGGGGCCTTTGAACTCGGATTTGCCGTTGATAGTGATGCCTCCGTCTTGGTTCAGTTTGGCTAAGGTGCTGATATCCAGGGTGGACTGGGGAACACTGACGGCTAAGACGCCGGAGGAAGTGGCTTGTTCGACTTTGCTGATCCGGTCTACCAGGTAGGTGAGTTTGCCGGTAATGACCTCATTAGTCAGCACGCTTAACCCTTCAATTTTGTCAGCCTTGATGGCAGAGGCTACTACCTGACCTTTGAAGTAGGCATTGCCTTCATTGTCAAAGGAGATAGCGGTTTCATTGGCTTCGTTTACTATATTGAAGGCTTGGCCGCTACCCAAGGTTAGGGTCAGATTCTTGCCTTCCAGGGGCTTGAATGCACCCAGGACAACGCTGTCTGCTGTCAGTTGGGGAGTGATTATTTCAACACCTGCGGCAATTCTATCTGTTAATAATTCGGAAGTTTTGATATTTTCCGCCTGTTGAGCCAGCAGCGTGTTAAGCACCATTTGGGAGAAGTTGGCAGTTGGGTTTGTCAGGGCATCCTGGGTAATGATGTCTGCAATACTGCTGCCGTTGAAGTACCCCAGGCGGGCAAAGGTTAACACCTTACCGATACCTTCTCCATTGAAGTCTTCCAGGGCCTGGCCGATCACCGGTCCGGCTTTGGTGGCTTTCATGGCTACGCCCGGGATGGAGGAAGACGTCAGGTAATCACCGCTTCTAACTGCTCCTGTGACCTTGACAGGGATTTTTCCGCTTAAGGCAACTGCCGGCCTGGTCGGCTCTGCATTGGTGGCGTATTCATTGGCATCGGCACCCATGGCTACATTGGCTCCGTTAATACCCAGCAGCAAACCCGGGGTAGAGGAAACCACACCGATCAAGCTTGACTCGTAAGCGCCCCTGCTTTTTCTGACAGTCTTGTCAGCCCCGGCTTCGATCACTAAGACATCTCCCGGCTCCACGGCTTCAGATGAGTTATAAATTTCAGCAACGTCCTGGTTACAGGCAGTGGCATCGGTTCCGGCACCGCAGAGTCCGAAGTAACCGGTGGCCCGGACTTTGCCTGCCACATCCAGGCTGTAAGTACCAGGGCCGTAAGTGGTTCCGATACCGATGGAACCTGTCAGTTGCAGGGTATTAAACCCGGTAGCTGTGGTACCAATACCCACATTGCCGTTTTGGAAGATCGCAGAAGCACTAGTACCTGTGCCCCAGATGTCCAGCGTGGCAATTGGTGAAGTAACACCCACCCCAAGCCGGTTGTTGGTGGAATCAAATGCCAAACCAGTGCCTACCTGGAAGGCCTGAGACGGGGCAGAGGTGCCGATACCGGTCCTGCCTTCTACTATTAACCCGTTAGTGGGGGCAACTGCGCCTCCCCAGGTGTTGGACAAAACTGCGGCTCCGGCTATTTGCAGGGCATTGTTAGGAGAAGTTACACCGATACCTACATTACCTGATACAGCCAGGCCATTGGATGGGCCGGTAGCTGAGGCATAAGTGCCTAAGTTTAATCCGCCGTTAATAGCCAGGGTATTGCCCGGGGCTGTATTACCGATACCAACCAGGCCTTGGATTATTAATCCGTTAGTTGGGGCTACCATGCCTGCGTAGCCGTTACCAAAGACTCCGCCGCCGTTAACAGCCAGTAGGGCATTAGGAGTGGTGACTCCAATACCTACATTTCCGGAAACAGCCAAGCCATTGGCAGGCCCATTGGCTGTACCATAAGTACCAATGTTAACCCCGCCTGAAACAGACAGGGTATTGCCCGGGGCAGTGGTACCAATACCGACTAATCCTTGTACCAACAAGCCTGAGGTTGGGGCGGTTAATGAACCATAACCAGTACCAAAGACTCCGCCGCCAATTACTGATAAGGCTGAATTCGGTGAAGTAGTGCCAATGCCCAAGTTACCGGCGCTAGTCAGAACCGAACCGCCTGTGCCTGAACCTACCTGGAATAGTTGGGATGGAACTGAAATGCCAATACCTACAGAACCTTCCACGACTAATCCATTAGTAGGAACAGTGGCTCCGGCCCAGCTGCCGGAGAACAATCCAGCCCCAATTACTGATAGAGCATTGTTAGCAGTAGTGGTGCCGATACCTACATTGCCTGAGACGGCTAAGCCATTAGCAGGTCCGGTAGTATTAGAATATGTGCCTAAGGTGGTGGCACCATTGACTGAGAAGGTGGCTCCCGGGGCAGTGGTGCCAACACCTACCCTGTTTGAGGAGGTAACTGCAAATGAGGCTGCGCCTGCTGTCCTGATTTGGGCAGAACCTATTACATCCAAAGTATTTAATGGGGTAGTGGTGCCGATACCCAAGCTGCCGGAAACTGCCAGTCCATTAGCAGGACCATTGGCTGAGGCATAAGTGCCCAGGTTCAAGCCGCCATTGACTGCTAAGGTGTTACCCGGGGCAGTGGTGCCGATACCGACCAATCCTTCCACTAACAATCCTGAGGTGGGGGCAATTAGTGATCCATAGCCTGTACCGATGACTTGACCTCCGACTACTGCCAGTAACGAATTAGGTGAGGTAGTGCCTAAACCAACATTGCCTGAAACAGCCAAGCCATTAGATGGGCCATTGGCTGTGCCGTAGGTACCGATATTAATTCCGCCTGAAACGGATAGAGTGTTGCCGGGAGCAGTGTTGCCAATGCCCACTAAACCTTCTATTAATAATCCGGAAGTTGGGCCTGTTAAGCCGGCATAACCGGTACCAATTACGCCATTCCCTCTGATAGCCAGGTTGGAATTAACAGTTGATACACCAATACCGATGTTGCCCGAGATGGCCAGGCCATTGGTAGGACCTGTAACTGAGGCAAAGGTACCCAGGTTTAGCCCGCCGGTAATAGCCAGGGTATTGCCCGGGGCTGTATTACCGATACCAACCAGACCTTCCACTAATAGCCCACCGGTAGGAGCAGTCAGGGAACCATAGCTGGTTGTACCGAAGACACCGCCGCCGATGACGGATAATGCGGATAACGGGGCAGTGGTGCCGATACCGACATTGCCGTTGACACCTAATTTGGCAGTCCCTGCTGCGGAATAACCGATGCCGACATTGTCATTTTGATTGGTGAGTGAAACATTAGTGCCGGAATCGTGCCAACCGCCTCCGACCGAGGAACCAACTCCGCTGTTGGTCATGTTAACCCAGGTAATACAGTCATCAGAATACTGGATCTGGTTGTTATCGCCGTATCTGATACAACCCTGGTTAGCTACGCTGCTATCCCTGTCAATCCTGAATTGGCCGACTAAGTGTAGTTGATCTCCTGGAGCCGTAGTGCCCAAACCTACCAATCCTTCAACTGCCAAGCCATTGGAGGGAGCTAAATTACCGGCATAACCTGCACCAATCACTGCGTTTCCGGCTATAGCCAGACTAGCATTTGCAGTTGTGACACCAATGCCTACATTACCTGAAACTGCCAGACCATTAGCCGGACCTGTGGTATTACTGAAAGTACCTAAAGTGGTGGCTCCACTGACTGAGAGGGTGGCTCCTGGGGCTGTAGTGCCAATACCTACCCGGTTACTAGAGGTGACAGCAAAGGAAGCTCCACCAGCAGTCCTGATTTGGGCAGAACCTATTACATCCAAAGTATTTAATGGGGTAGTGGTGCCGATACCCAAGCTGCCAGTGGAGGTGAAGGCTAAGGCATTGCCAGCTGATCCTACCTGGAAGAATTGGGAGGGGACGGAAATACCAATACCTACAGAACCTTCCACGACTAATCCATTAGTAGGAACAGTGGCTCCGGCCCAACTGCCGGAGAAAAGACCAGCTCCAATCACTGATAAGGCATTGTTGGCTGTTGTAGTACCAATACCCACATTGCCTGAGACAGCCAGGCCATTAGATGGGCCGGTGGTATTAGAATATGTACCTAAGGTGGTGGCGCCATTAACTGAGAAAGTAGCTCCGGGGGCAGTAGTACCAACACCTACCCTGTTTGAGGAGGTGACTGCAAAGGAGGCTGCGCCTGCTGTCCTGATTTGAGCGCTGCCAATAATGTCCAAGGTATTTAAGGGGGTAGTGACACCAACTCCTAAGTTGCCTCCAGAGGTAAAGACTAGGGAATTACCAGCTGTGCCAATCTGGAAGGTTTGGGAGGGGACTGAGATACCAATACCCACAGAACCTTCAATTAACAGACCGTTAGCTGTGGCTGACATACCGGCAAATCCGGCACCAATTACCTGGTTGCCTGCTACAGCCAGATTGGAATTAACAGTGGAAACCCCGATACCGATGTTACCGGAGACAGTCAAACCGTTAGAGGGACCAGTGACAGAGCCAAAGGTGCCCAGGTTTAACCCGCCGGTAATAGCCACAGTGTTTCCGGGTGCAGTATTACCAATACCTAACAGTCCCTGAATCAATAATCCATTGGTAGGTCCGGCCATCCCGGCATAGCCATTACCAAATACTCCATTACCTGAAACGGCAAAATTAGAATTAGCTGTAGTGACTCCAATCCCGACATTGCCGGAAACTGCCAAACCATTAGAAGGAATTGCCTGGCTTAGCCCGGTGTAACCAATTCCCACATTGCCCTGGACAACTAATTTGGCCTGGGCATGGCTGGCTCCAATCCCGACATTACCGGAAACTGCCAAACCGTTAGCCAGGGAAGCTGCGTTGCCGGATGAATAACCGATCATTCCGTTGCCGTTGACCATTAATGAGCCACCCGGGCCGGTGGTGCCAATACCGACATTGCCGGAAGAATTAATGGTAATGCCTTGAGCTAGTGTTCCCCCGGTAATCAACCCGATGGCATTGGCTCCCAATCGGTATAGACCTGAATCAGTGTCATCGCTGAAATTTAACCCGGGCGTGCCAAATGTTCCGTCAGATATAGATACTGTTGATGAAAAAGAGGAGCTTGTTAAAGCCAGAGTGCTGGACCAGGCCGCCAGACCGGAAGTAACAGTTAGTATTTGATTAGCTGTGCCAATACCTAGCCTTGATAAATTACCGCTATTACCATAAAGAAGATCCCCTGTTGTATATGTAGTTTGCCCGGTACCACCATTACCCGCCTGCAGGGTTCCCCCGATATCCGAGGAATTTAATTCTATCTTTGAAGAAGACAGAACTCCTGATGAAGAGGATTTAACAACGCCGCCACCCAAAACTGTGTTAATTCCACCCGCCTTGTCAACAGAGAAACTGTTTAAGTGTAAGCCATAATACTTATTGGAAGATGTGCCCAGGGAGGGTTTGTCGGTTTGGGCCAGGGCGGCGTTAGTCGGGTAAATAGTCCCGAAAGAATCAATAACTGTTTTACCCTTTAAGTCAACAAAAGTAGTGCCTGCTGTCAGCGAACTAAATGAGGTAAGGGCGCTGCCGGTGGAAGTAGCTTTAATCGGTTTGGGGGTGGGTTTAGGTGTAGGCTTAGGCGTTGGTTTAGGAGAGGGTTTGGTGCTGGTTTTTTTCAACAAAGGTTTCGGGCTTGGTTTAATGATTTTCTTTTGAGCCAGGGTAGTTTTATTAACCGGTTCGCTGAAAAGGGCTTTGAAAGGAGAAGTCAGGGCGGCAATCAGTTGTTGCAAGCCGTTTGGTTTGCTCTCTATATTATAGGAAGGCTGGGCATAAGCGACGGAGTAAAAATTAACAGAGAAAAGGAAAACAGCCAAAATAATGGCTGATACAAATACCCGGGCGTGGTACTTATTTTTCTGTCTGTTCACGGTATACTGCCTATCTTAGAAATTTCCTCAAGATCCGCCTCGAGGAAGAAGCTTCTAAAAATATCATTACATCCAACTTATTACAAAAAATCATACCCTGTCAATAGGGCTAAATATATCAGAATCTACCAAAAATTATGGAAAGGGAAGAAATGGTGTATATTAAATGAATGCTGAAGATTTTGTTCAATACTGTCTTAGGCATAATTCTGATCTTTGTCTGGTCCCGTTTTGTGGACTTAAATCAAATTATTGCCAATTTATCTAAAGTAAACCTGCTTTATTTATTACCAATCAGCCTGTTTATGCTTTTGTCTCCGGTTATCCGGGCTATCAGACTGAAGGTCTTTTTGTCTGAAATCAAAAAAATCGGGCTAAAAGACTTAATTTTTTTAAACGGAGCTGCCATGATGCTTAATTTCTTTATTCCCATCAGGGCAGGAGAGTTTTTGAAGGGGGTTTACTTAAATACCAATTATAATCTGAGCTTGGGTAAATCAGTAATCTGGATATTTATGGACCGGTTTGTGGATTTTGTGGTAGTGCTGCTTTTAACTGCAGTTTTGTTTTTTATAGTCCCGGCCTCGCTTAGTATAACTTTTATAATGATTATAATAATTATACTCAGCTCAGTTCTGCTTTTAACTTTCCTGATAGTTTATCAAGCAAAATTTACCGGAAAATTATTTAATTTCTTGAGACCTATCTTAATAGTAAACAATATTAAGATATACTTTGATAGATTTAGTAATTTCATTTTAGAGGCTTTTTCCATCTTAAAAAGGCACCCTAAGGATTTGAGTTTGATGTTCGGGCTGACTGTTTTAGGTTATGGTGCGGATGCAGCCATTTGGTACCTTACTTTTGCTTCACTGGGAGTAGATCTTAGCTTCCTGAAAATGTATCTGGGGCAGCTTTTGTCTGCCTTAACCTATTTAATCCCGGCTGCACCGGGTTATGTAGGCTCTGCTGAAGCTTCCGGGCTTTTAATCCTGTCCGGTATTTTTGGCATTGCCCCGAATCTAGCCTCAGCCATGATAGTGCTATTCCACATCACTTCAGCATTATTTGTGTTAATCTTTGGCCTGATTTCAATTTACAGCTTAAAAATCAAAGTGGGAGCCTTGTTAAAGAAGTTATTAAAGAGAAGTTAAGTCCAGTTTAACAGACGGTCCCATGGTGGGTGAGAGGGTGATTTTTTTGATCCGGGATTTGCCGATGGTTTGGTAGAGTGTTTTGATGTTGGCTGTCAGTTCTTCATTTGGCTGGTTCAGTTTACCCAAGGCAAGGTGTATCACAGGAGCCTTAGACTCGGTTTTATACTCGGTTTTGCCGGCCTGGAAGCCTTCCACGGCTTTTTTAAAGTCCTCAGTGATGGTGCCGTTCTTGGGGTTAGGCATCAGGCCTCTGGGGCCCAGGATCCGGGCGATTTTTGCCAGCTTAGGCATCCACTCCGGGGTGGTGACCAGAATGTCAAAGTTAATTTTGCCTTGGTTTATTTCTTCAATGGTTTCATCAGAACCAACCGTGTCAGCCCCTGAAGTTTCCGCTCCTTTGCCAAAAGCCAAGATGCGCAGTTTCCTACCGGCAGCATAGGGCAAGGAGACTAAACCACGGATTCCGGTTTGTGCAGTGTTGACATGGGCTTCCAGACTACCATCAAATTTAGAGTAGGAAAGTTTCTTAACCAGCTCAACTGCTTCGGAAAGGGGATAAGCCTTGGTTTTGTCCAGGTCTTTGACAACTTCTTGATACTTTTTGGATCGGGGCTTGGCTTTGCCGGGTTTTCGGGCTTTCTTCTCTTTGTCATTGCGAGGAGTCTGCGACGAAGCAATCTGGGTGGGAGTTTCTTCCGAGTTGGATTGCTTCGTTCCGCCTTCGGCGTCGCTCGCAATGACGTCTGGAATTGATGCTTCAGTCTTTATTTCCGGCTTTTTAGCTTTCTTTTTGGAAAGCTTCTCTTCAGTTTCTTCCTGTGCATCATCAATAATTTTTAATCTTGGTCGTCCCATTTGTGCTCCCTTTGGTTGTAGCTTATAGTTTTAATCTATAACCTATCACCTAAAACCTACCCACTAATTTTCACTCCCATACTTTTGGCAGTGCCTTCGACAATTTTCATGGCAGCCTGAACATCTTTTGTGTTCAAATCCGGTAGTTTGGCTTCTGCTATCTGTTTTACTTGAGCTAAAGATAAAGTGCCAACCGGCTGTTTCATGGCTGTGCCGGAACCTTTTTCTAAGCTTAGAGTTTTTTTAATCATTTCCGCCACCGGCGGCTCTTTAGTAAAAAATGAAAAAGTCCGGTCTTCATAAACCGTAATCACTACCGGTAAAATATTGCCTTTTTTATCCTGAGTTTTGTCATTGTAAGCTTTGACAAATTCCATGATCGGTAAGCCGTGTTGGCCTAAGGCCGGGCCAACCGGGGGAGCCGGAGTTGCCTCACCGGCCGGAATATTTAATTTAATCAATGTTTTAACCTTTTTAGCCATAGTTTAAGTTTCTTAAGTAACTCAAGTGACTTAGGTTACTTATAATTTCTGAACTTGCAAAAAGTCCAACTCAACCGGGGTTTCCCTACCAAAGATGGAAACCAGGACCCGGACTTTACCTTTTTCTTCATCAACACTGTCGATTTTACCAATAAAATCAGCAAACGGGCCGTCTACGATTTTAACCGCATCAGATACGGCAAACACTTGTTTGTACATTGGAGCTTCTGTTTGGGTAAATTTAACAATAGTTTGTACTTCAGCCTCAGAAATTGGAGTGGGTTTATTGCCTATACCGACAAAAGCAGTTACTCCCTGGGTAGTCCTGACAACCAGCCAGGAGATATCATCCAGGACCATCTTGACCAAAATATAGCCGGGGAAGATTTTTTCCTTGACATTAACCTTTTTGCCGCCTTTGATTTCAATTTTATCCTGCATGGGAACCAGGATTTCCAGGATTTTCTCTTCCAGATGCTCGGATTCTACCCGCTGTTTTAAGGTATGGGCCACCTTGTTTTCATGGCCGGAATAGGTATGAACAACATACCATTTGGCATTAGGATTATCATTTTTGGTAGGGGAGGCGGATTCTTGTGGTTCAGTCGACTCGTGGGTGGCTGGAGTAGGCTCATCGGATGTAGTTGGTTCTTCGGCAGCTGGAGTCTCACCTGGTTCGTTTACTTGCGCTTCAGGTTCTTTTGTAGATTCTTCTACTACGGCTTCGTCTTTGTTTATTTCTTCGTCATCGCGAGGAGTCCCGCTTTGCGGGACGACGTGGCGATCTTCTTCATCCGTGGAAGATTGCTTCGTTTCACCTTCGGTTTCACTCGCAATGACAGGAGAGGAAGCCTCTTCCGGCTGATTTGATTCAGTGGTTTCTTCTACAACAGGTTCCTCAGAAGCGTCTGTTACTTCTGAAACTTTTTCTTCTGTTTTTTGATTTTTATCGTCCATAGTTTCCTATTATAAAGGTGGTAATGCTGGTTAGGATATAATCCAGGCCACCTAAGAACAAACCAACCACAGCCGCGACCAGGATAACCAGAACCGTATAACGGACAGTTTCTTCCCGGCTGGGCCAGGTTACCTTAGCTAATTCTTCTTTAACTTCATTTAGAAATCCAAATATATTAGGCATAAAAAAAGGGTCTATATTTAGACCCATTTGTCAAGATACGTTCAGTTTACATGAACGTATCAAGTATAACAAAGGTAGTAGTATAATTGCAATAATGAAAAATTCCGTTGTCATTCCTGCGAAAGCAGGAATCTATACCAATTATTTGTATGGATCCCCCGATTTAATCGGGGGATGACAGAAGAAAGTTACTTTAATGAAAAGACATCTGGCTATTTTTAAGGGGGAAGCGGGGGAGTGGATATTATCCGGTAAAAAAACCATTGAGTCCCGTTTTTCCCGGGTCAAAAATCCGCCTTTCGGCTTAATTTCCCGGGGAGATTTGGTTTATATAAAGCCTTCCGGCAAAGAAATAATCGGCCAGTTTCGGGTAAAAAAAGTGATCTTTTATGACGGCCTTTCGGGAGAAGACCTGGCCCGGATTAAGAAAGAATACGGGCGAGATTTGGCTGTTGATAAGACTTATTGGTCTAATAGGTCTTATTGTAGATATGCGACCTTGATTTTCATCGGAGATTCATCCCGCTTTATTACTTCTCCTATTAAAATCAAAAAAACAGACCTCAGAGGTTGGGTTGTGCTGGAAAGATAAGATTTCCCTGAAAGTTTGTTTTTAGTAAATGGTTTTGCTATGGTTAAGATATGGCTGAAGCAGGTTTTGATGGTGCTAATCACGAGCAAGAACAACCTCCACTGACCAACAATCTGGCAAGATTGAACGGGATAATTGCTGGATACAGAAATATTGAGTCACACCCGCAATTAGTCAACCGTGATGAAATGAACGAAGTCTTCCGAAGACATAATCTTGTTCCCCAGGATATGGTTTCTCCTGCAGGCTTAGGATATCGGGTGAATGAAGAGAAGCTGACTGCACTTTTGGGCGGTATGTTTGAAGAAAAGAAAAATGCATTAGATGCCAATTTTACGTCCGATGAAATAGAGGAGCAACTGGCAAGCGCGGAAAAAGACTTTAAAGACCTATATCTTCTTGAACTTTTCTTAAACCAAATCATCTCTCCTCAAGACAAAGAAAAAAGCGCTGGATTGTTGAAGTTAACACAAAAGACTTCCAGGCTTTCCCAAAACATCCTGGAATACTGGATAGCAAGAGAAGGGGCGAGGCTTTTTGAAGAAGACGCACTGGCCAGAACAAATTTACCGATCAAATACAAAGAAACTGATCCTGAAGTTTCCGGTAAGCCGAACGATCTTCTTAAAAGTTTAAGAGAATTGGCAGTAGTAACCGCAGATCCTGCTTTGCGAAACCAATACCAAGCATTGGTTAATCCTTTTTATCATGATTCCTATAGTTTATCCAGGGATGGAGTCTATCTGCCGAATTTTCCAAAGATTGTTGATACTGCTTCTGACGATTATTATCTTAATGGGGCAATTGAGAGTGTACGGCGGAGTTTTAATTCTGAACAATGGGAAGAGTGGGATAGGATTGATGCGACCCTGGACCAGACGCACACGCTTTATGATGTAGTTGAAAAAAGGTTTTTTGAGCAGCTATATGAGGGCGGCCGTGAAAGCTGGGATGGTTCAGGAGTTGCCAGTGTTTTTTATTCACTGAAAGACCCCCGGGCCATTCCTGGTTTAATTAAACACCTAAGGATGTTTGGGTCAGGCCATACCAGTGCGGTAGTGGTAAAAACTATTTCTGCTATTGTCAAGGAACCTCTTTCTAAAGAAGAACTAAGTGAAGTTCTAGCAGGCTTGCCTCTTTTGGAGAGGCGTGTTGTTAATGAATGGTTTATAAATTCGGCTCCGGTAATAAAGCAAGCCCTTCAAGGTAACGATGGCTATACTATGGCACTCTGTATTCAAAGCGCTGAAAGCCATCTGGCTTACGGGGAACTTGTAAAACTGGCTGCTAGAATAGCCGAGACTTCAGGAGTAAAACTTGACGAAAGAACTTTACAGGCTTATTTTTTAGGAAACTTTGGTGAGTGGAGCCAAACAGAACAAATCGACCAACTGCTTCTTCAAAACCTTCCCGAAGTCGTAACAACAATGGCCAAGAGTAAATTGGTTGACTGGAGGATGACTAACCCGCTTCTTTTTAATGCCTTAGTTAGCCCGAAAGATCAAAACTATTTTTCCTTTCCCAGTTTGATTGCCCGCGAAGGATTATCTTTAAAGCCTGAATCTTTAGAAAAACTTGCCTTAATTTATCAATCAAAAGACTTGCAAAAAGGTTTTTTTGCCCGCGCCAGCTTTGCAGAAGGACTTTTATTCCTCACTACCAAGGAAAACGGCGGGGGAATTTTGGGGTCCATCCTAAATGTGGCCCGCGGGACCAGAGAAGATCCCGCGCGAATCAAGGAAATCTTCCAATGGATGCGTTCTTTGGATGCTTTCGGCGTTTTTGGTTTTGAAGTAAGGGGAAGCTTGAATGAAATTATTGCCGATCTTAAAGAAAAGGCTGTTCAGGCAGCCAAAGAAAAAATGGAAATTTCCGAGGAAGAGTTACCATCCTTGCGGGAACGGCTTCCTTATCTTTTGGAAAATAAGACTTTTGAAATAATTCCGGCTCTTTTAGCTCAATACGAAAAAAGAGAGGATAATACCAAACATGCGGCCCGGGAGATTGGCAGGCACATTATTTTGGGTGATTTTAAAGAGTGGAGAAATAACCTGCCAACGTCAGTAGCCCAACTTGCTGCTCTTCCAGAGGACAAAAGGCAGGCGTGGTTAGAACCTGTTGAAGAGTTGCGGGTAACAATAAAAATGCAAAAGCAAGAAGAAGCAAGAAAAGGCGCGGTTGAGGCTATTAAAAGAATTGTCCAGGAATCTAAAGCCCATATTGCAGAAGTTTACAGGCTGGATTTTTCCGAAGACAGGATAAGGGTATTGCAACTGACGCGCAGTCAATTAATCAAAGACCTTAAGGATGGACCAGTGGATATAGAAGCAAAAAAAGAGCTGGGTATGAAGAAGCACTCAGTTGATTTGGAGCTACAAGTTTTAGAGGGGATGATCGGGTTGGAATCTCTTTCTCCGGACCAGTTGCAACCGGTTAAAATTTTAGAAATTATCAGCAGAACAAAAAATGCCTTAAATTCCTTGGGCAACCTTGAGCAGGCCCAACAAGATTTGGATCAGATATCACAGGTTCTAACGACCCAAAAAGAATTGGCTAGAGTTGAGGAGTTGAAAGCTTATGACAGCGATGACCCTTTTGTTCTTTTAAACGTCGGTGTTGAACCTAGAGAAACCTGCCAAAGCTGGAGGGCAGGAAGCCATAATTACTGTTTGCCTGCTTACGTTGCCGATGCCAATAAGCGGGTTATTAATGTAGAAGGTAACAATAAAGAAATTTTGGCACGCTCCGTGATTAAATTGACTAACCTTCAAGTAGAAGGCGGCCAAAAACCGGCTATTTTATTGGAACCTATTTACACCACGTCTGAAATATCGCAGGTATATAATTTAGTGGTTCGGATGGCCTTGGCTAAAGCCCGGGCAACCGGAGCGGTCTTGGTGGTCAGCGGTGAACAAATGGTGGGAAGCGGTTCGGATCATTCGCATACCATCCCGTTTTTGTCAACTGAAGCCAAGAAAAACGGATTCCGCTATGAGACAAAAGATGTCCAGATTTTTATACCCCAAAGCTTTAACCCTTACGAATACAGCGACAGTCTGGGGGGCGATATTTCTTATTTTGAGCGTTATACTCCCATGAACAATGCCGTATTGGTTATTCCATCTTAAAAGACCTCAGAGGTTGGGTTGTTCTGGAATAGCCTGATTAGCCTGCTGATCCGGTTGGGCGGCGGAAGTGGCATAGGTGGAGTATTTATCCTGGAAAATAACCTGGTCTTTATCCTTTTTAATCCGGACCATTTCTTTAGGGACTTTCTTCTTAAGTTCCAGGTCCTTTTTTCCGGAGACTGTAATATCAGCCACTCCGTCCGGCTTCTGAAAAGCTAGGGGTGTTGTTCCGTCTAAAAGCTCATGCATGATTTTATTCCAGATCGGGGCCGCCCCGGTGATACCGGAGGTCAGTGCCTGGTTGGCCGGTTGATTATCCGGATTGCCCACCCAGGCTCCGACTACATATTTGGGGGTATAGCCGTAAGTGACATTATCCCTTTTCCAATCCGAAGTGCCGGTTTTAACCGGTACCTCATAACCCGGAATATACAGCAGGGATTTAGGGCCAAAAGCCAATTTCCTGGCCTCATCATCAGCCAGAATGTTGGTAATGGTATAGGCAATTTCCGGGTCAATGGCCTGGCGCGGGTGGTCCCGGTATTCTTCCAGGGTTTGGCCATCTGAGTTGGTTACTTTCAGGATGCCGGTTGGTTCGCGGTAGCGGCCGTTTGCGGCAAAGGTTCCGTACATGCCCATCATCTCAATCATCTTGACTTCAGCTGCGCCTAATGTCAAAGCCAGGCCGAAACGTTCCGGGTTATCAATCGTGGTAAGACCTAAATCCCGGGCAGTTTTGGCAAACTCATCAATGCCGACTGCGGCCAGGACTTTGACTGCCGGGGTATTAAGTGAGCTGCCCAAAGCTTGCCTTAAGGTGACCGGTCCCCGGTAGCGGCCGTCATAGTTAACCGGCGCATAGGCATTGCCCCACTCATCCTTAAATACTACCGGCGTATCCAATAAAATGCTGCCGGGGTTGTAGCCTTTGGACAGGGCCACTGCATAAGTGACCGGTTTGATGGAAGAGCCGGGCTGGCGAAGCGCTAAGGTGGCATTGTAATTGCCGTAGCCGGGATAGTGGTAATCCCGGGAGCCCACCATAGCCAGGATCTGCCCGGTTTGGCTGTCCATCACCATGGCCGCGCCATTGGTGACATTTAAGCCTTTTAACTGGTCAACCTCTTTTCTGACAATTTCCTCTACTTTTTCCTGCAGTCCCAAATCTAAGCTGGTATAAATCTTTAAGCCTCCCTGTGAAACCAGCCGGGCGCCAAACCGCTCTATCAGTAAATCCCTGACATAAAAGACAAAATGGGGGGCCAGGATGTTACTTGCCAGCGGTTTAATGTTTAATTTTTGGGTAAAGGCTTCATCAGCTTTAGCTTTGGTAATATATTTTTCCTCCACCATCCGGTCCAGGACCTGTTTTTGCCGCATTTTAGCCAGGTCTGACCGCGAGCCGTAAGGGGAAAACTGGGTGGGGGAAGCCGGCAGCCCGGCCAGGTAAGCACTCTCCGCCAGGGTTAGCTCCTTGGGGATTTTGCCGAAATAAGTGCGGGCGGCGGCCCCGATGCCGACATTAACCCCGCCGTAGGAGGTTTCATTAAAATACATCTGCAGGATTTCTTCTTTGGAATAAATCCGTTCTGTCCAAAGCGCCAGGGTCATTTCCCGGATTTTCCGGACATAAGTCCGCTCCGGGGTCAGCAGTGAGTTTTTAATTAGCTGCTGAGTGATAGTAGAAGCTCCTTCCCTGCTGCCGGTGGTGGCGTTTCTATAAACGGCCCGGATGATGGCCGGGATGTCAATGCCGATATGGTGGTAGAAATTCTGGTCTTCAATGGCAATAGTGGCCCGAATCATGTTGTCCGGAATATCACTTAAGTTAACCAGGGTGCGGTTGCTGCCCTCGTAAAACCGGTACAACAGGATGCCGTTTCGGTCATAGACTTCGGTGGTAAGGGATTTATTGGGAGCTGTCAGCTTGGTCGGAGTGGGCAACTGATAGGCAGCTGCCAGGATAAAAAAGGTATAGGAGAAAACAAAAGCGGCAAAAAGGCCTCCTGCCAGGGCAATTTTAACCCGGGAAGATAAGCGGAATTTTTTGGGCCGGCCTCTTGTGCGGCTGTGCCGCACAAAATGTAGAATGTAGAATGTAGAATGTAGAATTTTTGGAAGGATCTGAATTGTACATTGTACATTGTAAATTATAAATTGAAGCACACGAAGCGGCACGTTACCTATTTTAACCAGGATAATTTTAACCAAAGAAAGAATAAGGGATAGCAGTGGTATAACAGTAGTTTTTTTCTTTCGTCCCCCGGGCATAAATTTTTTAGCTTAAAGGACAGCAGACAGATTCTAGCCGCATTGTAAAAGATTTATTTATTATCCACAAGAGGGAAGATTGTGGTATCGTAGTCTTATGAAGGATAGTCCGGACCGCCCCCAGTCTGTTCCCAAAGCCGCTTTGCCGAAGAGATCATTTGACGAACGGGGCAGAATAAGCCGAAGGGGACTTGTGGGGTTACTCGGGATGGCTGGTGCGGGACTTGTTTTAACAACCGCTATACAAGCTGGCTCTAAGGAGGGAAAGAATCCTAGAGTTCCTGAAGCCCAAAAACCTACTGCCATAACGTCTCCAAAACAAGTTCAAACACAGGAAAAACCAACCGGCCTGGAGACTCTTTCCGATACAGACTTTCTTAATAAGACTCTTAGTTTACCGCTAGGCACACCGGAAAGGGAAAAGACTGAGCAGGTTTATTCCGAAAGAGCTAAGACTTTGGAACAAGTAGACCGGGGTTTGTGGGTAGTAGTTGATCCTGATTTGAGGATTGACCTGCTAAATAAGCGTTATGAAATTCGGCAATCAGGGGTTGATAAACGTTTGGCTAAGGTGCCCGAGGAGCTCCTGGCTTGGTGTAAGGAGGAGGGTATTTACCCAGAGGTAATGGGAATTTCTCTTGATGCCTACAAAAGAGCCAGAGATATTATCCAAAAGCTGCTTGATAAATCTGGGGAAAAGTTTAGGCCGGATCTCTTTGATCCTGAAAATCCGTTGGATATACCAGATAGGTTAAGAGGCAATCCGAGAGCGGAAGATTTAATGATGAATGTAGGTGGTTTAGCAAAGCTTATGATGTATGAGACAGTCGGATTTACCAATATTGGTACTTTACCGGCTTTATCTCAAATTAATTACGATGTTTTCAGTGGTGCCAAAGAACAGCTTGAGGAAATTTGCCGAATACAAGAGAAGATGACAGGGGGGTTAAAATATATGGCTGCTAACATTCCGGGCTCCACATGGCCTCGGGATGTTCCTGGCACAATCAGTGGAGGAGCCATCGGACCACAATTTATGCCTGGGAAAGCGTTGGAGATGATAAATTTATTAAAGGACGTCAAAGAGGACTTTATTTTGTTTCATGTGACCTGGGGAGCCATCGGTTCAGAAGTGCATATAGCCCAAAGCGAAAATTTAGGCAACGGGGATTGGCGGATAGGATACACAGTGGGAAAGGAACCGGTAACAGTTGATTTTAGGAGGAAATCCTTGGCTAAATGGAATGGTGATGCTACCCAAGTAAATACGGTTCTTGGATCTGCCAACAGGTTTTCCAATAAGTTCGGAGTTAAATATAGCGATTGACTTGACAAGCAAAGTCCCATAGTGTAGAATATTATTCTAATGGAAAGATTGAAACCTGGACCGGACACAAAAGAAAAACTTATTAGAGCGGGATTTGTAGTTTTGTTTATATTAGCGAGCGCATTCGGAATAAAAGCAGTCGCCGGTGCTTTAGCAGACTTAGATAACCGCGATTTGGGTGCCAGTTCAGCCGGCATCCCATCACAAGAAAGTTCTGGATTGATGAATTTAAGAGACCAAAGAGTTAAAGCTCAAGAAGTTCAAACAGCGCAAGATAAGGCGGAAAGCGAAGCTCTCAGACAGAAACTAAACCCCAAACCGGACTTTCCATAAGTTAATAATCCTGCAGGTTTTTGACAAAGGATAATTTGACAGCACCGACAAACTTTTCATCAGCTGTGATCAAAGGACATTTTTTCTCTTTTGCCAAAACTGCGTATACGGCTATAATCATTGGTCTTGATAGCGTATTTCCCTTAAGGCTTTAACAGAATCAAAACCTTTTGTATATTTGGCATTCTCTGCCGCGATCTTATCCAGTTTCTTCATGAGTTTTGCTATTTCTGCCTTGGAGCGGGATTTTTCATTACATAATTGTATCACTTTTATGTCAAGTAGCGGCCAGCAGGTAGATCCCAAAGCTCAGAAGTCCAATCCCGATAACTTTTACTATTAACTCTTTGAAGGTATATTTTTCTTCAAAAACTTTTGGGTATTCCCGGCCTAAGACTAAAGCAAAGATCAGTAAAAAGACGTATTGGGTGCCTTGTAGGGAATTGACTAAGGCTGGGTTAGCCAAGGAAATGGAAAAGAGCAGTAGAAACTCTGAGGAGGCGCCGCTTAATTGTCCGCCCAGGAACACCAAGCCGGGTTTAGAAAAAAAGTTAATTTTTAGGCCATTTGAGGTGATAATTTTTCTTCTTAAAGCCGGGATAATCAGCATAATTAAACAAAGAGGCAGCAGGATCAATCTGGACCAGATCAGGACTGAGAAAAAGTCCAAGCTTAAATAAGCCTGTCTTAAGAAAACATAGGAGACGGCAAAAAGGCCGGCTGAAAGCAGTTCAAATACAATTTCCCTGATACTGAATTTCCCCTGCCCGCCATCGCTGCCTGCCCGACATGCCACAGTCGTGGCAGGCGGGCGCTCAGGCGCTGGCAGGCGGGCCTGCCAATCTGTAATAGTTAAAAATACAATACCGGCTACCAAAAACCAGACTGCCCAGGTTTGAGTAGTAGTAATAGTTCCGGTTCCCACCGCAAAGATAAGCAAAAACAGGGGAATCAGGGTACCGATAATCGGAATCACCCGCGAAACATTGCCTAATTTTAGGGCTTTAAACATGAAATAGGCACCCAGCGTCCAAAGAACGGTAGAAACTGATGCCAGATAAAAAGTGGAAAGGGCCGGGGTATTGGTAAAGGGTAGGACTAAAACTGCAAATAAAGAGACAACGCTGATATAAAAAACATACACTAAAGGGTCGGGGATGGCTTTATTAAGCAAAAATTTATTGGCTAAAACCGCCAGGGCATTCAAAAGGTAGGCAGTAAGGGTAAATGGTAAATGATTCATAATCCCTGTCATCCTGAGGCGATTAGCCGAAGGATATAATCATTAAGTTATATTCTTCGCTTCGCTCAGAATGACAATAATTTTATTTAGTTTTCAAATCAATCTCTTTTTCTATCTCTTTAAGCCTCTTTTCCAACACCTCTTCTGCCTGGATGGTGTGCCCGAGAAATCTCAGCAGGGAATGGGGAATTCCGTTATGTTGAATAATATCTGTATACACTAAGGCGGAAGGCCTAATTTTCCTGGCCTGGGTCTTAAAATCCACCTCTACCAGGCCAAACTTAGGTTCAAACCCCAAGTGCCATTCAAAATTATCCAAAAGTGACCAGTAAAAAAAGCCTTTGACATTAACCCCGGATCTGATAGCCCTGGCTACTTCCTGGAGGTACGAAATCAGGAAGCGGTTTCTTCTGTCATCATTGGTAGAGGCAATTCCGCATTCGGTAATATAAATAGGAATACCGTCAGCCAGGTCAGTCAGCACTTCAAAAATCCCTTCGGGATAAATCTCCCATCCGAGATCCGAAACCTCGCGGACCTGTTCACCCAGATGCTCCTCCCTGGCTATTAAGTCATCATTCTTAAAACGGATATGAAAGTAATAATTGATCCCCAGGAAATCATGTTTGCCCTTGGTAAACATATAAAACAAATGGTTTACAAACAGGTCATTAATTGAGACGGCAATCTGCTCCTTAAAAGAATGTTTATGATAAGACTGGAAAGAGAGGATATTGTTGGCAATTCCCACCGGGGCCTTGGTGGCTGAATGCAGGTATTTATAGACTTTTTTATGGGCAGTCACCAGGTTTAGGAAAGTTTTAAGCTGTCCGAACCGGCTTTTTTTTGAATGAGGCCAGATTCTTGCTATATATGTTTCATAGATATATACTCCGGGTTCGTTAAGGGTAATCCAGAAATCAACATATCCGGCTATCTCCGGGACAATTTTTTTAACAAACCGCTCAAAGTATTTCACGGTTCTGCCGGACTCCCAGCCGCCTTTATCTGCTACCCATTGTGGCAGGGTAAAGTGCCATAAAGTCAACATGACCTTTAAGCCCCGTTTTTTAAGGGCTGAAAAGACCTGTTTATAGTGCTCAATGGCGCTAAAGTCAAATTCACCTTCTTTTGGTTCGATTCTTGCCCATTCCAGGGAAAGCCGGTGGGCATTGTGGTTTAAGCTTTTAATCAGGTCAAAGTCCTGTTCGTAAAGCTCATATTGATTGCATGCTTGTCCTGACCTGGCATGGCCGGGGAGGGATTCCCACCGCCACCAGTCACTGTATACATTATTACCTTCTACCTGATGGGCACTGGTGGCTGAGCCCCATAAAAACCCGTCCGGGAATTTTAGGGTCTTGTGGTCATGGTGTTCCTGGTGGGGATTTACTGGTATGGTACTTTTTTGAGGCATAGTTTCATATTAGGATAGAGTATACACATTTGTAAAGCATTATTGACAAGATATACAACGATCGTGGTATGTTTTGTATATGGGGAAAAAAGAAAGTATTGGGAAATTAGTCCTGTTGGCTTTGGAAAAAGCGGTTGATGGTTATGTCAGGTTAGAGGATTTTGCTTACCATCACTACCGTTACCATTATGGAGCTCCGGAACTCAAAAAGGCTTCTTTAGCCCAGGCCCTTAAGAGGTTAAGAGAGAAAGGGTTTATAGAGCAAGCTACAGAAAAAGATGCAGGCAAAATTATTTTAAGGTTAACAGAAGCCGGCCGGGAATTTCTTTTGTTTTCAAAGCCTGAAGATGAAATTAAATGGGATGGAAAGTGGAGGATTGTGGTCTTTGATGTACCTGAGAGCAAACGGTTGGTGCGTGATGTTTTGCGGAGAAGATTAAAAATGTGGGATTTTAAGCTTTGGCAAAAGAGTGTCTGGGCCTCCAAGAAAAATGTTACAGATAAACTCCGCAGTCTAATAAAAGAACTGGATATTGGTGATTGGGTGTTGGTAATTGAATCTGATAATGTGGGCCGTTGACTACGTTCATGTAAACTGAATGTAGTTGACATAACTTAATTTAGCTCAACTACTGATACCTTGAGTTTATTATCCCGATACTCAAACTTAAAGGAAATAGGCTTACTTTTATTATTGGTAATATAAAGGTTTTGTCGGATATTGGAGCCCTTGGCAGCGGGATTTGAGTAAATAGATACCCCGTATTCCCTGGGTACATCCGGAATCGCGGCAAAGTCATGGCTGGTGGGGGCTTCTACTGAAAGTCCGGCATCCCGGGCAGCCCAATTGATTATGGAAGCCAAATGACAGACTCCGTCACCAAAAAGATAGCCGTCTGTCTTAAATCCTTCAGCAGCATTAAAATGGGCATTAGTGGTTTTGACCAATAGCTCCTGATACTCAGCCTTTACATCTGAATGAAAGGCAAAGGTCTTATTAGGCTCCAGTTTAAACTCATATTGAAATGGTTTTTCCATCTCTTCCCATTTAATATCAGCCGCTTTGGTTACCCGGCCTCTCAGGTAAGCCATATTCAGCAGGATGTTTTTCTTAAACACATCATTAACAAACCTGTCAGGCTGGCGGTTATCCAAAGACATCTCCCGGTAAGCCAACAAATGATTCTTCTCCAGAGGATTGAGAAGCTGCTGATTAGCGTCAAACCCTAACAGGGAACTAAGAGTGAGAGGAATAAGGGCAAAAAATTGTATAGGTTTTTTCATATTGGTACAAAGTGCGTATTTTATCATACTATGGGTTCTAAAGTCAAGCAAAGGAGGATATGTTATGATTAATTTGTGATTAAACTGCTGCCCTTTATTTTGGTGCCTGTTTTAATAGTGGCCGGGCTTGGTTACTGGCGGCTTACCGGAAGTAAGCCCGGTTCTCCTTCCGCCAAGACAGAACAAGTAGCGGACAAAGGCCCGATAGAGGTCCCCAAGACCTTGCCTGAGGCAACCGCAGAAGATAGACTAAAAAGTCTGGAAGATATAGTCGCCAAATTGGCATCAAAGGTTAATAACCTTAAGCCATCAAAATCCGATACCACAACCGGTTCCCTGGATTCCAAGGTCAAGGATCTTGAATCTGCAGTCACAGAGCTAAAGGCCCGGGTTTCGAGCCTGGAGAAAGCCTCCCCGGCTCCTGCCAGCGTTTCCAAGTCGCCCCTGTATATCCCGCTTGGCGCCGGAGGGGGGCCCTGGACAGACCAGGACTACAATACCTTAAATGAATATCAGGCTTCCATAAATCCTGACAGTTATGCCGGTTATACCAGTATGCAGCTGGAGGTGAATCTGAGGCTGACTGAGCTTGCCGGCACCGGTTATGTCCGGTTATACAATGTAACTGAGGGCAGCGCCATCTCTTCGGAAGTTTCCACCACCAGCAATACTTTTAGCCTGCAAACTTCCGGTACTTTTAAGCTTCCCGGTGGCCAAAAAACCTATACCATCCAGGTCAAGTCCAGTCAGGGAAAGCAATTGTTTGTCCAATCAGCCCGGATTAAGGTAAACTTTTAAATCTTATCGAAGTTAATGTATATTGACAAATGTAATATACTATGATAAATTTAATGTATGACATATACAGTTTCCATTACATCCCAGGGTCAAATAAGTATTCCGGCCGGATTCCGAAGGGAGTTAGGATTAAATAAAGGTAAAAAAGCCCTGGTTTCCCTGGAGGGTGAAAAGTTGATTATTGAACCGGTAAAAGATTTTTTGGAACTTGCAGGATCACTGAAAACGAATAAAAGACCATTATCTAATCAAGAGCTTGACGATTTTGTAGGAAAAACTATTGCAGAAGAATACGAAAAAAAACTTGAGAAAGTAAAATGAAGTCAATAATTGTTGACACAAATGTCTTACTCCATTTTCTCCTCAATGATATTCCCCAACAGAAAGAAGCCTGTGAACAGTTACTAAATAGAGCAAAGCGTAATGAGATTAAGCTTTGTGTTGCCCAGGCGACTATTTTTGAATTAGATTTCATCCTACGTAAATATTATCTTTATAATAAATCCGTAGTGATTAAACAGCTAAAACCGTTAGTTGCTACAAAATATATAAATATTGAATCACGGGATATTTTTAGCAAAGCGCTTACTCTTTATGAAAAAGAAGACGTTAGTTTTGTTGATTCTTTTTTATTTTCAAAAGCTGAGATTGAAAAAGCAGAACTTTTCACTTTTGACAAAGATCTCCATAAACTCACCGCTAAATGAATTCATAATAATGCAGGGGCGGCAGGACTCGAACCTGCAGGATTTCTTTTGGAGAGAAACCGTTTACCAGTTAACGGACGCCCCTTTGTACAAAAGTATTGTAGATTGTAGCTAACTCTTTTGCAACTTTAGCATTGTAATATGTTACAGAAATGCAGCCAGGATAATTCGGATGTTTCCGTTTCCCTGTGTGAGGTTTTAGATATGATCTGTGGAATTGTTCTAGGGGAATTTTAGTGATCTCTCTCCAAAATATTTTTTGCTTCTCTTCCACATGATATTCATGTAAATGCATAAGGATTCTTAGTTTTGATTCATCAATTTTAAACCCTGTTCTTAGTAAATCAAGAAATAATTTTATTAGAGATGGGTCTGAATTTGTGAATTTCACTAGAGTATTGGTTTTAGCACCTTCACACCAAAAGAGTAGGGCGCAACATAATTTACATATTGCTGGATTGATTGAGACTTTCGATAAAAGTTGGTTAGCCTCATTTGTTAATATTAGCTGTTGCGCAACCCTTTTTTTACGTGCGATTTCTATAGATTTGTATTGTCCTAAAATTCTACGAGACTTTAATCTTTCCTGTGCCTTAGGGGACAGCATAATATTACTGAGCCATGCAGATGAAGTGCTTTTTGCAATACTGAGAAGTTTTGCAATTTCTTTGATGGAATAACCCTGTTCTCTTAAGTTTATAGCCCTCCCCTTAAGTTCCATTTTGTAAGCCATATGTTATATAACCATACTACATGGTTCGATTTATATTCGTCAATAATTAAATTAATAGGTAAATGTGAATTAAATCTTGAGATTCTTCGTTACGCTCAGAATGACATGAAGTAAATGGCTAGAGTTTGATTTCTTTGTGTTCCGTGGTCTTGCGGCAGTGTTTACAGAATTTACTCAAAGTAAGTTTTTCTTTTATATTGACCGTGTTTTTTGTGGCAGTATAATTCCTGTTTTTGCAAACAGAACACTGGAAGATAAATAATTGTCTATTCCCCTTTTTCGCCATATCAGGGGATTATATATTATAATTTTAAGTGATGCAATCAGCCCCTTCTGCCGGTAGAGTCATAATTACTTCCTTTTTGGTTGACCTGCTGGATGTTTTAACCAATTTTACGGTGGCTATTCTTTCCGGCAGCGTGGTCATGATAGCTGAAACACTGCAGGGTTTGGCAGATTTAGCAGCAGCCGGCTTTTTGCTAATTGGTTTAGTCCGTTCCCGTAAGCCTTCGGATAAAAAGCACCCGTTTGGATATGGTTTGGAACTGTATTTCTGGACCATGCTGGCCAGCGTACTGATTTTAGGCGTAACTTCTACACTCTCGTTCTATTTTGGTTGGCAGAGGTTTCTTAGCCCATTGCCGATCAACAATATCTACCTGGCTTTCGGCATCTTGGTTTTAAGCACCATGACCAATGGTTATGCTTTATCCTTAAGTTCCAGAAGATTATTAAAGGGTAAAAGTATCTTAAAAATCAGGCAAGCCTTTGTTAATTCTCCTTTAATTGAAACAAAAACTGCCTTTGTGCTGGATTTGATGGGTGCCCTGGCTGCAGTATCAGGTTTGACAGCTTTAGTCTTTTATCAAATTACCGGGAATCTGTTGTTTGATGGGCTGGGAGCCATGGTGATCGGCGGACTTTTGGCCGTCTTTGGAGTGTTGCTGATGATGCCGATCAGGGAGTTGATTATTGGGCAAAGCGCTTCTGAGGAGGTGGAAAATAAAATCCGCCGGGCTATTATGATGGCCCCGGAAGTTAAGAAAGTACTGGAGCTAAAAACCATTCATATAGGCTCGGAAAAGCTGCTGGTAAATGCGGAAGTAAACTTAAAAAGGAATTTAACTACTACTGATATTGAAAAAATCATGGATAGGATCAAGGCAGAAATTAAAAGTAAAGTGCCGGAAGTAAAATATATCCAGGTAGAAGTAGAAACCCCGTAAATTGAGAGCGGGAAATACATGCTATCGGAGTTGGATAGTTAATTTATACCCCATGACTTGGGCGATTTTTTGCAGAAACTCGAGTGAGGGGTTAACGCTACCTGATTCCAGTCTTGCTATAGCAGATTGTTTGGTACCAATCTTTTGGGCAAGTTCTTTTTGAGTTAATCCCTTTTTGGTACGGGCATCAATTAGAGCCGAGATTACTGCGTAACGGGGAGCAAGTTTGTCATACTCCTTTTTTGTCTTTGGATCGGATAATAATTCTTTTTCTAAATCTTCCCATTTACTCATAAAAATAGTATAACATAGATGTTATACTGATGTCTATGTTCGTTGGAGCCGACAGTGGGGATCGAACCCACGGTCTCTTCATTACCAATGAAGTGCTTTACCACTAAGCTATGTCGGCGTTCTGAGCCGAAGGTGGGATTTGAACCCACGACATCCACTTTACAAAAGTGGCGCTCTAGGCCAGCTGAGCTACTTCGGCACAAGGTATATTTTATCAAGTTTAGATATAAAAAGTTAGTGGAAAATTAAATAACAGAAGCAAATGGACTTTTTTAGCCCATCTTAATGAATTTTTAGAATTATCAATCAGGTCAGAAAGAAAATAATTCCTCCCTACGATAGCCGATAGCCAAATTTCTTCCTCAGCAATGCTAAGGTGGGTATCCTGGTGTTTGGGCAGAAGCTTTAACACACTCCGGATTCCCGTAAAGTATCAAATCAGTGAAGAAAAATATTTTGGCTTTTAACGTGCTAGGTAGGGACACCTTTAGGCCATCTACAAATGTCCTTTAGGATAGTTTAATTGTAGTACTAAACTTAAAAGTTTGTCAAGTTGTTGAAGCTGGGCGGCCTGAGAGTAGTTCTACCATCTCCTGAAATTGCTCAGGATTAAAAAGGATTCGGTTTCGCTTGCCGCGCTCAGGAGCGATCTGGTGTGTTCTTAAAAGAACGGAAATCTTGACTTGAAGACCATTGAATGCCCGTTTATCATTCGGATCAACCCCCTTTGCCGCAGCAACATCCTCGGTAGTGTAATGTTGTTTAGGGCTACTTTCTCCAGTTTCTTCCACTGTTTGCGGCGGTAAACTGACTAAACCACACTCCTGTCGCCATTTTTCAACTACTCCTTTGGCCCGATCTAAAGCGTCTTTCCCTAACACGTCAGCGAACTCTTCTACCGCCGCCAATCTGGACTCTGCCAGAACCGCGCGTTGACAGGCAAGTTCTTTGATCCTTGTTTCTAAGCGGGGAATAGTGGTTGTAACCATAATATCTCTTGCCCTCTCTAACCTGTGCCCAAACTCTACCGCTTTATCCAAATAATCAGCATCTGGGATTTGCTGCAAAACCCCAATCCGCAAGTGTTCCGGCCAATATGGGCCGCCTGGTTTGTTAACCATACTTTGTCTCTGTTCAAGCCAGCTGGTTCTTTTTTCAATCTGTGCACTAATCTGTATTAATGAAGCAGGCTCATTTTCTGTCATGGGACGGATTTTATAGGTTTCTTCTCTTGCTGTCAAGCCTGTGTCAGGAGAGATCCAACCTTTTGAGGTAGCAATACAAACAACATCAGCAGTGTTGCGAATTATAAATCCGTCTTCACGCAGTTTTTCTCTAATATTGGTAAGAATTCCTTTTACAGTTGAAAGAGAACAATTGCGTTCTTCCGCGATAGCCTTGTCAGTGTTAGCACCATCCCGGCGCAGGCGCAGTATGTCTTGCTCGGCCGGCGTTAAGGGATTTTCTGCAAAAAGTCCCCCTTTGTTTAGCGGGACACATTTTCTATGGTATCCTTCGATAGATCTTTCCATACTTTTCCTTATGGCAGGTATCTCTTGCGGTGGTGACCTTTCCTTTGTTTCGGCTTAGGAATCCATATTGGTGCATCCTGATACCTTTCAGGGGCGGGTGTGGCAAAACAGTAACAGATGGTTTTGATTACAGTCCCCAGGTTGCCTTTATTTCGCTGAAGCGTAGCGCACCTGGTCATAATCTGCCACTCCTTGGCTGAATAACCACTCGTTTTGTCCGTAACTCCCCACCACTGCTCATCTACTATCCACCCTATTTTTTTATTGTCAGCGCCGTCGAATTTCTCCCTTGCCGCCTCCCAGAGTCTTTCCAGAGTCCCGGTCACAGCAGTTGCAAAAAATTCCTCAACAGAGGTGCCATTGGTAATTAATTTAAGGTTGCTGCGTGGTGGCAGGCAATCAGCCAGAAAAAATTCCAGACCGCCATTTCTTCTAGACAAGGCTCTAGAGCTGTAAAGCGAGAGACTGCGCAGGGTAAGTTCAGTTTGAAGCTCCCGGTAGCCTAAGCCATCATCTTTGCGTTTTGCAACAATATTTTCGGCCCGTTTGAGGATGGTATTATCAAAAATACCTGTTGCTACAAGGCGCCTGATTTCTAAAAGATTACTTTTATCTCTCTCACTCATTAATTTTAAGAGTAAGCAGCCTCCTGATCTAGTAGGGTAGCAATTAATCTTTTGGTTGTCAATCGTAAGCAATTTTAAGTTATACTATCCGGATGGATAAAATTAGAAAACAGCCGCCACTTGTCTTTCTCTATGCTACGGTTTTTATTACCATAGTTGGCTTTGGGATGATTTTTCCCCTGCTGCCTTTCTATGCCCGGCATTTTAATGCTACAGAGTGGACGGTGGGTCTTTTGGCAGGCAGTTATGCCATAGCCCAATTCTTCTTAGCACCGCTTTGGGGCAGGCTATCCGATCGGTACGGCCGAAAGCCGATTATTGTGATTTCGCTTTTAGGCCTAGGTGTTTCGTTTGTGCTGTTCGGGTTAGCCAACAGCTTGTTCTGGCTGTTTGCAGCCAGGATTTTGCAGGGAATTTTTTCTGCTGCAGCTATTTCTTCTGTCCATGCCTATGTTTCTGATGTGACTACTCCGGAGGAGCGGATTAAAGGCATGGGTAATTTGGGAGCCTCTTTTTCAGCCGGTTTTATCTTTGGTCCCGGAATTGGCGGGGTGTTGTCTTCCATAAATTTATCCTTCCCTTTTTTTGCAGCCGGCATTTTAGCCCTGATTAATTTTCTGTTAGTACTTAAATTCCTGCCTGAATCTTTAAGCAAGAAAGCGGAAATCCTCACCCTTAAAGAAGGCCTTTTTAATGTAAAACATATGTATTCCGGCTTAAAAGGGGAGCTGGGGTCATTTTTTATCCTGACATTTTTGTGGTCTTTTGCCCTAACTAATAATGAAGTGGCAGTGCCGCTTTTTGGTTTGGAGAAACTTAATTTATCAGTTTCCAATATCGGTTATTTTTTCTCCATCCAGGGGTTTTTGGCCATGTTCATGCAGGCTCTGATAGTATTTAGGGTGACGAAAATAATCGGTGAACACAAGGCGGTAGTATTGGGCCTGACGCTGATGGCTGTGGGGCTGTTTTTGGTGCCTTTTGCCAAAGACGGTATTTTCCTGCTTCTCTTTATGGTGCTGATGACTGTGGGTTCATCCATCACGCGGCCGACAGTGGCTACCTTGGTTTCCAAAAAAACCAGGGAGGGACAGGGGACTACCATGGGAATTTTTGCTTCCTTTGAATCCTTAGGCCGGATCTTTGGGCCGATCCTGGGCGGCTGGCTGTTTGCTAACTTTGATTTTCACTCACCCTTTACTGTTTCCGCAGTATTAATTCTTTTGACTTTGATTTTTGTAGTCCAAATCAGAAATTTTTTCCGGGATTAGAAACCTCCGGTACCGAGTAAAACAGCGGTCAAAAGTCTGGCGATATTAAAAACAAACCCCAGCATGCCCGTAAAAAGTAGTAATAATAAAATGATGAATCCGTAGGATTCTATTTTCTGGTACTCGGCTGCCAATTTAGAAGGCAACTGGGAGAGCAATATTTTTGATCCGTCAAGCGGCGGGATTGGCAGCAGATTAAAAATCCCCAGGACCAGGTTAATCAATACCGTGAAACTAAGGATGCCGCCTAAAAGAGCCGGGAATGTCTGCGGCAGCCCGTCCAGTAGGCGAAAAACTAAAGCTGCCGCCACTGCCAGGCCAAAATTAGCCAGTATGCCGGCTGCTGAAACCATCAGCTCCCCCTTTCTTAAATTAGAAAAGTTTAACGGGTTTACCGGCACTGGTTTTGCCCAACCAAAGAGAATCCCTCCCAGATATAGGGAAGCAAGAGGTAAGAGTATGGTGCCGACCGGGTCAATGTGGGGGATAGGGTTTAAGGTTAGCCTGCCGGCCCGCTCGGCAGTATTGTCCCCGAATTTTTTGGCCACAAAGCCATGCATTACCTCGTGAAGTATGACTGAAAACAGAAGCACAATTAACGGGACGGCTTGGGATAGGGCAACTAGTAACTGCGGGTCCATTATGTTATAGTGTACCACATGTTAGTTTGTTTTCGGTGTGGAAAAGGTAAGAATACAGTGGCTTTCTCCAGGCATAAGAAAGGTTCTTCCGGAGCCGGCGGAACCTGGGCTTTGCGCGCTCCGATTCATAAAAGGATACAACGGCCAAATCTTCACAGGTTTAAGGGCCAAAAATACTGTACTTCATGTTTGAGAATAGTTAAAAAACTTAATCCGATTTTTGAGCCACGGCATGAAACATCGGATAAAGAGGTTGCGGCCAATGATTCCAGGGTATAAGCTGTAATAATCCGGTGGCAGGGGCGAGGGCGGTTATCTGTATCTCATCTAATGTTTTGCTATCCATGAAGGGCATTTTGAAAAATTGCGGTTTAGCAAAGCCGGCTTCCCTGAAAAGCTTTTGTAAACCCCGGTATGTTTGCACACTGGGGTGATAAGTCTGTTGGAGCTTAAATGAATTGCCTTTAGCCCATTCCCATAATCGTGAAACCGGTTTGTTGGGAATTCCAAACGCTGTTAATCCATTCGGAACAAGCACCCTCCGGGCTTCAGTAAGATATCCTGGCAGGTTAATCAAATGTTCCATAGCATCAAAGCTGACAATCCAGTCAAAAAAGCTATCGGGAAATGGGATAGTGTGTGCGTCTGCGTTGACAAAATTTACCTCCGGGTAGCGCGCCCGTCCCTTCTTAAGTTCATCCAGGTTTAACTCAAGTGCAGCTACAGTTCCACCACGGCGGGTTAATTCCGCAGCCATGGCTCCTGCGCCGCAACCGATTTCCAGGATTCTTGTGCCTGGTTGGATAATTCCGGTCGCTTCTATGAGCCCAACCTTTTGTAAAAACTGTATGTTTAAGGGTAAATCTGATTGATAGCCCCGTTCTTCCACGAGTTCCCTCAGTTTTGGGTTCTGTAGATATTTTTCCAGAAACATATATATCTGACATTATAATATAAAAAGGATCAATAATCAAACTATGGGACTATAGAGGAGTGTAAACAATCATTGTCCCCTCAGATCTACTGATTAACCGGCCATTATCTTCCCTTAGCCATTCGACAGATCGGGGGTTTTTAGATAGTTGTTCTGCGATTTGCCGGTTACAGACAAGAGGCACTATAGGGAAGACTTTCATTAAGATATCGACAACAACTTCCGGGGGAGCTTTTGGCAAATGGCGTACATCAATATACTCAAAGTCGCGCTGTATTAAAGCACCAAATCCTTCCCCTGTCTCCTTGTCATATGCAAAAGCAAAGCAATGCTCCGGTAGTTCGCCCCGACCTGTTTCCAGGTTGACAGTTAAAGTCTCTATCTGACGACGGACCCTGCTCACTGCTTGTAACCATTCGGGTGTGGATCGCTCAATCTGTGACATATTTATATTTATTAACCAATAATTATACAAAAAATCTTCTAGAGAGTTTTGATTGGAAAATCAGGGTAGCCATTTAGGAAATCTTTTAAGGGTATAGCTTTTTTGCCTTCCAATTGGATTAACCTTTCTCCGATTGCACCCTTGGGGTGTAGCTTGACAATTTTACTCTTCCATCTAGTCCAGACACCGGGCCAGGGGTAATAAGCTCTGATCATGCGGTCCAGATGTTTTGGTGACGGCGGCTGGTTAATATCAAAATAACCACTGTTTTTGGTAAGCAGGTTACAATAAGTCGCTATAGCGTGTCTCTGTAACCGGGGTTGGATTTTTCTTTGTATAAAATCTTCTAAAACTTTCGGTAAAACCTCTGCTGCACGCTGAAACATTTTTTTACTCAAACTGTCAAAAGTATCCTTATCTGAAAGCTCTATTTCTTCTTGGTATATTATTGGCCCATGGTCCATTTCCTCGTCCATTTTAATTATGCTAATGCCGGAGGTTTTATCCCCGTTTAATATGGCTGCCTGGATGGGAGACGGACCCCTGTATTTGGGCAGGAGTGACGGATGGACATTAACAGATCCATATTTTGGGGCATTAAGCTCTTCGGAGGTGAGAATTTTTCCAAAAGCTGCCACAACTGCCAAATCGGCTTCATTTAATGAATCTACTAAAGTGTAATGTTTGGCCAGGGTATCTTTAATAGGTTGAACAAAATCCGGAGTACCCAAGAAGATAATTTTCATTATTGTCATTTTTTTATTTCGTCATTGCGACCCCGGACTTGATCCGGGGGAAGCAATCTAGTTAATGTTTAATCACTACCAAGATTGCTTCGTCACTTCGTTCCTCGCAATGACGCTATATTGTCACCTCCTGAAACGTGTCCGTGCCGGTTTTATCTTTGCCGGTGAATTTATAGAACTTCCCTTTTTGCTCCAGCACCCGGTCTGAAAATAAGGTTCCGTTTAGGTGATCTATTTCATGTTGGAAGATCCAAGCGAGAACTCCTTTTAATGGTACAGTAACGGTTTTTCCTTCCCCATTTTGGTAAGTAACTTTAATATTAGTGGCTCTTCTGACCTCCCCCCACATATTTGGGACAGACAAACAGCCTTCAAAGTACTGCTTTGTTCTTTTGCCGGCAGAAATTATTTTGGGATTGATAACAGAAAGAAACTTTTTGGTGTCTTTAGCTACAAAGAAGCTGCCGTCCAATCCTACCTGGGTGGAAGCTAAGCCTACGCCCTCAGGGTCTTTGAAAGTTTTGGTTAATTTAACCATTTCTTTTAGGGTATTTTTTAGGGCCGGGTTAATCTTTTTCACCGGTTTAGTTTGAACTCTTAACCTGGGATCAGGCGCTTTAACTAAAGATATCATGAGGGAATTGTAACATTTATTTGTTATAATTTAAAAATGAGCTACAAAGAATATTATGTTCCCAGGACTCCAGAATTAGCGGCCGGATTTGCTGCTTTTATGGAAAAAAAGGGGGTAAATATAGCCCAGCTAGCAAAGCGTGCCGGAGTGAGTTATCAGTCAGTGCGATTGGTCCTAGATCCGAATTTCTACACCAGGACAAGATCTAAAGTTAGTAAGCCACTTTTTCTTAAAATGATAACATCCATGACTGATGACTTGGAAGAAGTACGTCGGCAATGTGAAAATGCCGCTATCCCTATGTTCCGCTTACCCGGTAAGCAAATAATGACACTAGTGTAATTTTCACTCTTGCTTCAATTGTTGCAATCTCCACATAAAGATTTTTGCTTTCGATTTTGCTCCGTAATAGCCTTTGGTGAAATTTAAGGTTTCTTCCAGGATTCTGCGGTCCACCTCTTTGGCCAGTTTGATATACAGTGAATAATGTTTGGTATCCTGCAAACTTTCTGCCAGGTAAACGCCGTACATTTGAAACTCAGTTGAGATATTTTTAGGCCTATCCTTAAATTTAATTTCAGCTATAGCTTTGGCAAGGCGTTTCATTATTTAGCCTGCCCGTCCGGCAGGCGGGCTGATCCGGTAGCCTCTTTTAAAAGAGCCAGTGCTTCCAGATAATTTGGTTTTAACTGTAGGGCTTTTTCTAAAGCTCTAATTTGTTCTTCTTTTTTGCCGATGCTTTCAAGAATTAAGGCTTTATTATAATAAAGTTTAGGATCAGTGGGAGCCAGTTTTATGCTTTGATCCAGTGTTTGCAGGGTTTTATCGATGAAGGCATTGTCTGTCAGGGAAAGCTCAAAATAGGTCCTGACTGCTGTCCGGTAGAATGAAATATTTTGGGGACTTTTTTCTAAGACATTTTCAGTTAGGGAAACCGCATCGTCCTTAAAATCGGCGGATGCGGAAGCATCAGTATCTTTTAAAGCCGCAGCTGCCTGTGCCTGTACAAAACCCAGTTCTGATTGATAAAGCGGTTCAGCCCTGTTAATATCCGAGGCTCTGGTTAAAAACTCATAGGCTTTACTCAGTCTACCGGCATCAGTAGCTTTTTCACCTTTGGCAAATAAAGTATCGGCATACCAAAGCTGGAATATAGAATATAGAAGATAGATGATGGAAAAAATCACCAGACCTTTAGCTACCCGGGTATATAGTGGTCTCCGGTAGAGGTAGGGTATAGGGTATAGGGTATAGGGTATAGTGGAATTTGCAGCAACAAAGGCCAGGGCCGGAAGTAGATAGAAAAAGACGGCAATAATGACAACGGAGAAAAGAAAGAAGTTATAGATTAAGTAGGAGATATAGGCAGCAAGGAGTGCAAGAACTAAATTTCTAATTGATCTAATTTCTAATTGACCTAATTGGGGTTTAGGATTTGGGATTTGATTAGAAATTAGTAATTCGGATTTAGAAATTTTTTTAATACACCAATAAATGAATGTTCCAATCACCAGCAAATAAGTCCCAAAGCCGACAATTCCGGTGGTAGCCAGGTAGTTCAGATATTCATTATGCGCTTTGTTGTAAAGAAAATCCCATTCAGAGGTTAGATTATGTTCCGGCGGCCGGTACTGGTAATAGGCATAGGCAAAGGTTTCCACTCCTGAGCCGAAAAGCGGGTAATGTTTAAATATTTCCAGGGCACCTTTCCAGACAATAAATCGGATTTGACCGGATTCGGTACCGCCGTTCTCCAGTTGGGTGCCGCTTGAGGTTGGGAGAGCTATCCCGGGCCTGGCCGGGGCAGCAAATTTGGAAATTAATCTAAATGAAGTTAAGGCTGAGCCAAAGAGGAGGTTGATTATTAAGAAAGAGATTAAAATACCTCCTAGCTTTGTCATTCTGAACGTAGTGAAGAATCTCTCACGAATGTGAGGGTCTGAAATAAATGTTACAAAATAAGTACTTCGTAGAGCAGAGATCCTTCGGGCTTTGCCCTCAGGATGCCAGAAGAGGTAGCCAATAATAAATACCGCCATTCCTCCAATCAGTCCCAGTGTGGGTCCCCGGGAATAAGTAAAGGTAAAAGCCAGGTAGAAGATAATAGCGATAAGCGTATAGCGTATAGCGTATAGTTTATGGGAAGCAGTTAAAGCAAAATACAAAGTGGGGAAAATTAACATAGCCAAATAGGCTGCCAGCCAGTTGGGTTGGCCTAAAGTGGCAAAAACCCGGGCCTGGACATCCTGTATCCAGCAGGAAGCATTAAACTCCCCCCTTAAAATTACACAGGACGGAGAAACTCCAAAGTGTTCAAAAATTGCCCACAGGGAAATAATAAAACCGGAAGTCAGGCCAAATTTTAAGGCAAGTTTAACTCTCTCAAAGTCCATATTGGAAACAAACGCCCAATATAATAATAGGTAGGAGATGATGGATAAAAGCCCGCCGTTTGAACGGGAATAATAGCCCCAAATAGAAGTGTGGGGATCAATTGAAAATATAGTAGACAGGATATTGGCTCCCAAAAATAATAAAAGTGGAATATCTAGGGGAGTTCGTTTGATCGTTAATCGTTTTTCGTTAATCGCTTTAAGTAGCCAGGCTCCTACAATAATGACAGTGAGGCCATAAGTTAAAATCATTTTGTTATATTCAAAAAGCTCATGATTGGCAGATGACCAAACCAGGGGAGTTAAGAAAAAGAGGGCATAAAAAGAGTAGGGAATGATTCTATCCAGAATAATGTTAACCATTGGCTTGTATTCGTTTCTATCCTAACAGAGAGAGGTAGATAGGGGCAAGTAGTTTTATTTGCGGTAGTTTTGTTGTTATGGGATAATAGCCTCTATGTTAAGAGAAGTTTTAAAGGGTGTGTCTAAAGTCTGGGGAGCATATGAAGCTGCTAAAAATGGACACAGCTTGGCAATAATGGAAGGCCCTACAAACTGCAATAGAGCGTGTAGCTATTGCAATGTGCACAATAGGCAAAATACTGGCAGATTTTCTACTGTGGCTGAGTCTTTAAAGCAAGTAGATTGGGCACACGATGAGGGTTTTAGGTTTCTTCAATATGTTGGGGGAGAATCTCTCGCAGGATGTCAATTTGATGGTGGAGTACGTCAGGGGGGATACCAAATGTGCCTGAATGGGGCAAATTTAATGTACGTAGATTTTAGGAAAAACTTAGACCCATTTATTACAGAAGAAGGTAATACTTACGTAGATCACGCATTAAAAATCATCGGTCATGCTTCTAATTCAGGTATGATTACTAGCATCATCACTAATGGAGATCATTTAGATAATTTAATTTACCTCTCAAGACTTAAAAAGGTAGGATTGGATTTTTTAATCTTTTCCCTGCATTCTCCTACTGAAGCTGGTATAAGATGTATTATAGGAAAGGCAAGAGCTGCAGCTAATGAGGGAATTGTTCCAACAGTGAGCGTTGTTTTTACCAAGGATAGAGTTGATATTATTCCTAAAGTAGCAAAGACTTGTGCGGCAAATGGAGTATTCTTTAGCACATCAATAGTTCAAGAAATCGGCCAGGGATTTTCGACAGCGCCTACTAAGAGTAATGTCCCTACTTTAGAGCAAATAAAAATGGTTTGTCAAAAATTGGAACCACTAAGAAAAGGAGGTTTTCTAATTGACGGCTGGAATTATTTAGAAAGGGTTATGAATCCTAGTGATAAATTGTGGAAATGTGATTCGGTGCAAGATCAGTTTATCCATATACGGGCATTAGGAGAAAAAGGAGAGGTAGGTGTTTGTTCAGAAATAAGAACTGGTTTTGAAACGGGTGTGAGTTTAAAAAGTCAGGAGTGGAGAAAGAAAAAAGAGGAAGCTGTTGAAGGATGTCCTGGTTGTTTATACAGTTGTTACTTCCGATGTCAAAATCCTGCTTTCAGGGATGATCTGCGAACGCTGGTACCTATGATTTTGATAAAATCAGGCCATGCTGGTTTAGCCAGGATGTTGGGGAAAAGAACTATTGAAGATGCTTCCGAAGTAATAACAGTTCCTCAAAGCGAGATAGAAGAATCACAAGCTTGGTTGAAAAATTTTAATAAATTGCATAATAAGATCAAAAGAAGAGGGGAGGATTTAATCAATATTGCTGCAACGCCCTTTGTTTATGCCGCTGTTTTAGCAACTTACGGAATAATTTCTTTAGATGCCCGCAGGAAAGGAATTAGTCAAAGGGAAGTTGATAATTTCTTCCAAGCGAGCATTGTTTATCCCGGTATACTTGATAGAGAAGATCAGAAAGAATAATCAAAATTCTTCCTGATATACTGGGGTTATGGGAGAAAAGTGGCAGATTCTGTCTAAAGAGATTAGGATAGCAGAAGAAAGATTAGTAGACCATAAAAGACGAATTAGATTATTGCAATTATAGCAAAATTGTGATAATATCAAATTATGAAAAAGCTGAATTATGTTAAGTGGGAAGATTTTGAAAAGGAGCTATTGCAAAGACCAGGGTTCAAGGAAGCTGCTGAAGAAACGCGGCTTGAATTTGAAATAGCTCATGCGCTTATTAAAGCGCGACTTGAAAAAGGTCTAACTCAGGCTCAAATTGCTAAACGGATGAAAACCAAGCAATCAGTGATTTCCCGGGTGGAAAATGCCAGAACAATCCCTTCACTCTCCTTCCTCAAAAGGTTAGCTAAGGTTCTGGGAGCTTCTTTACAAGTGCAATTCAGGTTTAATCCTAGTTAAATGAAAATTAGATTAGATGAAGATTATTTAAGAAGTGTGATATTTGGGCTGCAGGACGGGCTGGTTTCCACCACTGGGGTGGTGGTGGGTATTTCAGTCGGGGCCCCTAACCAGGCAGTTATTATTTTGGCTTCTTTCGTAGCCATTTCCGTGGAAGCTTCTTCCATGGCAGCCGGTGAATATTCTTCCGAGAAAGCAGTTCACCAGATGGATAAAAGGCATAGGCATAAAGACGATTTATTAATGGATGCAGTTTTAATGTTTGTTTCCTATTTTCTGGCCGGCATGGTGCCGATTATGCCGTTTATCATTTTACCGGTAGAAATAGCCAGGTTTGTCAGTGTAATAGGTGCCCTGGTAGCCCTTTTTGCAGTAGGTTATTTTAAGGGCAAAATTGTTCAGGAGAAAGCCTTCCGGAGCGCCTCCGAGATGTTAGTGATTGGAGGATTGGCCACCGCCATAGGTTTAATAGTGGGCAATTTCTTAAAAGTTTAAGATATGTTAAACTCCCATCATGTTTGGGAAAATCTGGCAGCTTCTCTCCTATGATATTGGTATAGATTTGGGTACTGTTAATACTCTGGTGTTGGTCAAAGGTAAGGGTATTGTCATCCGGGAGCCTACTGTTGTAGCGCTTCATAAAAAAACCCGGCAGGTTTTAGCAATCGGGCGGGAAGCCAAAAGGATGTTAGGCAGGACCCCGGCAGCAATAGAGGCAGTCAGGCCCTTGCGGGATGGAGTAATTTCTGATTTTGACACTACCGAAGCCATGCTTCGTTATTTTATCCAGAAAGTTCATAATAATCCGGGGAGCGGGATTTTTTCGTTGCCAAAGATCCCCAGGCCCCGGGTAGTAGTAGGCATTCCTTCGGGTGTAACCCCTGTTGAGAGGAGGGCAGTGCAGGATGCCTGTTTATCAGCCGGAGCCAGGGAAGCTTATCTGATTGAAGAACCAATGGCTGCGGCAATAGGTGCAAAACTTCCGGTTGAAGATCCAGAGGGGGTGATGATTGTAGATATTGGCGGAGGGACCACAGAAATGGCAATTATATCTTTAGGCGGAATGGTAATTAATAGGTCGCTCCGAATTGCCGGAGATGAGCTGGATGAAGAGATTATAAATTACATGCGGATCAGGTATGGAATGTTGATCGGGGAGCGGACTGCCGAAGATGTCAAAATAGAAATAGGTTCGGCCTATCCCGGTAAGGATAAAGAGGATAGTGCTACAGTCATCCGTGGCCGGGATCTTTCAACAGGATTACCTAAATCAATAAAAGTTTCTGCTGCTGAAATCAGGGAAGCTTTGACCCCTACAATTACCCAGATGATTTCCGGTGTCCAGGAAATTTTAGAAGAAACTCCGCCGGAACTCTTAACGGATATAGTAGAGAGAGGAATATTTCTGGCAGGCGGTGGGGCACTCCTGCGGGGATTGGATAAAAGAATTGCTGAAGAAACCAAGCTGCCGGTTTATGTTTCCGATGATCCGCTGACTACAGTAGTCCGCGGCTGCGGAGAAGTCTTGGATAACCTGAATTTGCTTTCTAAGGTGAAAGTAACAGGTGGATTAAGGTAGACCAAAGTTATTGCCTTACGTCATTGCGAGCGATTAGCGAAGCAATCTAGGTCGGATGAATCCCACATCAAGATTGCCACGTCACTCGATGACTCGTTCCTCGCAATGACGATTTTTATATGTTAAAATTTGATCATGTTGCAAACTCCCTTTTATGATCCTAATAGAAGCTATGAAGAAAATTATGACCAGGGGCCGTTTGGAGTTTTTGCCGAAGGCGAAGCCGAAGATCCCGAGCGAAGTCGAGGGACTCAGGGTAAACCAACAGAGGATTTTTTAGGGCAAAAAGTTTTTACTCCATTCGGAATTCCGGCAGGTCCACTGATAAATGCTAAGTTTTGCAAGAGCGCTTTTCAAAAAGGCTTTGATATTTGTGTTTATAAAACTGTCAGAAGCAGCACCTTTCCCTGTCACCCTTTTCCCAATATTTTGGCTGTAAAAATCGAAGGTGATTTGACCCCTGCAAAAGCTCAAACTAAGCTTATTGCAGATAATAATTACTCTGAGCCTCTATCCATTACTAACTCCTTTGGGGTGCCTTCCAAAGAGCCAAGTGTCTGGCAGGAAGATGTTAAAGCGGCCATTACTTATGCCGGCAAAGGCCAGGTTTTAGTGCTGAGCTTTATGGGAACTGTCAGGGAAAATCAAACTCCGGAAGAATTTGTGGCTGATTATGCCCTGGCTGCCAAATTATCAGCTGAAACCGGTGCCAAGTTGCTGGAAGCTAATTTATCCTGCCCTAATATCGGCAACGAAGGTTTAGTTTGCTATAACCTGGAAATGACGGAAAAGGTGGCTAAGGCCATTAGAAAAGAAATCGGGGATATTCCGTTGATTTTAAAAGTGGGTTATTACCAAAATGATGCAGATTTAAAGAGGCTAATAGAGATAGCCGGTAAGTATGCCCAGGGAATTGCAGCTATTAACACTATTTCTGCAGAAGTGGTGGACCAGGTGGGTAATCAGGCGTTACCGGGAAAAAATAGGCTCCGGTCAGGAGTTTGCGGAACTGCCATTAAATGGGCGGGATTGGATATGGTAGAAAGGTTGGCTAAATTTAGACAGGAAGCCGAGGCTGATATAAAAATAATTGGTGTCGGAGGCGTAACTAAGGCTGAGGATTATTTTGAATTCAAAAATGCCGGAGCAGATGCTGTAATGAGTGCCACCGGAGCCATGTGGAACCCCTATTTGGCCAAAGGGGTCAAAGAAAAAATTACTTAAACCCGTTTGTTTTGCCCCAGGACTCGGGATCTTTAGTCCAATCCAGGATTATTTCATTTTCTTTTTGGGAGATTTTACCTAAATTTTGGGCCAAGTTTAAAACCTCTTTAAAGGTGGTTAAAGGGATTAATTTGAGTTTGTTTTTCTGAAAATTCTCTTTGGATTTTTCCATGTCATATGTGATGATGGCAAAAATATAGGAAACTTTTCCACCGGCCTGCCTGACTGCTTCAGCAGTTTCAATAGATGATTCTCCGGTAGAAATTAAATCTTCTATTACTGCTACATTGGCCCCTTTTTCAACAATACCTTCCACTCGGTTTCTTTTTCCGTGGTCTTTGGCTTTGCCTCTGACATATACCATTGGTAGATTTAGTTTATCGGCAATCCAGGCCGCGTGAGGAATGCCGGCTGTGGCAGTGGCGGCAATTAAATCAAAATGTTCTCCCGTGGATTTCATGGCATCTATGTATAGATCCCGGATCGTTTGTCTTTGTTTTGGATAACTAACTAGGATACGGTTATCAATATAAACCGGGCTCAAAATTCCTGAGTCATATCTGAATGGCTCCTGGGAGTTTAAGGAAATTGCGTGCAGGTCTAGTAAGATTTTGGCAACTTGTTCTGAGGTGTTATTCATGAGAGTAAAGATACTATATCCTGATGTAGTTTTAAAGTAGCTTCCCTGGGGTTGGGAGCGAAAATAATTCCCCTGGAGGAGGAAATAATTAAACCCTGTTTTTGGCTGTTTAGGCCGTTTTTGAGGGTATTTTCTAAATCTCCGCCCTGGGCTCCAATACCCGGTACTAAAATCGGCATGTCTCCTATAATCTCACGGACCTTTTTGATTTCATCAGGATACGTAGCTCCAACCACCACGGCACAATTGTTGTTTTGATTCCATCCTTTGGCTACATGCTCAGCCACAACCTGATAAAGTGGTTTTCCCCTTCGACTTCGCTCAGGGTAAACTTCTAAATCCTGGAATTCTCCGGCCCCGGGGTTTGATGTTCTGACTAAAACGATAATTCCTTTATCAGTTCTGCGCAAAAACGGCTCTACTGCTTCTTTACCCAGATACGGGTGAATAGTGACTGCGTCAACCCCTAAATCATCAAAGATGGCTTTCACATAGGCTTCATTGGTGCTGCCGATGTCACCTCTTTTAGCATCCAAAATTATCGGCATTTCCGAATCTTTTTCCCGGATATATTGGACGGTTCTTTTCAGGGTTTCCAAGCCGGCAGTGCCTTCAGCTTCGTAGAATGCGATATTCGGTTTATAAGCGAGTACCAGGTCAAAAGTTTGGTCGATAATATTCTTGTAAAACTCAAAATTGCCTTTACCATCGCTAGATGGCAAGCTTTGCTTAAGATCTTTAGATCTCAAGCTTTGCTTATCCAGACCCACGCAGACGAATTTGTTTTGTTTCCATTTAGCCTTTAATTTATCTAGAAAAGTTTGATCTGCAGCCATGTCGCTTTATTATATAAAGGTTTGTTTGCTTAAACAAGCTATGGTATATTGATCGGCAGTGACAAAAGTTATCCCCGGCATTAAAATATTTTTAATTCTAGGTGTTTTTAGTTTACTGGTCTTATTTTTGGACACGATTAAACTGTTAAATTTACCAAAGCAGCTACTTTATTTTATTACCAATCCTGTTTCTTTTGGGATCTATAATACTAACAGAAATATCGGCAAGCAATTTCATTTTATATTTCAGGCCCGGTTTGCAGCTCAGGAAAATAAAGCCTTAAAAGAGCAAATCGGAAAGCTGCTTTCGGAAAACGCAGAACTGCGGAAAAGCTTGGGAGAAACACAGGCTTTGGTTTCCCAGGAAAAACACCTCGATCCGGATACTTATAACCTTTTACCGGCCCGGCCGATTGGGTTAGGCAGGCATTTAAAAATTGACAAGGGTCTAAATTCTAATATTAGAGTCGGCCAGGCCGTAATCTTTGAAGATAATTTTATAGGTAAGATAATTGCCGTTACCCCTGTTGCTTCCAATATAGAGCTTTTGGCTGATCCCAATTCAAAAATAGCAGCATTTTCAGTCAATAAGGAAGGCAAGGCAAAAGGAGTCCTGCTAGGACAGTTTGGGACGGAAATTCTAATGGATAAAATCTTACATGAAGAAAAAATTAGCGAAGGGGATCTAGTCTATTCAGAAGGCTTGGAGGGATTTTTGCCCAGAGGTTTAATTTTGGGCCGGGTGACAAAAATACTGGAGCGGACCAATGAAGTATTTAAACAAGCTAAAGTTCAGCCGGTTTTTGATATCAGAGATTTGGAATTAGTATTTGTAATTGGGGAATAATTATGAAAACTTTAATCATTATCTTAATCATTGCATCATTTCTGCAGACTACCATTTTGCCTGTAGATCTTGTGCTGTTAATCTTAATTTGCCGGGCCTATATCCGGTCAGATAGAACAAATCTTTATTTAGCCTTTGGATTTGGGCTGCTGACTTCACACCTTAACCTAAGCCCCTTAGGACTACAAAGTTTGCTTTATCTGCTTTTTATCCAGGCAACAGAGAGCTTGTCTAAAATCCGATTAGCCGGCAATCCCTTACTTATAATACCGATGAGTTTCATTTTTCTTTCTCTGAATCAATTAGCCAACTCCGTTACAAATCAGGGTATCTTTGAAATCACCAAGCTCATTCTAGCTTCTTTATTGTCTTTGCCCATACTTTTTCTGGTCAGGCTTTGGGAGGAAAGATTCATTATTCAAAAAGAGATCAAATTAAAACTTTAATTACAAATTCAATTTATGGTCCGCAGAAAACGAAATTTAGGCCCTGGTTTTTCTGAAGAAATAGCAAAAGTGACGGCTAAAGCCGGACATTTTCAAAACGTACCATCCGCTGACTGGATTGATTTTTTGTTACCGAATTTCCATCCGGAAAAAGAACACAAACTGGATGAAAACACCTGGAGGATAATATTTTTCTTCATTGCTTGTTTAGTATCTTTTTTTGTTATCTTTGTGCGGCTTTTTCACCTACAAATTGTCCGGGGCAGCGAAAACAGGAATTTGGCAGATGGCAACCGGATTCAAGTCAAAACTATTCACGCTCCCCGGGGGGTGATCTTTGACCGTAACGGCAAAATCCTGGCAGCCAACTCACCGGCTTTTCGTTTTACTGATCCGGCATCTGCCGGACATAAAGTCAGGTTGGTAACCAGAGAAGAAGCTATGGAATGGGAGGTCAAAAAAGATCCCCGGGCTCAAAGCCTGGAGGTTGATAATGTCCGAGACTATCCGCTGGGAGAAAAATTTGCCCACGTGATTGGTTTCTTGGGGGAGATTTCGGAAACACAATTAAAGAATAAAGAATATCAGGGTTACCGCCAGGGAGATCAGGTGGGACAGATGGGGATAGAGGCCGAATATGAAAAAACTTTACGCGGAATAGATGGCGGGGAAATTATTGAGGTAGATTCTTTAGGCCGCAAAATCCGGACCTTGCGGATGAAACCGCCAATACCCGGACAAAATGTTTACTTATCTACGGATGCAGCCCTACAGGAGCGGCTTTTTGATTTAATGAAAGAGGCCTTACAAAAAACCAACAGCTGCTGCGGGGCGGCTGTGGCCGCAGATCCGGGTAACGGAAAAATTTTGGCACTTTTATCCCTGCCTTCTTTTGACCCTAATATATTTACTAAAAACCCTGATGACCGGGCTATTAGTGAAATTTTCCTAAATCCTGCTGCCCCGGTTCTCAACCGGGTGATCGGAGGCACTTACCCGCCCGGTTCCACCTATAAAATTATTTCATCCCTGGCTGCACTCAACTCCGGAAAAGTCAGCGAAAAGACTACCTTTCAGGATAACGGAGTATTGTACTTGGGGCCGTATAAATTCAGTAATTGGTACTTTAACCAGTATGGTAAGACAGAGGGTGCGGTAAATTTGGTAAAGGCGCTGCAGCGCTCGAATGACATTTATTTTTATGAAGTTGCCCGGTTGATCGGGGAACAATCATTAACTGAATGGTCAAGGAAATTATTCTTAGGCTCCAAGCTTAACATTGATTTGCCCGGTGAAGTTGAAGGGTTGGTGCCGGATGATGCTTGGAAACAAAAAACTTATGACCTGCCCTGGTATCCGGGAGATACTCTTCACATGGCAATAGGCCAGGGGTTTGTTTTGACTACGCCTTTGCAGATTTTGGGGATTACCAGTTATATTGCCACGGACGGCATTTTATATAAACCACAACTATTGCTTTCAGAAAAGCAACAAGTGCTTGTTGGATATTTGATCTCAAAAGAAAAGGTTGGGCTGGTGAAAAAGGGATTGATCCTGGTACCGAAGGAGGGCGGGACAGCCTGGCCGTTTTTTACTTTTCCTATTCAGACAGCCGGCAAAACCGGTACGGCTGAGTTTGGTGATCCGAAAAACCGTACTCATGCCTGGTATACCTCATATGCCCCGGTTGATGATCCTAAAATTGTCCTGACTATTTTAATAGAAGGCGGAGGAGAAGGTTCTTCAGTGGCAGCCCCGATTGCCAAGGAAGCTTACCGCTACTATTTTTCTCCTGATAAAAGTAATTTAATAAAGGATGTTTTAGGCGAAGCCGCAAGCTCTGCTTATACTCAAGCTACAGAGTCTGGAAAAAGCTTAGGAGAATAAATATGATTGGTATTTATGAATAGTTTATGAATAATATTCCATACCTTTTAGCTTTGCACTCTATTAATGGTTTAGGGCCGATTAGGCTCCGGGCAGTTCTAGAATATTTCAAAGACCCCAAGTTGGCTTGGGAAGCTAATGGGGAGGAGTTACTGAAGTTGGGGATTTTCAGGAACACAGTCAATTTGCTGGTGGAAACACGGAGGAAGTTGGAGCCGGAAAGTTATGCCGAGAAGATTGCTGATAGCGGAATCAAGTGGGTAACCATTTTTGATAAGAGTTACCCAAAATTATTGGCCCAAATTTATGATCCACCGGTGGTAATTTTTTATAGAGGCGAACCGGATTGGGATAAAAAAGCGATCGGGGTGGTGGGAACCAGGAAAATAACCGGTTACGGCAGGGTGGCCACGGAGCAATTTACCAGAGGGTTGGTAGAAGCGGGTTTGACTATAGTTTCAGGACTGGCCCGCGGGGTAGATGCCAAAGCCCACGCCACAGCTGTTGCTCAACAAGGGCAGACAATTGCCGTTTTGGGTGGAGGCTTAAATAATGTTTTTCCTCCGGAAAACCGCAATCTAGCCGCAAAAATTGCGGAGGGTTTCGGTGCAGTTATTTCCGAGTTTCCACCGGATTACCCATCCTTGCCGGGTAACTTTCCGGCCAGGAACAGGATTATTTCCGGTTTATCGCAGGGCGTGTTAGTAATCGAAGCAGCAGAGGATTCCGGCTCGCTTATTACTGCTAGGTTAGCCTTGGAGCAGGGGCGCGAAGTGTTTGCCGTCCCCGGTCCAATTACTTCACATTTATCAAAAGGCCCGATTGATTTAATTAAAGCAGGGGCCAGAGCCGTCTTTAGCCCGGATGAAATTTTGGAGGAGCTGGGAATTAATAGAATCAAGAGTCTGGAGTCTAGAGTCAAGAACGAAAGAGATCTTTCGGAAGAGGAGAGAAAAGTTTTAGCTGCATTAGAGAATGAAAACCGGCATATTGACGAGATTGGCAGGGAACTCAAATTTCCTTCCCCAAAAATTTCCGCCCTCTTGTTAAAAATGGAGATTTCAGGACTTGTGGAGAGCTTGGGAGCTGGGATATACTGCAAGAAGTGAGCTTAGTAATAACTATGCCTAAATTAATCCTGCTTATTATTGCCTTAACTGTAATAATTATTACTGCTGTTTTCACACTAATTCTAAATAATACTGCCCTGAAAACCACCCCTAAAGGCGAGATAGATACGGCTGTTAATCAGGCTCAACATGTTTACCGTCAGAGAAGAGATCGGGGTGAAGATTTCTCAGTTGGCCCCTGTCTCTCGGATGCTTTAATGCCGGGGTGGGTGGCCGATATTGCCCACAGTCCTCGTTTACCCACCGATGACCTGCCGGAAAATCAGTGTCCTGCATACCGGGAAGGAAGAGCCGAACATTTTGTTGAATTGGATCCTGAAGGAAATTTGATAAGAGCAAAATGAAGTATCTAACATTGCCAATTAGCTTATTAAAATTCTGGTATCCGGAAGCAATAGGTTTTTTTATCAGGTCCTGGAAGAATTTGATTTTGCTGCTGGAGGAAGATTTAGCAGTAGGACTTATGTGGAAGTTGCTTTTTACCCCGCTTTTTCATGATTCTACAATTGTCGGCAGGGCTTTAAGTTTAATTTTCCGCTTAAGCCGTATTGTAATGGGACTGTTTGCCTTTTTGATGGTAACTTTAGTCTTGTTTTTATTGGCATTATTCTGGTTTGCGCTACCTGCTCTGGCTTTTTTGGATTTACCACAATTTTTTAGCAGAATATTATTATTTAGCGGCATTGGTTTATTCTTTTTGGAAATATTTTTTAACCCCCATAAAAAACTATGGCAAATCAGTAAAAATCCGGCGGCTATATGGCATGCTTCGTTAATCAAGCCGGAGGAATTAATCTTCATGAAAATCTTGGAATCCCGGGAAGTAATTTCACTACTGGCCAATTTAGAGATTCAGCTAAGCGGTTTTCCTGTATTTGAAATTACTGATAAAGAAGCATTAATTAAAGAGGCATGGGAGCTGGGTAAGTTTTGCGGGAGTGAGTATTTAAGCCCGGCCCATTTTTTTGTTGCCGCCTTACCGGCAGTGCCTCATATAGATCAATATTTAGCCAAATTTGAATTAACTACGGATGATTTTAAGGAGGCATTGTTTTATCTGGAAAAGAAAAGAAATATCTGGAGGAGAATTTATATCTGGGATGATGACTTTTCAGTCCGCCACTTGAAAGGAGTAAACAGGGGCTGGCTGGGGGTGCCTACACCAACTTTAGATATTGTAGCGGAAGATCTAACAAAAACTGCTGCTATGGTAGGTTTTTCTGACTTTATTGGTGGCACTGCTTTGTTAGAGCAGATTATCTCTGTGCTTTCTCAACCAGGAAACAAAAATGTCATCCTGGTTGGTCCGCCCGGTTCCGGTAAAACAGCTCTGCTTCGATTTCTGGCAAAGCAAATCGTCACAGGCGATGCTCCGGAAAGTTTAGCTACCAAAAGGCTGGTTATTTTAGAACCTACCAGACTCCTCTCAGGCATAAGGACACAAGGGGAGTTGGCAGACCGTATTAAGACAGTTTTTGAAGAGGTTGAGGCTACGGGCAATGTTATTATTGCGGTTGAGGAAATTCAGACCTTGGGAGAGGGTGAAGCCGGAAGCAGTTTGAATATCTATTCCTTGATGTTGCCGTATCTAGAATCTGAAAGATTCCAATTTATTGCCACGACCGAAATTGAAAATTACAACCGGACCTTGGAAAAAAACGGGGCGCTGGCCAGGTTATTTATTAAGGTAGAGATCCCTCCGGCTACCCCGGAAAATACCCTTACTATCCTGGAAGATAAAGCCATAGAGTCAGAAAGAAAAGAAAAAGTCAAAGTTACCTTTATTGCTTTGAAGACAACAGTTGCTTTAGCGCAAAAGCTGATCCATGATCGGGTTTTACCCGATTCTGCGATCAGTATCTTAAATGAATCATATACCGGATCCGTGAATGGTTGGGTAACTAAAGAAGTAATCAGAAGGATTATCTCTCAGCGGGTCAAGGTTCCTTTAATGGAGGTCGGCAATACCGACAAAAGCAAACTACTAAACTTAGAAAAAGAGATACATCAGAGATTGATAGATCAGGAGCAGGCGGTCAAGGCAGTGGCAGATGCCCTCAGACGCAGTGCCACCGGACTTCGGGAAGAGGCCAGGCCGATCGGATCATTTTTGTTTATTGGTCCTACCGGAGTGGGTAAAACAGAACTGGCTAAAATACTGTCGGATATCTACTTTAAGGGAGCAGGGGCATTTATCAGGTTTGACATGTCTGAATACCAAAACAGTGAATCAGTGAATCGGTTGATCGGCGGGTTGGGACAGGAAGGTCAGCTAACAGAAGCTGTCCGGCAACGTCCTTACGCGCTTTTGCTCTTAGATGAGTTTGAGAAAGCCGATCAGAAAATTTTAACTTTATTTTTACAGGTGTTGGAAGACGGCAGGTTAACGGATTCAAGCGGCCGGACAGTGGATTTTACCAATACCATTATAATAGCTACTTCCAATGCTGCCAGTTTGAGCATTGCTGAGGGCTTGGAATCCGGGAAGAATTTGGCAGCAATAGATAAACAGGTAAATGATGAGCTGCTGAAAATTTTCAAGCCGGAACTAATCAACAGGTTTGATGATGTCATATTGTTTAAGCCGCTGTCTTCGGAAGACCTGCAAAAGATAGTTACCATTAAATTGGCGGGTTTACAAAAACAGATGAAAGAAAAAGGGTATTTGGTGGAATTTGATCCAAAGCTGGTGGCAGAATTTGCCAAAAAGGGTTTTGATCCGGTGCTGGGGGCGCGCCCCATGCGCCGTTTGCTGCAGGATACCCTGGAAGCCAAACTTTCCAGGTTAATTCTGCAGGACCAGCTTACAAAGGGGAATCTGTTTAAGGCCGGGGTAGAGTTACTCTAAACGGAAAGGGAAGAGCGAAAAGGCAGAAGGCGGATTAGGAACAGGAAAGTTGAAAAATGGTATGCTAGAGAAGTGAAGATGATTCTCCTGTTTGTGGTACTGGCAGTTTTTCTGCCGGTGACTGTTTTTGCAAGTACTCCGCAAACAAATTCCCTTGATCAAATCAATCAAAAAGTTTGTGATCGATTTGAGGGGGATGTTTTAAAATTGGCAGCTATTATGGAAGAACTTCGCAGGAGAGAAGGGATTACGGAAACCAGGGTAGCTTTTGGCGGGGTGGACACAAAGATAAAAAGCGCTGATTACCAGGTAACTTTTGCGGCAGAAGCCTTGGCCTTTCAGCGAGCCCAAAAGTTTTCATCAGAAAGTCAACTTCGAAGTAGCTTAGGAGTTCTAAGAGGTAAAATCCTGAAAGCTAAAGGAGAAGTGGGGAAGGCGCTATAAAATGAAAAACAATAGGACCTTTTTAATAATATTGGTATTGACAATTTTTACAACGATCGTGGTGTTTTTTGTCACTAATCAGAAACATTTGCCTTTAATAAGCCCTATTTCCTCAAAAGATTCTCTTCAACAAACTTCCCCTTTCCCATCTTCCAGGCTCAATCCACCAAAAGAGATTAAATATGACAGTAACACTGATTTGCAAAAGGAACTTGATTCAGTTAACCCGGAGGTGCTGGATGAGGATTTTGAAACTTGATGTATTGACAACTCCCTTACAATTATTCGAGAGTTAATTAAGTAAGATGCAGAATTTAGTAATTGTTGAATCACCGACTAAGGCGAAAACACTTCAAAAGTTTCTGGGTGATAAATATCAAATTGAGGCTTCAATGGGCCATATCCGGGATTTGCCGAAATCCGAGCTTGGAATAGATGTTGAGCATAATTTTGATCCTAAATACATTATTCCCCGTGATAAGAAAAAAAGGGTTAATGAATTAAAGAAGGTAGCTGAGAGAGCGGAGTCTTTATGGCTAGCCACAGACCCTGATCGGGAAGGAGAGGCAATTGCCTGGCATTTAGCCGGTGTATTAAATGATTCTAAAGATACCAAGCGGGTGGTTTTTCATGAAATTACTGAGGATGCCATTAAAGAGGCATTTGAAAACCCCCGGCCTATTGATCTTAAACTGGTTGATGCCCAGCAGGCCAGACGGGTTTTAGATAGATTAGTGGGTTATAAACTCTCACCGCTTTTATGGGAAAAGGTTAAAAAGGGCTTATCTGCCGGCCGGGTTCAATCAGTAGCTTTAAGGCTGATAGTGGAACGGGAAAGGGAGATAAAGGCCTTTAAGCCGGAGGAATATTGGAATATTGAGGTAGAGCTGGAAGGCAACAGGCAACAGGCAACAGGCAACAGTTTCATTGCCAATTTAATAGAAAAAGATGGCAAAAAGCTGGAAATCAAAAATAAGGAAGAAGCGGATGGGCATGTCAAAAATCTGGAAAAGGCTCAGTATAACATCTCCAAAATTACACAAAAAGAAGTCCGCCGCTACCCATACCCGCCTTTTACAACTTCAACCCTGCAGCAAGCCGGGGCTAATAAATTGGGAATGTCAGCCAAAAAGACCATGATGCTTGCCCAGGCCTTGTATGAACACGGACTGATCACTTATATGAGAACAGATTCCGTTAATTTATCAACTCAGGCAATCGGGGCTGTCAGAACATACATAGAGAATTTTATCGGTAAAACTTATTTGCCTTCTGTTGCCAGGGTTTTTAAGTCTAAATCAAAAAATGCCCAGGAAGCGCATGAGGCGATTCGGGTAACAGACATAAGGGAAAAGGGTGAAGGGTTAAGGGGGAAGGGAAATTTCAATAAAGACCATGTACGGTTATATGATCTGATTTGGAAAAGGTTTGTGGCGTGCCAGATGAATGAGGCGGTTATGGACCAAACAACCATCGACGTCATTGCGAGCGAAGCGAAGCAATCTTCCTCGGAAAATCAAGAGATTGCTTCGTCGCAGACTCCTCGCAATGACGGATATTTACTTCGGGCAACCGGCAGCGTGATTCGATTTGATGGTTGGCTTAAGCTCTTCGGAAAAGAGGCGGAGGAAGAAGGGGAGGAAAAAAAGCAAGTTTTGCCTACTTTATCTGAGGGTCAGTTGCTTGCTTTGGTGCAGCTTTTACCGTCTCAGCATTTTACCGAACCTCCGCCTAGATATAATGAAGCCTCTTTAATTAAAAAGCTGGAAGAGCTGGGTATAGGCCGGCCTTCAACATATGCCCCGATAATTTCTACCATTCAGGAGCGGTTTTATGTAGAAAAAGAAAATAGAAAATTTATACCTACTATTTTAGGTATGACGGTAATTGATTTTTTGATGGCAAATTTTTCTGATATTATAGATTACACTTTTACGGCCAGTTTAGAAGATGAATTAGATGAAATAGCCAGGGGTGAAAGGCAGTGGCGTCCCACAATTGCGGCTTTTTACCAACCGTTTGAGAAAAAGGTAGAACAGACTAAGAAAGAAGCCCAGAAAGTGAAAATGGAAGTTCAATTTGCCGGTAAAAAGTGCCCCGACTGCGGTAAGGAATTAATTGTTAGGGTAGGAAGATTCGGGAAGTTCCTGGCTTGTTCCGGTTTTCCGGAATGTAAACATACGGAATCTTTGGAAGAAAAGGTCAACGCCAAATGTCCCCAGGATGGCGGGGATATTGTAGTGAGAAGAACTAAAAGGGGCAAAACTTTCTACGGCTGCAAAAACTGGCCCGTCTGTAAATTTGCCAGCTGGACCAAACCCAAGCCAGTCGTTCCTGAGGGAGATCAGAAAGAAGTTGTTGCTCCTGAAACAATACTTGCAATCCGGTAGCCTTCTTGGTATTATATTGAGGGCCTCAAAAATCCCCCGTAAACAGATTGCTTCGTCGCTTTGCTCCTCGCAATGACGTCATTGCGAACGTAGTGAAGCAATCTCTAGAATCAGCTATGAAGTATATATTTGTCACAGGTGGTGTTATTAGTGGTATTGGAAAAGGTATTGCTACCTCTTCGATTGCGCTCCTTTTAAAATCAGCAGGTTATAAAGTAACTCCTATAAAGATGGATCCCTATTTGAATGTCGATGCCGGGACCATGAATCCGATTGAGCATGGTGAAGTGTTTGTGTTAGATGATGGCACGGAAACTGATCAGGATTTAGGTCATTATGAGCGGTTTTTAAATGAATCCTTAAATAAAAACAGCATTGCTACTCAAGGATCAATCTATCTTTCAGTCATCCAGCGTGAAAGAAACTTAGAATATGACGGGGAATGCGTGGATGTGGTGACTTATGTCACCGAAGAAATTATCAAAAGAATTAAAGAAGCCGGCCGGGCTGGTAATGCTGATGTGGTAGTCATAGAAATCGGGGGTACTACCGGAGAATACCAAAACATCCTGTTTTTAGAAGCCAACCGGCTGATGAAATTAAAAAACCCGGCAGATGTCCTCCATGCCCATATTACTTATTTGCCTATTCCGGCCTCGATTGGTGAAATGAAAAGCAAACCGGCCCAGATGTCTGTTAGGGACTTAAATGCCATGGGTATCCAACCGGATATACTTTTGGCCCGGTCTGAGAAGCCGCTGGATCAGCAGAGAATCAGAAAATTGTCTATGTCTACCGGCCTGGAGCCGGCGGACATTATTTCCGCTCCCGATGTGGACAGTATTTATAAAGTACCGCTGGGATTTGATGAACAGAATTTAGCCCAAAGGTTGCTGGATAAATTGGGGTTAAAGAGGAAAAATGAGGATATGAAAGAATGGAAAGAGTTTGTCAGGAAAATTGATTCTGCCCTTCGACAAGCTCAGGGTAAACAGATTGTAAAGATTGCTATAGTGGGTAAGTACTTCTCTACCGGAGCTTTCACCTTAGCCGATTCATATATTTCTGTAATTGAAGCAGTTAAGCATGCATCCTGGACTCTGGGGTTAAAACCGGAAATTACCTGGCTCGATTCGGGCAAAATTCTGGATAATGTTGATATCCTGCGTCAATTTAACGGGATTATTGTGCCAGGAGGTTTTGGGTCAAGAGATATTGAAGGAAAAATTGAGGCAATTAAATATGCCAGGGAAAATAACATTCCTTATTTTGGCCTTTGTTACGGCATGCAACTTGCAGTAGTGGAATATGCCCGGGATGTTTTGGATCTTCCGGGAGCCCACACCACGGAAATAGATCCGGAGACCAAATATCCGGTTATTCACATCATGCCGGATCAGGAGAAGAAAATGTTAAAGCGGGAATACGGAGCCACCATGAGATTAGGAGCCTGGGATTGTAAGCTAAGAGAAGGGTCGCTGGTTCGCAGTTTATATGGCAAGCCGGAAATCTCGGAACGTCACAGGCACAGGTTTGAGTTTAATAATGACTTTTTAGAACAATTTATGAAAAAAGGTTTAACCATTTCCGGAACTTCACCGGACGGAAAGTTGGTGGAGATAATTGAACTGAAAGACCATCCGTTTTTCATAGGGACCCAGTTCCATCCGGAACTAAAATCCCGGCCGCTTTCCCCGCATCCGCTGTTTTTAGGGTTTATTAAAGCCGCTTCTAAGATAAAGATCAGCTGATTTTTGACAAATAAAGGTGTCTGATAGTATAATCTCACTATGCCAACACAAGAGCGGGACAGCAGATTAGTTGGAGGAGTTTTGGTTTCAGGAGGAGGCAGATTTGCCAGGTCAATTGGGCTACCCGGAAATAAATTAGAAAAACGACTTGAGCAATTTTGCCTGCCTTGTGACAAAAAGGATAGCTGTCCAGTGAATTTGGACGAGCGGAGTGAATACATGAAGAGAGATTTGTGTATGATAGGAACCCAAAATGGTGTCAGAGGAGATATAACAGCAGAGGGTTTTTCTCCTTACTCATAATTTATACCCGCCTCAGATGAAAAAAGGATCCTTAGTTGTATTGGAGGGGATTGACGGATCAGGCAAGAGTACCCAGGTTGAGTTGTTAAAAGAATATTTAGCCTCGCAAGGCGTCGCCTGGGAGGCTGTCAGTTTTCCCAGATACGGAGATAATATTTATGCGGATTTAGTGACAAGATACCTGGAAGGTGAATTTGGTTCCCTTAAGGAAGTAAATCCCTACCTTATCTCTTTAGCCTTTGCCGGGGACCGGCTTTTGGCAAAACCTGAGATTGAAAAATGGCTAAATGAAGGAAATATAGTTTTGGCTAACAGGTATGTTTCTGCCAATAAAGCTCACATGGGGGCCATTCTGGCCGGGAATCAAAGGGAAGAATTTATTTCCTGGTTAGACACATTGGAATACCAAACCAACCGGATGCCAAGAGAAGACTTAACGATTCTTTTAAAGGTTGCTCCTAAGACCGGACAAAAAAATGTTGCCAGCAGATTATCTGATCTTCATGAAGAAAGCATCAAGCACCTGGAAGAGGCAAATAAAATCTATTTAGAATTATCTAAAAAAGAAACAAATTGGCATGTTGTTGATTGTATGAAAGAAGGGGAAATGAAGTCTCCCGAAGAAATTCAGCAAGAATTACTGTCTATATTGGAAGAGATAAAATAAAATCTCTCCACTTGACAAACAGTTAAACTTATAGTATTTTTTTCATAAATGATTGCAGAAACAGAGATACTACGTAGTTTACATAGTGATAGCGCTAAGTTATTGGCGGGGGTAGAAATAGGAGTGCCGAAGTGGGGGCGGAGGGAAAGAATACGTGTTAGTATTTTGACTCTGGGTATTAAACCGTTAGTTTGGGATCTCATTGCTAAATTGATCGATGAAAACCACCTTTCGTTATGGGAAAGAACTCAAGCCCGGAGTAAAGAGTTAAAGGACGTTTTTGTTGTTGCGATTGGCCGCAGACCACTGTCGGAATCACGAATGTTGATTTTTATAGGAGAGCAGAGCAGTCGATATCTCAGATTAGATCCAGGAAAAGATGGGATTGTTGCCAATATTTACAGTTTACGTGGCGGTCGAGGCATCTCTTGGGAAAATAATGGTCCTCCTACCCCGGAGCAGCTATCTGCGTATGGAACTACAATGGGTGCGGTAATGAATCCTTCAAATCTTCCCACTTGAAAAAAGGGTCTAATTTCATTAGGATCTTAGCTTATGCCAAAGAAAACTTCTAAAAGATCTGCGGATTTGGATATTTTAGGCACCCTTCCTGACTGGGCTTTAAGGGAACATATAAAAAAGGGAATTATTAAAATAGACCCGCTACCAAAAGACTGGGAAGATTGCGTAGATGAGGTGACAGTGGATTTCCACCTTGGTAATAAACTGCGGGTTTTTACTGATGAAGGGTTAAATACTATCGATACCAGGTATGCTACCAAAGAAGATATGGAATCTATGATGAGGTTAGTGGAGTTAAAACCAGGCCAACCCTTTATTCTGACAGAGCATGATTTTGTAATTGCCACGACTTATGAAAGGTTAACTTTACCGGATAATATTGTCGGACACCTGCATGGAAAAAGTTCCCTGGCTAGATTAGGGGTAGTTGTGCATTCAACTGCTGCCAGGTTTGATCCGGGCTGGGATGGTCATCCGGTTTTGGAATTCGGTACTTTCTTAAAAGGCAAGAAGTTAGTAATTTATGAAGGCAGTCCGATCTGTGCCTTTTCTTTTGAAAAGCTGGCAGCTCCGGTAGAAAGATCTTACAAAAAGAGTCCTAATAACAGATACGGGGGAAGTAAGATGCCGGAAGTATCAAATATCATGGGGAGAAAAAATGTCCGTACTCGGGTTAGATGAAATTCACAAAAGAATAAAAAAACATTCCCTAATTAAGAATTTGGGCCACCGGGATTTGAAAAATCCGGAAGGGGTGGGGATTGACCTTCGTTTAGGAGCTGTTCATAAGATCATAAAAGGAGGAGCATTTATTGAAGGCGACAGGCAACAGGCACTAGGCAGTAGAAAGGGAGTTAAGACAAAAGAGGTAGCTAAATTTCAGCAGGAAAAAGAAGAGCAACCCTGGATTGTAATAAAACCCGGAGAATATTATTTAGCTCAGACTGTAGAAATAATCAACACGCCTTTGGATTTAATGCCGATAGTGCACACCAGGACTTCGCTTTTCCGGGCCGGACTGTTGCTTTTAAATTCAAAAACCGATCCCGGTTACAGCGGACAGCTGACCATGGGTTTAACTAACTTAAGCCCTTTTCCGGTTAAACTGCAGCTGGGAGCCAGGATTTGTAATATTATTTTTCATAAAATAAAAGGTAAAACTGTCTCCTACCGGGGTCAGCACCAGGGCGGCAGGGTCAGCCCGAAAAAGGAGGAGAGACAAGTATAATGAACAGCTCGTTTGGTCGCAAAAAAGCGTTCGCACGGTAGAGACTTGCTCGCTTGTGAGAATTTTGTGGATACCAAAGGTAAGTCATCGAGATAGTCAGCACAAAATCCTCAACATTTTTTGACTGACCTAAACTTCGCTGTTCTGTTAGAATAGGAACTTATGGCAAGGGTAAGGCATCAAGAATATCAATATCTGGATTTACTAAAAGACATTCTTAAAAATGGCGTTAAAAAAATTGACCGGGGGACTGATGTGGCGCTGTATAGTGTTTTCGGCCGCCAAATCCGATTTGATCTTTCTAAAGGTTTTCCGCTTTTAACTACCAAAAAAGTTTACTGGAAAGGAGTTTTGGAAGAGTTGTATTGGTTCTTTTCCGGACAAACTAATATTAAGTATCTGGTAGACCGCAATGTTCATATCTGGGATGATTATCCGTATAAGATGTATAAGCTTAAAGAAGAGTCAAGAGTCAAGAATCTAGAGTTAAGGAAAACAAATACTAGACTCTTATCTAAAGAAGAGTTTATAGAAAAAATCAGGACGAATGAGAAATTTGCAAAAAAATGGGGGGAGTTGCCGAGGATTTACGGAGAGATGTGGAGGAAATGGCCCACCAGAAGCTCCCGGACTATTGACCAGTTAAAATGGATAGTCCGGGAGCTAAAAGAAGATCCGGATGCCAAGAATTTAATTGTCACCTCCTGGAATCCGGAATACCTTTATTCAATGGCCACCTATGAAGATACTTCCCATTTCCCGATTTGCCACAATATGTTTCAGGTTAATCAAAGAGGAGGAAAGCTGTCGCTGCAGCTTTATCACAGAAGTTGTGATGTTTTCTTGGGGGTGCCTTTTAATATTGCCAGTTACGCTTTATTAACTGTGGTTTTGGCTAAGATCACCGGCTATGAACCGGGGGAATTTATTCATACCTTTGGTGATGTTCATATTTATGAAAACCATATAGCTCAGGTTAAAGAACAGATTAGAAGAAAACCAAAGCCTTTCCCAACTGTAAAAATAGATAAAAGCTTAAAAACGATTGATGATTTTAAGCCGGAACTGGTGACTTTAGAAAACTACAATCCGCATCCGGTAATTAAAGCAGAGTTAACTGTGGCAGGTGGATATTATGGAAAAGCCCAAAATTAGTATTATCGTAGCTGTAGCCGGAAGCAAACGGGTAATCGGCAGAGCGGGCGGCATGCCCTGGAATATTCCGGAAGAGCTGAAAAGGTTTAGAGAAATTACCATGGGACATCCGATTATAATGGGGAGAAGAACCCATGAATCGATCGGAAGGGTGTTACCTGGTAGAACAAATATTGTGATCAGTCGGGATCCATCTTATCAGACAGAGGGTATAATAGTTGCTCATTCTTTGGAGGAGGCGCTGGAGATGGCAAAGAATCAACCTGGCAGCGAAGAAGTATTTGTAATCGGTGGTGGTGAAATCTACAAACAGGCCTTGCCTTTAGCAGATAAACTGTATCTGACAGTAATTGATCAGGAAATAGAAGGAGATACCTTTTTTCCTGACTACTCTGATTTTAAAAAAGTAGTCTGGCAGTCAGAAGAACAGGAATCAGACGGGTTTAAGTACAGGTTTCTGGAATTGGAAAGATAGTAGTAGGTATTGCTTTATACGTTTGTTCCTGATAAAATATCAGCATTAAACATCTATCAGTTTAAGAGCGAAGCTCGCAAGCTTTGCTTAGGTTTTCCTGAAACTATACTGCTGGTAGAGAGGAACAAGGAAAACATGTACAAATTACCTAGTTTACAGGAATTATTAGAAGCTGGAGTCCATTTTGGGCACCAGGTCAGGCGCGGTCATCCCCGGATGAAGCCTTATATTTATGGCGCCCGTGAAGGTGTTCATGTTATTGACTTAACCCAATCTGAAAAATACTTAAAAGAAGCTTGTGAGTTTGTTTATGAAATGGGAAAATCCGGTAAAGTCCTGCTTTTTGTGGGAACCAAAAAACAAGCTAAGCCTATCATTGAGGAAATTTGTAAAGAGCTTAAAGCCCCGTTTTTAGTAGCACGCTGGATGGGCGGATTTTTAACGAATTTTGAGCAGATGCAGAAAAATATTAAAATCCTCAAGGAGTACCTGGATCAAAAAGAAAAAGGAGAGCTATCCAAATATACTAAAAAAGAAAATTTGCTCCTGGAGAGGAAAATGAGCAAACTGCAAAGAGACTTTGCCGGAGTAATGGATTTAGGGAAACTTCCTGATGCCTTGTTTGTGGTGGATGCAGTTTCAGACAACATTGCAATCAGGGAGGCGAACCGGCTTAAGATTAAAGTTGTGGCTATCGCGGATTCAAACTCCGACCCAACGGAAATAAATTACCCAATTCCCGGCAATGATGATGCCATAAAATCTATTAAAGTTTTAGTGGGGGCTGTGGCTTCGGCTTATGGCGAAGGGAAGAAGGAAGCTGGTAAGGAAGCTGAAAAGGCAGAAAAAGCAGCAGCTAAAAAGGAAGATATGCTACCGGAGGAATTAAAAGAAGAAGTAGCAGCTGCAGAGGAGATGGTAGAGAAGGAAACAGTAAAAGAGTCAGAGAGAGTTGTTTAGAAAATTCATTAGGATTTATATAAAGCTTTATGGACATAAAGATTGAAGATATCAAATTACTCCGAGAGCAAACTGGGGCAGGAATTGCTGACTGCAGGGAGGCCTTAAAAGAGTCTGACGGGGATATGGTAAAGGCTAAAGTGTGGCTAAAGAAAAAAGGGCTGGATAAAGCTTCTTCTAAGGCGGAAAGGGAAGTGAAGGCCGGAATAGTGGAAACATACTCCCATGCCGGTAAAGTGGGAGTTTTGGTAGAGCTTTTGTGTGAGACGGACTTTGTAGCCAGGACCGAAGATTTCAAAAATTTAGCCCATGAGCTTACTTTGCAGATTGCCTCAATGAACCCCTCCAGCGTTGAAGACCTTCTGTCACAGGAATATATAAGAGACAACTCTTTGACTGTAGATTTGTTGATAAAAGGAGTAGTTGGTAAAGTGGGAGAAAATATTCAGATTGGTCGGTTTGAAAGAATAGCTCTTGGAGAATAATGGATCCTGTATTAACAGAACCAAACAACAAGATTGATGCTGCACTGCACCATTTTAAGGCGGAAATTGCCGGAATCAGGGCCGGCCGGGCTAATCCCGCTTTAATAGAAAATATTCCGGTGGAAGCATATGGATCCCATATGAAGCTTAATGAGGTGGGAAATATTTCTGCTCCCCAACCTTCGCTTTTAACAGTGCAGGTTTGGGATGCTTCAATTTTAGATAAGGTGATCAAGTCCATTCAGGAAGCAAACTTGGGTTTGAATCCTTCTAATGAAGGCACCTTAATCCGTTTACCGATTCCTCCCTTAACAGCGGAAAGAAGGGAAGAGTTTAGAAAATTGTTACATCATAAACAGGAAGAAGCTCATGTGGTGATCAGACAAATCAGGCAGGATTTTAGAAATGGCTGGAAAAAAGCCTCCGAAGATGGGGAATTCGGTGAGGATGAATTTTTCCGAAGGGAAAAAATTCTGCAGGAGCTGATAGATAAAAAGGTGGCTGAAATTGAACAATTAGGTAAAGCCAAGGAAGAAGAACTGATACAGATATAGCCTTCAGTCCTCAGTCTTCAGCTTTCAGACTTTTCTGATTTGTCTGAAGAGCGAAGCTCGCAAGCTTAGCTTATGACTGACAGCTGATGGCTGACGACTATTATGATATTTTCTATTATTATTTTCATCATTACCCTTTTAGTTTTAGTCCTGATCCACGAATTCGGGCATTTTATCATGGCCAAGCGTTTCGGCATTAAAGTCGAAGAATTTGGCTTTGGTATTCCGCCCCGAATCTGGGGAAAGAAAATCGGGGAAACAATTTATTCTCTTAATTGGTTGCCTTTCGGAGGTTTTGTCCGATTGTTGGGAGAAGATGAACAGGGTGATTTGGCAATTAAGAGAAAAGGTTCGGAGAACAGCAGGGATTTTAGGACTAAGCCGGTGAGTAAAAGAATTATAGTAGTGGTAGCCGGAGTAGTTATGAATTTAGTGTTGGCTTGGGTGCTCTTTTATACTGTTATAGCTTCACAAAATTTCAGGGTTATTTATCCGACGCTGGAGCCGGCCGTTTATATTGCCAAACTGGAACAAAACTTCCCGGCAGAGAAGGCTGGAATACAGGTTGGAGATAAACTGATTTCCATTGATAACCAAAAAGTCGAGAATATTGACAACGCCAGACAGCTGATTAGGTCAAAAGGCGAGCAGCCCTTGAGTTTACAACTATCAGATGCTGACGGGAACAGATTAAGGACAGTGAGAGTAACTCCTAAAAAGGGTCCTGGTGAAGATGCATTAATCGGAGTTATTTTCAGCCCGATTCCATTCAGGGAATATAAAACCCCTGCAGAAAAAATATTTTCCGGAATTACTTATTCTTGGGATTTAACCAAAGTAACTTTTGCGGGTCTAGGCAATTTATTTCAAGACCTAATTACCGGAGATTTTGGAAAAGCTTCACAATCAGTAGCCGGCCCGGTAGGGTTAGCTGTAGTTACCGGTACGATTTTATCTGCCGGCTGGGCTGCTGCCTTAACATTTTTGTGGCTGGTGGGGGTTATTTCTTTAACTTTAGCCATTTTTAATGTCTTGCCTGTACCGGCTTTGGATGGCGGTAGGTTATTGTTCCTGGTAATTGAAGCAGTAAGCGGTGGAAAAGTGAGAGGTGATATTGAAAAAATGGTCCACCAGGTAGGTTTTATCATTCTTTTGGCTCTTGCCCTTCTTATTACCTTCTCCGACATCCGCAAGCTTTTACCATAGGGGATTTTGATGATTGAAAGAAAGTTTTTTAATTTGGCAGAAAAAATGGTAATGAGTGCAGCGGCAATTATTATTTCGCATTCAATACCTGTGAATAGTGTTTTAGTAGAAGCAGTCGGGCAGTCAGCATCTGATCGTACAGTGGTTGTACCCGGCTTCATGCCATCCCAAGAAATAAGCACAATTAACTCTAATTTGGATATCCGACTTTACCTTTTAGGTAGTTTCCCGAATAGACCTGAAAATCTTTTAGATGAGTTACCGCTTGAGGATGCTAAGGTTAATTTGGGTGATCAGGTTACACCAGCAGTTAGGATCTACGTGGTAAATAAGGAAGAAAGTTACCCTGCTGAGCTTATTGTGGAAACCATAGTGCAGACCACAGGAGTGGAGGCGAAGGCTTGCACTCTGCCCCCAAATATAGATTGCACCATTAAAGCTCCCCTGGATGTCAGTGTTCCAGTTGGCACGGCAGCATTAGGCCTTCGGGGAGTGGGTTTGATCGAAGAGAATTCTATTACAAGGATAGAAGCCGTACGGGGAGTAGGGAAAGAGCATGTCACAATGCGAGTAAAAGATAAAGCCAATAATAATGCACTCTTTGAACAATCTGTAGATATAACAGTATTGCCGGAATATACACAAGTTTTACCGTTGCTGCAGGTTAGCCGTTGAGTGATCCCATATAGAGTGAATGAATGGTTACATCAGTCGCTATAGCGACTCAATGTAACCGGAAAGTGGAACAAAGGATGATATAATCTTTTAATGGTAAAACCGCAAATAAGTTATGAGGATTTTGATAAGGTGGATATCAGAGTGGGAAAGGTTATCAAAGTCGAAGATTTTCCGGAAGCTAGAAAACCGCTTTATAAAATTACGGTTGATTTTGGAGAAGAAGTTGGAATAAAAAACTCAGCAGTTGGCGCGACCCATCTTTATAAAAAAGAAGATTTGCAGGATAAACTGATTTTAGGTCTTATCAATATGCCTCCAAAACAAATAGGGCCATTTACCTCTGAATTTTTGACTCTTGGAATCTCAGATGCAAAAGGACAATGTATTTTGGTGGTGCCGGATCAAAAAGTTCAACTTAGTGCTAAACTATATTAAATGACCATGAAATACTCAAGACTGTTTCCTAAAACTTTAAAACAAGTTCCAACTGGAGCTGAATCTATAAACCACCAACTCTTGATTAGAGCCGGATTTATCCATCAGGAAATGGCTGGGGTTTATACACACCTCCCGCTTGGCTGGAAAGTACTGGATAAAATTTCCAATATTGTCAGAGTTGAAATGGATAAAATTGGGGGACAGGAAATGTTCATGCCGGTTCTTCAGCCCGGTGAAAACTGGAAGAAAACCGGCAGGTTCAACAGTTTTGATGTTTTATATAAATTAAAGGGAGCCGGAGATAAGGATTTGGTACTGGGGCCGACCCACGAAGAAATAATTTATCCCTTACTGGCTGAGTATATAAAGTCATACAAGGATTTGCCGTTTTATTTATATCAGATTCAGACAAAACTTCGTAATGAGCCGCGGGCTAAGGCTGGTTTGCTGCGTACCAGGGAATTTCTGATGAAAGATCTCTATGCTTTTCATGCTAATGATGAAGAGAGGAATGAGTATTACAAAAAGGTAAGAGAGTCGTACTTAAGAATTTTCGAAAAGTTAGGAATACCGGCATTGGTAACAAAAGCTTCCGGCGGAACTTTTTCTGATTTGTCTGAAGAATTTCAAGTCCTGACTCCTTCCGGTGAAGATTTGATTTATGTTTGTCAAAAATGCGGTGATGCTATCAATAAAGAAATTGCAGAAAACAAAAAATGTCCTGAATGCGGCGGGGAGTTAAAAGAGGAAAAAGCGATTGAAGTAGGAAATATTTTTCCACTGAAGCGGTCATATGCGGAAGTTTTTGATTTAAGTTTTACAGATAAAGATGGAGAAAAAAAGACTGTTTCTGCCGGATGTTATGGTTTAGGCATCTCTAGGGTAATGGGAGCAATTGTAGAGGTTTTGCATGACGAGAGGGGAATTATTTGGCCCGGAAGTATAGCTCCATTCCAAGTCCATATAGTGGGATTGGATCTGGAAGATAAAAAGGCAATGGAAATGGCGGATAAGGCTTATAAATTGATGCAGGCAGAAGGGGTGGAAGTTTTGTTTGATGATCGGATTGGTGTTTCAGCCGGGGCCAAATTTGCAGACGCTGATCTAATAGGAATACCTTATAGAGTTGTGATTTCCAAGAAGACAGGAGAAAAACTGGAAGTGAAGAAAAGGTCAGAAAAGGAAACTAAATTCGTTGATTTTAAGCAGCTATTGGAGATAGCTAAGGATTCTCATTGATTTTGAAGCTTATTTCTGGTACATTACCTTGGATTATTGTTCGAGCGGTTAGAGAGAACTTACCTTAAGAATTATTAATACTTTTAAGGAAACTTCTCACTTCGTTCGAAGGATATGAATATTATGATAAACAAAAATATCAACAAACAGCCAAAATCAATAATTGAAGTCACTATTACTGTCCCCTGGACGGATTTACAGGCTACCTGGGATGCTACTTTGCAGAAGATGGCTGCTGATGTGGAGCTTTCAGGTTTTAGAAAAGGGGCTGCGCCTCTTCCGATGGTAGAACAGCAGCTGGGGCAGAGACTTCAGGATGAAGTCTTGAAAGCTGCCATGCCTAATTTCCTGATTGAAGCATTGAAAGGCAGCGATATTATCCCGATTGATTATCCTAAGTATGACCTGCTAAGTTTTATAAAAGGTGATCAACTTCAATTTAAGGCAACCATTACCAACAGACCTGCTGTTGCTGTCGGTGATTACAAAACCATTAAAGTTACAAAGTCTACCCCCAAAGCCGTAACTGAAGAGGAGGTGCAGAAGGTAATTGATGACTTGTATAAAAGATGGAAAGCGAAAGCAGGTGTACAGGTTACAGGTGACAGTGGACAGCAGACCGCAGGAGGGCAAGCTGGTTCAATCAACTTCCAGGGCAGTCAATCCGGCGAAGCCGGACCTAATGAAGAATTTGCCAGGGCCATGGGTGCGTTAAGTCTTACTGACCTAAAATCCAAAATCAGGAAAGATCTGGAATCCAATGTTTCTTACAACAATGAATTGGATTTTGAAGAGGCAATTTTGCAGGAAGTAGAGAAAATGACCACTGTGGAGTTGCCGGAAATTTTAATCCAGGATGAGCTAAACCGGATGCTGGTTTCACTTCAGAGAAGGGTGGCGGATATGGGGCTTTTGCTGGAAGATTACCTAAAAAGCCAGGGTAAGACTTTAGAACAAATCAAGGAAGAGTGGCGGGTACAGGCTGAGAAAAATGTCCGGATGGAGCTGGGACTGGCTGAAGTGGCCAGGTTGGAGAATGTGACAATTTCTGACGGCGAACTGCAGGCAGAAGTGGATAAAATACAGGATGCAAAGATTAAGCAGCAATTTGAAGCACAGGAGCCCCGTCTGCATTTAAGGCATGCCTTAAGGCAAACCAGGACCTTGGATTTACTAAAAAAGATGGTTGCCTGAAGTATAATCTTCGGAGTATAATTCTCCTAGTAAAAATTTATGAATGATTGCATCTTTTGCAAAATTATTAGTGGTGAGATTACAAAAGAATTGGCTTATGAGTCTGAGAAACTGGTAGCCTTTGATGATATTAATCCTTCGGCAGAAGTTCATACCCTGATAGTACCGAAAGAACATATCGGAGGGATTAAAGATCTCGGAGGCAGTTATGGTGATTTACTGGCAGAAGTTTACCAGGCTGTAAATACATTGGTGGCAGAGAAAAATTTGGAAAATGATTTATACAGGGTGGTCGTAAATGGGGGAAAAGCACAACATGTACCTCATTTACATTTCCATCTTCTGGGTGGACAATGGAAGAAGTTTGTCTAGTTAAATAAAAGGAGGTGTTTTTACATTTATGTCTATTGTTGTAAAAGCCGGTCCGGGCGACAGCACGGATTCAGTGATCAGAAAATTTCAAAAAAAGGCCGTGGCAGAAGGAATAGTCCAGGAAATCAGGGAACGGTCTGTTTACCGGAAACCATCCGAACTCCGTCAGGAGTATTTGGCTGAGAAACGAAGAAAAATCATGCGGGCCAGGAGATACAGCAGATAACCCTATGTTATTAGATCAACTGCAAACTGATTTAAGAGATGCTCAGTTGGCCCGTGATGAGGTTAAAGTTTCCACCCTCAGACTGCTTTTGTCCGAAGCTAAAAATAAAGAAATTTCCAAGGGTGAAAGTTTATCTGATGAAGATATAGTCTCCGTGATTTCAAGGGAAGTAAAAAAAAGAAAAGAAGCAGCAGATAGCTTTCGGGCGGGCGGCAGGGAAGAGTCCGCAGCAAAGGAAGAGTTAGAAGCGAAGATCCTTGAAGGTTATTTACCTGCTCAGATGAGTAATGAGGAATTGACTAAAATAGTTGAGGAGACTATAAATGAATTAGGGGCAACATCGTTTTCGGAGATGGGGAAGGTGATGGGGGTGGTCATAGGTAAAGTTAAAGGAAGAGCGGAAGGTGGTCAAGTAAGTAGTATTGTTAAAGAAAGGTTGCATGGGTCATGAAGAAGAAATAACTAATATGATAAATATAATTGTTAATTCCGATCCCAGATATAATATTAATAAGTCAGCAATTAAGGCTGTTGTTGCAGCAATTCTCACAAAATTCCGTATTTCCGGCCGCATTGAACTGGGGATTAGCATTGTAGGTGACAGAAAGATGCATGAACTTAATCAGAAGTACCGGGGGATAGATGCGACCACTAATATTTTATCTTTTGCTTTGGAGGATTCCCACCCTGCCAGTCTGCAACATATTCCCCGGGTGGGCTTTGTAGCCTCCCCGGATAGATGGCTCCGGCTCGGAGACATTGTTATCTCCTATCCGCAGGCAATTGAGGATGCTTCACTTGACGGTATTTCTGTAGATGAAGAAGTTAAGTATTTGGTAGAGCACGGCGTAAATCATCTTTTGGGAGTTCATCATAATTAATGGGAAATATAGCTTATTATCTAAAGTACCGCCCTCAAACTTTACAAGAACTAATGGGTCAGGAAGCTGTAAAAAAAACTCTTCTTTCATCTTTTCAAAACAATAAATTATCCCACGCCTATCTTTTTGTCGGCCCCAGGGGAACAGGTAAAACTTCTACCGCCCGGATTTTAGCTAAGATGGTTAACTGTGAGAAGAAGTCGTCAGTCCACCAATCTTCGATTGGTACCGGTCGTCAGTCGTCAGACAAAGACAAAAAAAGTCTGATAGCTGAGAGCGAAGCGATACTGAAGACTAATGACTACCCATGTAACAAATGCGCAACGTGTATCTCCATTACTGACGGATCTAATTTGGACCTTATTGAAATTGACGCCGCTTCCAACCGGGGAATTGAAGACATTAGGTCGCTAAGGGAAAAAATTAAGCTTTCACCCAGTTCTCTTAAGAAAAAAGTATACATCATTGATGAGGCACATATGTTAACCACGGAAGCCTTTAATGCCTTGCTTAAGACTCTGGAGGAGCCTCCTGCACATGTGTTGTTTATTTTGGCAACCACCGAACTGGGGAAAATCCCGCAGACGATTCTATCCAGGGTACAAAGGTTGGATTTTAAGTTAGCTGCTCCGGGCGAGATCTCAGCCGCCTTTGAAAAAATAATTCAGGAAGAACAAATTGATATTGAGCCGGAAGCCTTCAAGCTTTTAGTAAAGAAAGCGGAAGGGAGTTTTAGGGATGGCATCAAGTTATTGGATCAGGTAAGTGCTGCTAAAGTTAAGGTTACAATTAAATATTTACAGGAAAATCTTCAATCCACCCCCTTTGATGACCTTGTGGATTTAGTAAAAGACCTTTTCAGGCAAGATTCGGCAAAAAGCTTACTGAATGTATCAGGGCAGCTGGAGCATGGAGCAGATGTTCGGGAATTAACGCTTTCCTTAATGGATACCTTAAGAAACTTGATGTTGATTAAAAATAAGGTAGGAGGGCAGTTGGTTAAACCTCAACTTACTGAAGATAAGTATGAGCAGATGGTAATATTGTCAGAGAATTTATCCGGTCGGGATTTAGTTAAAGCACTGGATATTTTGCAAAAAGCTCTGGAAAAATTAAAGTTCGCTTCCATTCCGTCATTACCGCTGGAGCTGGCAGTGGTAGAAATTTGTACTTCCTTTTCCGTCATTGCGACCCCGGACTTGATCCGGGGGAAGCAATCTAGTCCGGAAGAAATTCCCACCAAGATTGCTTTGTCGTCCACGACTGAAGTCGGGACTCCTCGCAATGACGATGCTAGTAGCTCAAGAAGACAGGAAGAGGTTGAGAAAGTTTTGAAAGGAGAAGATTCCCATAGTAATAAGGAGCAATCAGAGTTTTCAACTGTCTCATCCGATTCTTTGGATATTTTTAAGTTAAAAGAGAAGTGGACTTTTGTATTGGAAACAGTGCGTTCTTTTAATTATTCATTAGAAGCATTACTTAGGTCCATTAGTATTAGAAAGTGCACGGAGAACACCGTCATACTGGAGGTTCCGTATTCATTTCATCAAAGAATCCTGGAGGCGCCGAAGAATAGGGATCTTTTAGAAGGGGTTTTTTCCGACGTCTTAGGCAGAGGCATCAGGGTTTCCACAGCATTGGGTAGCCGTCCGGAAAGAAGGGAAGATATTGCCAATTTAGAGCTGGCAGCAGATGATGAAATTATCCGGGCAGCAGCAGAAATATTTAATTCAGATACGGTAAACTAAGAGCCTACGGATGGTAATAGCGCTTACAATTAATCCATAAGCTAAAAATATTATTCGGGCAAAATATGTTTGGGTATCGGTGCCTAAGTTTAAGCCATGGAAAAAAATTAACCAAAATACCAAGTAGTTGAGGCGGTGGATAAAAAGCCATTGAGGGCCGAGCCTGAAGCGTAACAGTGCTGAGGTTACAGTTAATATAAGTAGCAACAAAGCAAAAATTCCCAGTAAAAAATAGAAAAGATTTATACCTGATAAAAAGGGAATCACATAACTTAAATTACCTTCTAAAAGATAAGTGCTAAACAAAAATACCGGATGAAGAATTGCTAAGGTAAAACCTGAAGATGCAATTACCTGATGAATGACAAAAGCTTTACCCGGTGTAAAAAGCCTGTCCAGTAAAGTTATAGTTGATCCCATTACTAATGCCAAAAAAATCAGGGAAAAAGCATATAAGCCTAAACCACGGTGGATAAAAAATAATAGATCGGCAGTTTTCTTAAAGCTAAGCTCCTGGTTTATTAATATGATAGGCACGATCAGTATAAATAAAAGAAAGATTAAGATAAAAACCTTGATGAATGATTTCATTTTAATTAATCATAGCCGGGGAAGAGGTCCTGCTTAATGTGTTCTTTTGGTACGCCGATTTCTTTTAGCTGATTACTTAAATTTTTGACCATGCCTCCGGGGCCGGAGACATAAAAAATTGGCTTCTTTAAATTCTCAACAATCTTCCTAATTGAGTCTTCATTTATTCTTTTGGGGCCGATAAAATAATGTATTCTTAAATTCCTGTTGAGTCTCATTAGTTTACCTAAAAGTTTTATGTAAGGGAAATCAGGTGTTTTATTGGAATATAGAAGGGTAATCTTAGGGAATATTTTTTTATGTTCAAGATCCAACAGAATAGCTCTAAAAGGAGTTATGCCGATTCCCCCGGCAATAAAGACCATTTCTTGGTTTGGATCATCTACTGTAAAATTTCCATCAGGGCCAACAGCTTCTGTGGTATCGTTTAATTTTAACGATCTTAAGGCTTTCTTAAAACTGCTGCCTTTCTCTTTAGCAAATCGGGTAGTTATGTAGATTACCTGCTCATGTGGAGCGGAAGCAATCGTAAAATAACGCTCAAGACCACGTTCATCAAAATTTCGATGAGGGAGGGTGTAGTGTAAAAACTGCCCCGCTTTCCAGGGAAAAGCCATTTCCGGCTTAAAGATAAATGAGGTAACATCTTCTGCTTCTTTTATTTTATCAACAAGTCTAAGTAGCATTACTCCTAAGATGATATGGTAAATAAAAATTTTTAGCAAGGGAAAGCACTCTTTACTATTGACAATTAACTCTTACTGATTAACAATGGGTTTTTCTATGGCATTACACGTTGCTACAAAAAAAGTATTTAAGCTGATTTCTGAAGAAGCCCGTCGTCAAAAGTATGGCTTGGAAATGATCCCCTCGGAAAATTATGTTTCTGCAGATGTATTAAGAGCCTTGGGTTCCATTCTTACCAACAAATACTCGGAAGGTTTTCCGGGCAGAAGGTATTACGGTGGGAATGAAGTTATAGACAAGATTGAGAATTATGCCAGTGATTTAGCAAAAAAATTATTCGGTGTGCCGGTTGCGCTGATGCAATCATATTCCGGTTCTCCGGCTAATATGGCGATCACCATGGCAGTCTGCAACCCCGCAGATGTGGTGATGGGGCTCTCGTTATCTTCCGGTGGGCACTTAACACACGGTGCCAACTTAAATTTCTCCAGTATTTTTTATAAAGCTGTTAATTACAATGTTGGCAAGGACTGGAAAATTGATTTTGATGGGCTGGAAACCTTGGCCAAAAAAAACAAGCCAAAATTAATCTGGGTAGGGACAACTGCTTACCCTTTTAAGTTAGATTATAGCAAATTCAGGAAGATTGCCGACATGGTAAATGCAACCCTGGTGGCAGATATCTCCCATATAACCGGTTTAATCATAGGCGGTGTACATGAATCACCGGTTCCTTATGTTGATATCATTATGACTACTACACATAAAACTTTAAGAGGTCCCAGGGGAGCGATAATCTTGGTCACTGAACGGGGGATGAAAAGAGATCCGGAAATAAGAAGTAAGATTGAAAGGGCAATAATTCCGGGGATTCAGGGCGGTCCTCACAATCACCAAACAGCAGCTATTGCTGTGAGTTTAGAAGAAGCCTCAAACCCTTTATTTAAAAAATATGCAATTCAAGTGGCCAAAAATGCAGCAGTTTTAGCAAAAGAACTCGGGACTGTTTCGGAAACGCACCTAATACTTTTAAGTTTAACCAGATATGGATACGGAATGGGGTACCAGGCCCAATATGCGCTAGAGGAAGCAGGGATTACGGTCAATAAGAATACGATTCCCGGGGAACCGGCTTCGCCTTTTTATCCATCGGGTATTCGTCTAGGAACACCGGCGCTGACTTCAAGGGGAATGAAAGAAAAGGATATGGTAAAAATTGCAGTTTGGATTAAAAGAGTACTGGAAGAGATAAAAGGATTGGATTTACCTAAAGAACCGGAAAAAAGAAGAGATTTCTTAAAGGAGGTAAAAATAAAGATTCACAGAAATAATAATTTGAAGTTAATCAGAAAAGAAGTAGAAAGATTTGCCGGAAAGTTTCCGGTGCCAGGGGTGGATAAGTAGCTTCCATGAAAGTATCCGGTAAAGAAGTGGCAGATGCAATTGCCAAAAAACTCCAGGAGGAGGTTAAGAAATTAAAGATTCAACCGACCTTTGCCATTATCCTTGCAGGTGAAGACCCGGCTTCCAGGATTTATGTAAACTTTAAGATTAAGCGCGCAGAAGAAATCGGGGTTAAAGTAATTTTTTTTGAATTCTCTAAAGATCAATTTAATGAGTGTATAAAAACTATTGAAAAATTAAATGCTGACAAAAATGTCCATGGGATGATTATTCAGTACCCGATATATGACAGTTGGAATTTTGATGAATTGATCGGGAAAGTTGATCCTAAAAAAGATGTAGACGGTTTTAGTGAGGAATCACCATATGATAAAGCAACTGCAATGGCTGTTTGGGAAATGCTGACAGCTTTTACGTATTTGGAAGGATTTTCCAAGACAGAAGAATTTTTAAAAGGCAAAAAAATTGTAGTTTTAGGCCGGGGTAAGACTGCTGGAAGGCCTGTCAGGGAGCTTCTGGAAAGTTACGGATTTGAAGTGACAGTAATTGCCAGTGATACAGAGGATCCGGACACAAAAATTAAAAGCGGGGATATAGTAATTTCTGCCACCGGAGTAAAAAATATTGTGAACGGGTCAAATGTTAAAAAGGGGGCATATGTAATCGGGGTAGGAGTAGGTAGGGAAACTGTTGATGGTAAACAGGAGATCTATGGAGATATCAATGAAGAGGAAATCAGCAAAATTGTCAAATTATATTGTCCGACAGTGGGCGGAATCGGGCCTTTGACAATTGTCAGTTTGCTCCGGAATGTAATTGATTCAGCTAGACGAACTCAGTCAAATACGTTATAATATTTCTATAAGGACCTTCTTGCTCGCAGTCCGGCTTCGCCGGATTTTACTGCTCGTTTCGAAGAACCTTGCCTTTTCAAATCAAAGGCAGTTATATTTTTAAGGAGGATTTAAAAACGTGGGATTAATGGATGGACTAAAACAGCTTGGTGATCTCAAGAAGATGAGAGACCAGGCAATGGAAGTACAAAAAAGATTAGCTGCCATAAAGATTACTGTGGAGCACAAAGGTGTCACGGTAGTAATGACTGGTGATCAGAAAGTAGTTGCTATTTCCGGCGACAATGATTTAGATAAAGTTACGGAAGCTGTCAATGAGGCCTTAAAACAGTCTCAAAAGGTTGCTGCGGATGAAATGAAAAGTTTAATGGGCGGTATGGGTATGCCGGGGATGTGATACAATTTGCCACGCAATGGCGCAAGCCCCCAAATCAGTACAAAGTTTAATAGAAGCTTTTGAGAGATTACCTGGTATTGGGCCGAAAACAGCCCAGAGGTTAACTTATTATTTACTACATGCTCCCATTGAAGAAGCCAGGGCTTTAGCTGATGCAGCACTGGGAATGAAAGAAAAAACTAAAATCTGCTCTATTTGCTTTAATATCGGGGAAGTTGATCCCTGCCAGATTTGTTTAGATCAGGACCGGGACAAAGAAGTAATTGCAGTGGTGGAAAATCCGTTGGATGTACTGGCTTTAGAAAAAGCAAATTTTAAGGGTCTATATCATGTATTACACGGAGTTATTTCACCTTTAGAAAATATCGGGCCGTCGGAAATTCATATTAAGGAGCTACTGCCAAGATTAAAGGATGGCAGTGTTAAGGAAATAATTTTGGCAACAAATCCGACAATGGAAGGAGAGGCTACAGCTATGTATATCCAAAGGTTAATTGCTCCTTTGGGGGTGAAAGTAACGAGGATTGCCAGGGGACTGCCGGTGGGATCTGATTTAGAATATGCAGATGAGACAACTCTTTCCAGGGCACTGGAAGGAAGGAAAGAATACTAAAATAAGTATAATGTATAAAGTATCAAGTATAATGGTGTAGCGCGAACTACCCTTTATACTCTATACACTATACTCTATACTTAAAACCTATGGCTAATAGTGGCAATGTTATTGGAAAATTTAGTGAAGAAGTAGAACAGACAACAACTGAGGTGGTAGAAGATATTAAGGATTCAGTAGGTGAAATGATAGAGCAAGGGGTGCAATCTGCCACAAGTTCACCATTAACTCCTCAACAACTGCAGCAAAAACAACAGGCCGACCAAAAAAAAGAAGTAGACAGACAAAAACAGCTGAGTTATACCAGGAACTGGCTGAGTAATTTACAGGCGGCACAAGCAAAAGTGAGGGCAGAGAATAAACAAAAAGAGCAGCAAAGGCTTCAAGCTCAGCAACAGGAAAAACAAGTTGTGGAAATAAAAAAAGAAGAAAAGAAAAAGCAGCCGGTTAATCCGGCTGTAGCCTATGCAGGGAAGGCTGAAATTAAAAGAGGAGTCGGAGGCTAGAGGAAATTTCTAATTAACCTAATTAACCTAATTTCTAAATTTTTAGGTCAATTAGAAATTAGAAATTAGAAATTTATGCTAAAACTGTATAACACACTATCGCGGAAAGTTGAGGAGTTTACTCCACTGAACCCACCTCATGTGGGTATATATTCCTGTGGACCGACAGTTTATTGGAATCAACATATAGGGCATATGTATGCTTATGTGGTTTGGGATACATTGGTGCGGCTTTTAAGATCTGAGGGGTTTGAGGTAAAGTGGGTAATGAATATTACAGATGTCGGTCATCTTACTTCTGATGCTGATGCCGGGGAAGATAAGATGGAAAAAGGAGCAAAAAGGGAGGGATTAACAGTTTGGCAAATTGCCGATAAATATTTAGGCCAATTTTTAGCAAGTGTTGATTTACTAAATATTCGAAGACCGGATGTTTTATGCCGGGCTACTGAACATATTCCTGAGCAAATAAATTTAGCCAAAAAAATTGAAGAAAATGGTTTTGCATATTTAACAAGAACCGGCTTGGTTTTTGATACCGGAAAATTTCCCAGTTATGCGGATTTTGCCAGGTTGAAACTGGATAAGCAGGAAGCAGGAGCCAGGGTAGAAGTAGACCCGGAAAAGAAAAATCCTTGGGATTTCTTACTTTGGGTGACCAATCAGCCGGAGCATATTATGAAGTGGGACAGCCCATGGGGTAGCGGTTTTCCGGGCTGGCACATAGAATGTACGGCAATGTCCACTAAATACCTGGGAGAACAGTTTGATATTCATACCGGAGGAAAAGAGCACATTCCTGTTCATCATACAAATGAGGTGGCTCAGGCCTACGGCGCATATGGTCGCCAAACAGCTAATTACTGGCTACATAATGAGTGGTTAACAATGAAAGGTGAAAAAATTAGCAAGAGTTTAGGTAATATGATTTTGGTAACTGATTTGATAGAAAAAGGTTTTGATCCATTGGCTCTTCGTTATCTAATTTTAACTTCCCATTATAGACAAGGGTTAGATTTTACCTGGGATTCTATACAAGCTGCTCAGAATGCTTTGAATAATTTAAGGGAGATAGTCAGGGACTGGGATGAGCCCAAGATTGGCTGCGCCCAATATGAACAGGATTTTATGGAGGTGCTAAATAATGATCTAAATACCCCACAAGCATTGGCAGTTATGTGGGATATGGTGAAATCGGACTACCCGTCTTCTGCTAAAGCTGAAAGTTTACTAAAAATGGATCAGGTCTTGGGGTTAAACTCAGATGAGTATTTAGGAAAAAAGATAGAGGTTCCGGAAGAAGTACAGAAACTGATAAACCAAAGAGAACAAGCCAGAAAATTCGAAGATTTTAAGAAATCAGATCAACTCCGAAAAGAAATCAAAAAGCTAGGTTATGGAATAGAAGATACTCCGGAAGGTCCGAGAATAAAACATCTAGAGAACTTATGACTTCAGAAACAGAAGGTATTAAATTTAACCGGTTACCATTCGGTTTTACTTCAGAAGAAAGTTTTGTAGTAGCGGTTGATAACTACGTTAAAAAAATAAGACAGGACCTCATTGATCGATCGGAAGGTATACAAAGTGTTGATGATCATTCCAGAGCTATTCTGGAAAGGGCGGTTCAAAGACGCCAAAAAGAACTTGCAGAATTTGAAAGAAGGAGGAAAGATCCAACAGTTTTTTATGCTGATGTTAAGGAAATTTACGATAAAATCATCATGCTAGAGAATACAGGTTTGTCTAAAAGAGAAATCGGCGAGAAATTCCTTGATGAGGGGATAGCAGATAAAGTCTTACCGATTAGCGGATTTTTAGAAGATGAGACTTATCAGAAATGGGGCTATCCTTTTGTTCAATCTCTTTTAGCAGCTAAAATGGTGAGATCGTATCCACAGGAAAAGACCTCTGTTTAGGCACAGGGTATATCGACCGACAATATTTTGAATCTGTACCAATTATTCGAATAATCGCTACATGACCAAACTTACCACGATAGTATATACTTTGTCCAAAAATCCCGAGGTGCAGCTATACTTCCACCCCCGAGGTGGAAGCAGAGGGGGTAGTCCTGGATAGGTTGGTTATGATAAACTAAGGCTCGTGGATAAAGAAATTATAACTATTGACGGACCAACTTCTTCCGGCAAAAACAGTGTCGGATTTTTATTAGCACAAAAGCTAGGGTACCAATATATTGACTCTGGTTCTATTTACCGGGCCGGCTGCATTTTTATCCTCAAGAATAACATTCCTCTGAGTGATTTAGAAAAGATAGTGGAAATTTATAAAAGTTTGCAGATAGGGATTAAACCTCAGGATAGTGAACAAAGATTTTTTGCAAACGGTGAGGACGTCACAAATAAATTACATGATTCGGAAGTAACTAAAATAGTGCCGGCAGTTTCTGCAATAAAAGAAGTTCGTGAGGCCACTAAAGTTATTCAGTATAAATTGGTGAATTCCAAAAGTACGGTTATGACCGGTAGGGATATCGGTTCGGAAATTTTTCCGGAGGCTAAACATAAGTTTTACTTAACAGCTTCCGTAGAGACCAGGGCTAAAAGGCGGTTCCAGCAACTGGTGGAAAAAGACCCGGCTGTAAAATATGAAGATGTCTTAAAAAGTATGGAAGAGAGAGACAAGCAGGACGAGACGCGCGAAGTCTCACCACTTAGGATTCCGGAAGGAGCTATTATAATTGATAATTCCAATTTAACCGTGGAGCAAACGGTGGAAGAAATGTTAGAACGTATACAATCAAGTGTCATTGCGAGGAGTGAAACGACGAAGCAATCTATTTAATCCTACCAAGATTGCTTCCCCGGCAGAGCCGGGTCGCAATGACGAAGGTCAGTTTATGCACAAAATTACTACATTAAAAAATGGCCTGACTTTAATTACGGTAGACATGCCGCATCTTGATTCGGTGACAACATTGGTAGCTGTCGGGGCCGGTTCCAGATATGAAACAAGAAAGATTAATGGTATCTCCCACTTTTTGGAACATATGTTTTTCAAAGGATCAACTAAGTTTCCATCTGCCGAAAAGATTGCCACTTTAGTAGATGGCATTGGTGCAGTAAATAATGCTGCCACAGATAAAGAGGTAACTTATTACTGGATTAAATCAGCTGCCAAACATATAGATTTAGCCTTAGACTTGCTTTCTTCTATGCTTAAAGAGCCCCTATTGTCTCAAGATGAGATTGAAAGGGAAAAGGGGGTAATTGTAGAAGAGCTCAGAATGTTTAGGGATAATCCGAGCAGGTACATCTGGGACTTATATGAGGAGCTTCAATTCGGGGATCAGCCATTGGGGTGGGATATCGGAGGAAAAGAGGAAACGGTCACCTCTATAAACAGAGGAGATATGTTTTCCTATATGGATTCACTTTATGCTCCTGTTAACATGGCTTTAGTTTTGGTTGGCAGGCTGCCCAGAAATATTGAAAATATAGCAAAGAATTATTTTTTAACTCTGCCGGAAAGAAATAAGTTTTTCTGCAAGCCTTATCAAAAAAAGAAACAGACTAGGGCCCGGGTTAGAGTATTCCATAAAGTAACTGACCAGGCCAATATTATTTTAGGTGTAGAGGGATTTGACCGCTATGACAGCAAGAGATATGTAGCCAGGGTACTGGGGGCTTTACTCGGTGAAGGCATGTCTTCAAGACTATTTATTCAAGTCAGGGAAAGAAGAGGCTTGGCTTATCATGTGAATGCCCATCATAGTAGCTACAAAGATGCAGGTTCATTTACAGTGTATGCAGGATTAAAGCTGGAAAAAATCAATGAGGGTTTAGAGGTTATTCTGGCAGAGCTTGAAGTCTTAATTTCAGAAAAAGTTACAGATGAAGAATTACAGAAAGCGAAAGAGATGATTCGGGGAAGGATCGCGTTACAGTCCGAGTCAACAAATTTCCTGGCAGAATACTTCGGTACTAATTTTGTTCTTGACAGGAAAATAGAAACATTTGAAGAAATCCTGGAAAAGGTTGATAAAGTAACCAAAGAAGATATTCAAAATCTGGCCAAGGAATTATTTGTCATTCATAATTACAATCTGCAGGTGATTGGTCCATTTAAAAATGTAAAAAAATTTGAAGCCCTTTTAAACAGATAATATTGCTCTTTTTATCAACTTCATAATCTGCGCCGAAATCAATATGGAAATTCCTCCTACAGCAAATCCACCCACAACATCTAAGGGGTAATGCACTCCCACATAAATTCTTGACAGCCCTATCCAAAGCATTATAAATAAGGCGATAGGCCACCACTTTGACCTAAAATAAATATATGCAAAGGCAAAAACTGTAGCAATAGTTGCGTGCCTTGATGGGAAAGAAGCGCTATCAGGCGACTCACTGACAATCGGGGAAAAGTTAAAAGTTACAAACGGCCTGGGTTCAAAGAAAAAAATATGGATAGCTTTAATGAGTAAAATAGCAATAGGAAGTCCTGCTATAATAAGCAATAAAGCTTTTCTCTCTCTTATTCCTCCCTTAACACCTAACACAAGGACAAGTAAAAATATAATATAAATGAAAGGTGCTGTGGCAAAAATCATAAGCTGATCAAGAGCCCAGAAGTGACCGCTTATGTTGAATATATAAAAGAACAGACTTACATTATCCATTTGTCCAATTCCCCTCTGTCATCCTGAGGCGATTAGCCGCAGGATCTGATTAAGATAAGGTACGAATATTATAATTCCAACCACCAATGAAGTTACTGCTGCCACGAGTACTGCGCCTGCTGATATATCTTTAGCTAACTTTGCCCCAGGGTGTTCCTTATCTGTAAATGCATCAACCACTGCCTCGATGGCTGTGTTAGTAAGTTCAACAGAAATGACGAATCCTATTAGGAAGATAATGATTATCCAATCAGATCGGGAGATGTTTAAAAGAGCAGAGATGATGATTACCAATAATGCTGCCGCAAAATGAAGCTTTAGATTTGGCTCTTCCCTTAAAGCAGAAATAATTCCCGCTAAGGCATACTTAAAAGAAAGTATTCTGTGATTATTAGTTAAATTTTCCATTAAGGTAAGTATACCATGTTACTTGACTTTCGATTGTTAAATAGTTATATTAGGCTATGGGAACGAAGATTAAGGAAAAATGCGGGATATTTGGAGTTTTCGGTAAGGGATTTGAGGCCGCCCGTTTAGTTCATCCGGGGCTGTGGGCCCTGCAACACCGGGGTCAGGAATCTTCAGGAATTGCTTCTTCTGACGGAAATAAAATTTATCTTCACAAAGGTTTAGGTTTAGTTTCTCATGTATTCGAGGAAAAAGACCTAAAGAAACTAAAAGGCTATCTGGCTATTGGACACAACCGCTATTCCACTTCAGGGGGTTCAATAAAATCCCATTCTCAACCTATCTTAGAGAAAATCAGCAGGGGTAAATCAATCGCTTTAGTTCACAACGGCAATCTTCCTTCCACCAAAAAACTGGAAGAGTTCTTAAAGAGTAAAAAAGTTGCTACTGCTGGACTTAATGATTCGGAAATGATTGCCAAAGCAATTGCTGTTTTGATGAAGGAAGGTTTAAGTCTTGAATCTGCCATTAAAAAAGCTTATCCGTTTTTTATCGGGGTATTTTGTTTATTAATCATGGACGAAAAAAAGATCATTGTCTTAAGGGACAGCTTTGGTATTAGGCCGCTTTGTATAGGTAAATTAAACGGCGGATACATTATCGCATCAGAAACTTGTGCACTGGATATTGTCGGGGCAAAGTTTTTAAGGGAGGTTAAACCCGGGGAAATGATTGTAATTGATGATAGTGGTTTAGAGAGTATTCAGATTGAAAAAGGCAATCAAAAACTGGATGTTTTTGAATATGTTTATTTTGCCAGACCTGATAGTGTCATCTTAGGAAAAAGCGTTGATCTTGTCAGGCAAAATCTTGGCAGAGAACTGGCAAAAGAGAATAAAATTAAAGCAGATATTGTCATCCCGATTCCGGATTCTGCCATTCCTGCTGCAATTGGTTATTCAAGGCAGTCCGGTATTCCTTTTGAAATGGGGTTGATTAAAAATCGCTATATCCACCGGACCTTTATTTCTCCTGAAGAGCATACCCGCCATCGGATTGTTCAATTGAAGCTCAATCCGATGAAACATATAATTGCAGGGAAAAGAGTAGTTGTTATAGATGATTCAATTGTTAGAGGAACAACCTCAAGACAGATTATGAAGATGATTAAAGATGCCGGGGCGAAAGAGGTGCATCTTTTGGTTTCATCTCCTCCGATTAAGTTCCCGGATTTTTACGGTATTGATACCCCAAACCAAAAAAAGTTAATTGCCGCTGTAAAAAACATTAAACAAATTGAAAAGGAATTAGGGGTAGATTCATTACATTATCTGTCTTATGAGGGGTTAATAAGAGCAATTGGTTTATCGGAAGATCTGCTTTGTACAGCTTTATTTAATGGTAATTACCCGGTTGATATTGGAGAACGCAGGGAAGAGGTAGTATATGACGTATGAAAAACATAGTTATTTTAATTTCTAATATCGGGACCGGCACTAATTTACAGGCGATCATTGATGGGGTAAAGGCCGGAAAAATCAAGGCGAAAGTTGCGGCAGTTGTCAGCGATACTAAAGAAACCCCGGGTTTAGAGCGGGCAAGAAGAAATAAATTACCGGTTAATATTTGCCCGAAGAAAGAAGACGTATTACCTCTTTTGAGGAAGTTAAATCCCGATTATATTTGTTTGGCCGGTTGGAAACAGATCATTTTAGACGAGGTCATTGACGCATTTCCTAACCGGATTTTGAATACCCACCCCGGGTTAATTCCCGATAGTATGGATGGGGTAGTCAAAAACCCAGATGGTACAAATGCATTGTGGAATAAAGGGAAAATGACGGAAAAGGCGATGCAAAACTTTCTGGATAATCATGTTTCTTATGCAGGATGTTCTAATCACTTTTTATCATTGGAATTTGATTTTGGCCCGGTCTTGGGTCGATGTTTTGAAAAAATCAAAAAAGGAGATAGTGTTGAATCTTTATATAAAAGATTAAAGGTAAAAGAAAATAAGCTGTATGCAGGTGTCTTAGCAAAGCTTTGTGATATGCAGACAGTTTTGGTGGTGGACGGAGGCGGGAGAGGGGCAGCATTAGTCGAAAAATACGGACACAATAACTATGTTAATAGAATTTTAGCTATTCCCGGTAATGACTTAATGCAAATTAACACTGAAAAACCGGTGCAAAGTTTTCCAGATTTGAAAACAACCAGCGTTAAAGAAATCTTAAAAATCTGCAAAAAAGAAAATGTGGATTTTGTAGATGTGGCACAGGATAATGCGGTGGAAGTAGGCTTAGTGGATAAGTTGGCGGTTAATGGAATCGATGTTGTAGGGCCTACAAAAAAGGCCGGACAGATTGAATGGGATAAAGCCTGGGCCCGGAGGTTTATGGTTAAATACCAGCTTCCGATTCCAAAATTCCATACTTTTAGTTCGATTGACAGGGGTATTGAATTTGTTAAAAAACATCCGGAGTCGAAATGGTTTGTAAAAGCCTCCGGACTGGCGGAAGGCAAGGGAGCCATACCGGCAGCCGATACCAGCGAGGCAATTTCCGCTATTAATGAGATGCAAAGATTCGGGTCTTCCGGGAAGACTTTTTTGTTGGAAGAGTGGTTGATCGGTGAGGAGTTTTCCGCTTTTGCCCTTTGTGACGGAAAAGACTTTAAAACAGTAGGTTTCGCCCAGGACCATAAAAGGGTAAATGATGGGGATAAAGGGCCGAATACCGGAGGCATGGGTTGTATCTCGAATCCTTTAATAGTTGATAAAAAAATTAAAAAACAAGTGGAAGAAATTTTTAACAAAACTGTGAATGGATTGCAAAAAGAAGGACGGCCGTACAAAGGAGTTTTGTATTTGGGGGGGATTGTTATTGAAGGAAGAGTATACATCATAGAGTTTAATGCCAGATGGGGTGACCCGGAAGCAGAGGCAACTTTGTCTGCAATACAAAATGATTTTCTTGATTTAGCAGATGCAGTTATATCAGGCAATCTGAAAAACATAAGATTCAATATTGATAAAAAAATCAGGATAGCGGTAGCAGCAGCAGCAAAAGGATACCCGGTGGATTATAAAGCGGTGAAGGGAAAGAAAATTTTAGGGATTGAAAAGGCACTAGAGACCGGGGTGAAGATTTATGGAGCAGGGATTAAAAAGATAAATTCGGATTATGTAGTTAACGGCGGAAGGGTTTTGTATGTAGTCGGTGAAGGAAAAAATGTCATTGAAGCCAGAGAGAAAGCTTACCAAGCCATGAAATTAATCAATATAGAGGGAGATAATTTGCACTATAGAACAGATATTGGTTGGAGAGATTTAGAAAGATTAAACAAATGATACAAAAAGTCAGAGTGCAGACAATAGGGCAACCCAATATTAAAGTTTACCGGCTGGAAGGTATCTCAATAAAAGATGCTAAGACTTTGGCTGAAAAATTATTGTCTGAATCAATTAATCAGAGGTATACAATAAATTCCGCCTTCGAGGAGTCAAAACCCACCTCGAAGGTGCGGCCAGCTACGATAGAAATTGCTTATAAACCCGGAGTGATGAATCCGGAGGTGGCATCGATAACCAAAGCTGCTTCGGATTTAGGAATAAAACTTATTGCCTGTGATAGTTCTGTGGAATATGTTAACAAAAAGGTTTCCTTCAATCCTTTGACAGAACACATAGTGACGGCAGAGCCAAAGACTTTGATTTTAAAGGCTAGACCTGGTAAAACACAAATTGTTCAGATAAGGAATTTAAATGATCAAGAATTGCTGGATTTATCTAAAGATACACTTTTCCTTAACTTGGAGGAAATGAAAGCCATCCAAAAATATTTCCAAAAGATCAATAGGGATCCAACTGATTTAGAGTTGGAAACGTTAGCTCAAACTTGGAGTGAGCATTCCGGGCATAAAACTTTTAGGGCGGACTTAATTGTAGACGGTAAGAAAAAAGAACCTTTAATAAAAAGGCTCAAAAAAGAAGCCTTAAAACACGATAAAAATATAGTCTCTGCTTTTGTTGATAATTCCGGGGTGATGGATTTTTTTGAGGGCTTTGGAATTTGCGGCAAAGTAGAAACTCACAATGCCCCTTCAGCGATTGAGCCTTATGGTGGGGCCATGACCGGATCAGGCGGAGTCTTCCGGGATATTGCTGCCACCGGGAAGGGAGCTAAAAATATTGCCTCAACTGATATTTTCTGTTTTGCGCCGGTTGATTTACCGGCAAGAGAACTGCCGGTTGGCTGTCTGCCGCCTGAGTATCTACTCAAAAGGGTAGTAGCCGGAGTCAGGGATTACGGAAACAGAATGGGGATTCCTACTAATAATGGCTCGGTGCATTTTCACAAGGACTTTCGGGCCAGGCCAACCGTGATAGTGGGAGCCTTCGGGATTGTACCCAAAAAATATGCAATAAAAGAAAAGCCGAGAATAGGAGACTTAATAGTAAGTGTGGGCGGCAGAACCGGCAGAGATGGCATTCATGGGGCAACTTTTTCTTCCGGGGAAATGACTGATAGAACTAAAGAAGTGCATTCATCTGCCGTGCAAATTGGCAATGCCATAGAGGAAAAGCGGATGTTTGATGCATTATTGGAAGCCCGGGATCAAAATCTAATCAGGTTGGTACAGGATTGCGGGGGAGGCGGCTTTTCTTCAGCAATTGGTGAAATCGGGGAAGAGTTAGGGGTATCTGTGGATCTTAAAAATGCTCCTTTAAAGTATGAAGACTTGGCTCCCTGGGAAATCTGGATGTCTGAATCCCAGGAAAGAATGATTGTGGTTTTAGAAAAGAAGAATTTAGCAGGATTTGAAGATATTTGTAAAAAATATAATGTGGAGATGGCAGTTCTGGGAAAGTTTGACGGCAGTAAAAAACTCAATGTTTATTTTAATGAAGAATTAGTCGGTAATTTGGAAATGGAATTTTTGCATCAGGGTTTACCAAAGCGCGTTTTGTCAGCAAAACGCGAGTTCAGAGTTCAGAGTTCAGAGTTCAGAGTTTCTGAAATTCCAAAGAACCAAGAAGAATGGATGAATGTTTTGGAAAAAGTTTTGGTTCATGGTAATGTTTGTTCAAAAGAACCAATTGTCAGGTTATATGACCATTCGGTCCAGGGCACTAATGATTTACAGCCTTACAGCGGAAGCAGTTTAGATAGCCCTAATGATTCACCTGTTCTCCGCCCGTTCCTGGATAAAAAATACGGTATGGTAATTTCTCACGGTTTAAATCCGGTCTTAAATAATATTGATCCCTACTGGGGTAGTATCTGGGCGGCTTCTGAAGCATTAGCTAATTTTGTAGCTGTCGGAGGGAATTTTAAGGAAGCTTCTTTAATTAATAATTACATTTGGCCGTTTCCGGATGAGGAATCCCTATGGTCTTTAGACCGATCGGTTGATGCGGTGGTGGATTTCATGAGAGTTTTTAAACTTCCGGTGATTTCCGGTAAAGACAGTCTGTCTTCCACTTACAGGAGTAAAAGCGGACAAGTAATTAAAATCCCGCCGGTACTTTGTATATCGGTTTTAGGAAGAATTCCGGATGCTACAAAAACAGTTACCGCAGATTTTAAAAGTAATAGTTCAACAATTGTTTTGGTCGGAAAAATGGATAAAAGTTTAGGTGGGTCAACTTATTATGATATTAACGGAATTTTGGGATCCAGTGTTCCGAAAGTTGATTTGAAAATTTTGCCGAAAACTTTTGATGTAATCTACAAAGGGATTCAGAGTGGAAAAATTATGTCATGTCATGATGTTTCAGAAGGCGGAGTAATCGGGGCTATTTTTGAGATGTGTGTAGGCGGGGGAATGGGGGTAGTCTTAGACACCTCGAAGGTGGGCTTTGACTCCTTCGAGGTGGAACGTCCGGATTTATTCTTGTTTAATGAAACAGCCGGCTGCTTTATTGCGGAAGTAGAAAATGAAAGTACGGCAAAACAACTTTTCAAGAATATTCCGTTTAAGATTTTAGGAAATACTCAAATAAATCAAATTATTGAAGTAAAGAAAATATTTAGTGCAGATATAAGTAATTTAAAGAAAGCCTGGCAGGAGCCAATGAGGAGGTTATTTTCATGAAGCCTAAGGTGTTGGTATTAAAAGCTGATGGGACAAACCGGGATGCCGAGATGGCTTATGCTTTTAAGGTTGCCGGGGCTGATCCGAAGATAGTTCATGTAAACGAACTTAGAAATGGATCAGAAAAAATGAGTGATTATCAGATTCTGGCATTACCGGGCGGATTTGCTTACGGAGATGACATTGTTTCCGGAAAGATCCTGGCCATAGAATTAACCTCCTTCCTGGGTCAGGAAATGAGAAAGTTTATTGAAAGAAAAGATACGGCCATTATCGGGGTTTGTAATGGGTTTCAGGTTTTAGTCAGAACTGGGCTTTTGCCTTTTAGGAAGATCGGCGAAATGGATGTCACTTTAACCAATAATGATTCCGGACATTTTGAATGTCGGTGGATAAAAGTTAAAGTTAACAAAAAAAACAACAGCAAATTCCTAAATGGTATGGATAGTTTAATGTGGTTGCCTATAGCACATGGTGAAGGAAAATTCCTGACGGATGAGAAGACATTAAAAGAAGTTGAAGATCAAAATCTGGTTGCTTTTAGGTATGTTGATGAAAAGGGAAATTCCACTCAAAGTTATCCGGATAATCCGAACGGTTCCTCAAATGCCATAGTCGGAATTACTGATACTACCGGCAGGATTTTAGGGATGATGCCGCATCCGGAATGTTTTATCAGAAAACAGCAGCATCCTAACTGGAGACGTGGTACAGTGAAAGTGGATGGTTTGCCGTTATTTGAAAACATAGTGAAATTCGCGAAGGAGAATAGTAGATGATTTTATTAATTGATTTTGGGTCACAAACAACACATCTGATATTCAGGAGACTCCGAGAATTGGGATCCGATGTGGTAATTACCATTCCGGAATCTGCCATGCAGAAGGTTAGCGAAGTAAAACCACAGGGAATAATTTTATCAGGCGGGCCGGCGGCTGTTTTTGAAAAAGAGTCACCTACAATAGATCCGGAAATATTTAAGTTAGGAATTCCGGTTTTAGGAATTTGTTACGGACAACAATTGATGTGTCATTTGTTAGAAGGAGAAGTGGTAGCCGGACGAAAAAGAGAATACGGACCAGCAGAAGTTAGGGTACAGGGTACAGGGTACAGGGTACAGTTGTTGAAAGATATTCCAGAAAAATTTACTGCATGGATGAGTCATGGAGATCAGGTAATAAAAATTCCGGAAGGATTTGAAACTTTAGGTAAAACTGAAACAATCCCACATGCCATTATTGAAAATAAAAATAAAAAACTTTTTGGTATTCAATTTCATCCGGAAGTGGTACATACCGAGTTTGGTGAGCAGCTTTTAAAAAACTTTTTAGAGATTTGTGGTATTGAAATTACGAAACAGGAAATTAACAACGCGTTTGTAGAAAATCTTATCAAAGATATCAAGGATTCTGTAGGGAATGAAAAAGCTGTATGTGCCCTGTCCGGCGGAGTAGATTCCTCAGTGGCCGCATTGTTGGTACACAAAGCTATTGGCAAAAATTTAACTTCTGTTTATGTTGACTCCGGGTTAATGCGTGAAGGTGAGACAGAAACTTTGCGGGAAGTTTTCCGAAACAAATACAAAATGAATGTGGATATTGTCGATGCCAGACAAGATTTTTTGAAAGCCTTAAAAGGAGTTGTGGACCCGGAGGAAAAGAGAAAAGTAATCGGTAAAACTTTTATAGAAGTGTTTGAGAAAGAAGCAAAAAAAATTAATGCCAAATTTTTGGTGCAGGGAACCATTTATCCGGATGTGATAGAGTCTGCCGGCAGCAAACATTCACAGAAGATAAAATCACATCATAATGTCGGAGGACTCCCGGAAGATATGAATTTAGTGCTGGTTGAACCACTGCGAAATTTCTATAAAGATGAAGTCAGGAAAATTGGCAGCATCTTAGGATTGCCTGATGAGATTATAGCCCGGCAGCCTTTTCCCGGCCCGGCCCTTGCAGTTAGAATTATAGGTGAGGTAACGGAAGAAAAATTAAGCATCTTAAGAAGAGCGGATAAAATTGTCCTGGAAGAAATTGAAAAAGCCGGATTAGATAAAAAACTCTGGCAATTCTTTGCAGTCTTTACCGGCATTAAAACCACCGGAGTAAGAGGTGACCAGCGGTTTTATGGAGAGACCATTGCAATTAGGGCTATTGAAGCAACTGATGCCATGTCTGCCAATTTTGCCAAGTTGCCATATGATGTTTTGGAAAAAATATCAACCAGAATTGTAAATGAGGTAAAAGAAGTTAACAGGGTAGTTTACGACATTACCAACAAACCCCCAGCCACTATGGAGTGGGAATAAGCCTAAAGCTTGATATATTCTTCTCTTTTGGGGCCTGTGGAAATGAGTTTAATCGGGACTCCTAAGAAGTCCTCTATAAATTTAACATAATCCCGGCAACTTTTGGGTAAATCTTTGAAGGATTTAACTTTAGTTATATCTTCTGTCCAGCCGGGTAATTCTTTATATACAGGTGTAAGTTTTTCCAGCTCCAGATACCCGCAGCTGCTATAGTGAATTGTCTTTCCGTTTAATTCGTAACCGGTACAGACTTTAATTTTATCCATTCCGGATAATATATCTATCTTAGTAATGGTAACTTCTGTTACTCCTGAGACTTCGCAAGCAAAATTAACTGCCTCCAAATCCAGCCAGCCGACTCTTCTGGGCCGGCCGGTAGTGGTACCATATTCGCCGCCTTTTTCCCTGAGATCATTACCCAACTGATCTGTTAATTCAGTAGGGAACGGGCCGCCTCCGACTCTTGAGGTATAGGCTTTTACTACACCTAAGATATCCCCAATTTTTTGTATCGGTATTCCGGCGCCGGTATTTACTGCACCGGGAACAGTGTTAGACCCGGTAGAAAAAGGATATGGTGAAAAATCAACATCCAGCATGACTGCCTGGGCGCCTTCCATAAGGATTTTTTTCTTATCTGAAATAGCTCTCTGTAAAACCTGGTAAGTATCCGTAATAAAAGGTAATACTTTTTTTCTAAGCTCATTTAATCTTTCCAGCTCCCTTTCCGTATTTAAGGGAGGAACATCAAAAGTTTCCAGAATCTTATTTTTCATTTCCGCCTGAAAGACAAATTTTTCCGCAAATAAATCCCAGTTTTTTAGTTCATAAATTCTAATTCCGTTATAGCTGACTTTATCTGCATAAGCCGGCCCAATACCCCTGGCAGTGGTACCTAATTTTCCTTTTCCCCTGGCATTTTCATAAGCTATATCCAATGCTTTATGGTAAGGCAGAATCAGATGACACCTGTCAGAAATAAACAACCTGCCATCTAATTTAATGCCGTCACCGGTAAACATTTCTATTTCAGAAATTAAAACCTCTAAATCAACAACTACGCCGTTCGCTATTACACAATTTGTTTTAGGATGTAAAACACCGGAGGGAATTAAATGTAGGGGATATTTTTTATTGTTGACAACAATAGTGTGGCCGGCATTATTTCCGCCCTGAAAACGGACAACATAGTCTTTTTCTTCCGCAAGGAGGTCAACAATCTTGCCTTTGCCTTCATCTCCCCATTGAGTTCCGACTATGACTGAGACATTGTTCATCAATGGCAGTTTAGCATCTTTTTTGACAAATGCATAGTCATTTTGTATAATAAATTATGGGAATTATAAAAGACTATACCATTGTCACTTTAGGTTCTCACTCCGCCCTGCAAATTCTTAAAGGGGCAAAAGACGAGGGTTTTAAAACTGCAGTAGTAGCCACACCGGATCGATTCACTCTTTACAATTCCTACAGTAATTTTATTGATGAAGTTTTAGAAATCGACTCCTGGAAAAATTTTCCATCTCTTGAAAAACAACTTATCAAGAAAAATGCAATTATTATTCCTCATGGCTCATTTGTAGCTTACTTAGGGCTGGACCAAAATAAAAATATGAATGCTTTGTATTTTGGCAACAAGAAAGTTTTGGATTGGGAGGAAAACCGCAAGATGCAGAGGACCTGGATGGAGGAATCAGGGATTAAAGTGCCGCATCGCTTTAAAAGAGGCGATAAGATTGACCGCCCGGTAATTGTAAAGTCTTATGGTGCTTCCGGGGGTAAGGGTTATTTTACTGCCAGAAACCAAAAAGAGTTTGATGAGAAGTTAAAAAACTACAGTGAAGAAAGATTTATCGTCCAGGAATATGTCATCGGAGTGCCGGTATATTTTCATTTCTTCTATTCTCCTTTAACCAAAAGAGTGGAGATCATGAGTATTGATAAACGCTATGAAACAAATGTTGATTCCCTTGGCAGGATTCCTGCCAAAAACCAGAGAGGTTTAAATATAGAGCCTTCTTTTGAAGTGGTAGCTAATATCCCAATGGCTATCAGGGAATCCCTTTTAGCAGAAGCTGTGGCTATGGCTGAACGGGTAGTTAAGAGTTCCCAAAAGCTTATATCAACTAAGGGTCTTTTTGGCCCTTTTTGTTTAGAAGCCATTATTACCTCAACTGAAGAAATTTATGTGATAGAAATTTCTGCCAGAATTGTAGCAGGAACTAATTGTTTTATTAATGGCTCGCCTTATACTTATTTAAATTATGATGAACCAATGTCAACCGGAAGACGTATTGCAAAAGAGATTAAGGATGCGATAAAAATGAATAAACTAAAAGAGGTGCTGGACTAATGGGCAAACAGTATACAATTGCCGTTTTAGGAAGTCATTCTGCCTTAGATGTGTGCCGCGGCGCAAAGGATTTAGGATTTAAGACATTAGTTATTTGTAAAAAGGGCAGAGAGAAAACATACAAAAAATATTACGCGTCTGAAGGCCAATTAGGTTGTGTAGATGAAGTAATTATATTGGATGAATTCAAAGAGATACTCAGTGAAAAAGTCCAACAAGAATTATTGAAGAGAAATTCTATTTTTATTCCCCACAGGTCATTTGAAGTTTACATTAATGATTACAACGCCATTGAGAAAAAATTTAAAGTGCCGATGTTTGGAAACAGGTTTTTGCTTAAAGCTGAAGAGCGGGGTGTAAAACCAAATCAATATGATTTATTGGATGCTGCCAAAATCCGCTACCCCAAACAATTTAAAGATCCTAAAGATATAGACAGGCTTTGTATTGTAAAAGTTCTGGAAAAAGAAAGAGGTTTTGAAAGGGCATTTTTCTTAGTTAATAATTTTAAGGAATATGAGAAAAAAATAGAGGAAAGAATTGGAAAAGGGGAAATTACAGAGGAACATTTAAAACACGCTGTTATTGAAGAGTTTATCGTTGGAGTGCAAGTTAACTTTAATTTCTTTTATGATCCAATTAATCAGCGACTGGAATTAATTGGTACCGATACACGGCGCCAGACTAACCATGAAGGACTTTCGAAATTATCTCCAGAATACCAGCAGCAATTCCGGGACATGGGTGGAAGAATAAAGTATGAAGAAGCCGGACATATTGCAGTGACTGTTCTGGAATCTTTACTTGAAGATGCATTTGCAATGGGAGAAAGATTTGTACAGGCTTCTCAGAAAATGGTTGCTCCTGGTGTGATTGGCCCCTTTGGTCTGCAAACTATGATTACTGCCGGCCCACCTAAAAAGGAGATCATTGTTTTTGATGTATCTCCCCGGATGCCCGGATCCCCTGGTATTTTTGCCACCCCTTATGGTATGTATTTATATGGAGAAAATATCTCAATGGGAAAACGGGTAGCTTTGGAAATAAAAGAAGCAATAGAAAAGGGGAAATTAAATAAAATACTAACATGAGCTCTCAAAAATTTGCATTAGTTAGCGTTTATGATAAAAGCGGAATAGCTGATTTTGCAAAAGTTTTGGAAAAAGCAGGTTATGCAATTATTTCTACCGGCGGGACTTTCGAGTTATTAAAAAAAGAAGGCATAAAAGTTATTCCCATTGATGAAATCACCGGAAACCCCCGGGACGCATTTGACGGCCGGATGAAAACCATCAGTTTCCAGATTGAGTCAGGAATTTTGTTTGACAGAAAAAACCCCAAGCATGTAAAAGAGGCCCGGAAATTGGGGATGCCGCAAATTGATATCGTGGTTTGTAATCTTTACCCTTTTGAAGAAAAACCCGGTATCGAAACAATAGATGTCGGGGGGCCAACCATGATTAGGGCAGCGGCTAAAAATTATGAGAATGTCTTAGTGGTAGTAACCCCCAAAGATTATGAAGAAGTATCAAAGGCAGTTAAGGTATCAAAAGTATCAAAGGAATTAAGACAAAAGATGGCAGCTAAAGCGTTTTATCATCTGTCATTTTATGATTCCCAAATCGGTAACTTTTTCTCGGAAGAGAAGTTTCCGAAAGAGTTAACAGTTCCTCTTCGGAAGACTAATGTCCTCCGTTACGGTGAAAATCCACATCAGGAGGGAGCTTTATACCTGATGCCAAAAACAAATTCTCCTTTTTCTAAATTAAAACATCTCTGGGGCAGGGAGCTAAGTGGCACTAACATTGGTGATATTCATGCCGGACTGGAAACAGTCAGGCAATTTAAGGAACCGGCTGCTGCTGTAATAAAACATTTAAGCCCTTGTGGGATTGCAACCGGCAAAGATGCATATGAAGCATTGTACCGGGCTACTGAAGCAGATCCGGTTTCAGCCTTTGGCGGAGTAGTCGTATTAAATAAACACATGGATTTAAAAGCTGCAAAAAATATTGCCACTTTTAAAAATGAACGGGAGGGAAATACTGATATAGTGGCAGTACCTTCAATTTCTGAAGATGCTTTAGAGCTTTTGAAGAAAGTCAGAAAGAGCATGGGAGTTTACACCTTCGGACCGATAGAAATTAGAAGAAGCGAAAACTGGGATTTGAAATACTTTGCCGGAGCAGTTCTGCTTCAGGATTTTGATGACGATGTAGAAAAGAGTTTTAAGGATTGGAAAGTTGTAACCAAGAAAAAACCGACTGCGAAACAACTGGAACAGATGAAATTTGGTTTTAAGGCAGTTAAGGCAGTCAGATCCAATGCTGTCATTGTAATTGATAAAGATATCCCGATGACCCGGGGAATTGGTTCCGGTCAAACATCCCGGGTAGGTGCTACTAAAATCGCATTGGAACAAGCAGGAAAATCAGCAAGGGGTGGTATATTAGTAAGTGATAGTTTCTTTCCTTTTGAAGATTCCGTGGAGATGTCGGCAAAATGCGGGATCGGAGATATACTGGAGCAGGGGGGTTCTGTAAATGATCAGGCCTCAATTGACGCAGCTGATAAAGCCGGTATACCAATGGTCTTTACCGGCAGGAGGGCTTTTAGACATTAAAAATTTCTAATTTCTAATTTTTAATTTCTAATCAAAAAAATGAAAAACATTAATTTTTCAACCTACCAATCACCATTTTCCTGGCGTTACGGGTCCGAAAAGATGCGGCAGATTTTTTCTGAAGAAAACAAATACAGATTATGGAGAAAAGTCTGGGTAGCTTTAGCAGAAGCGCAGGCTAAAGAAGGCTTAGTTTCAGAGGAAGAGTTAGCAGATTTAAAAAAGCATCAGGATGAAATAGACATTGAAAGAATTTGGGAGATTGAAAAAGATACCCGACATGATGTGGTAGCAGCTATAAAAGAGTTTGCTGAAAAAGCTAAAGTAGGCGGAGGGAAAATTCACTTAGGTGCTACCAGTATGGATGTTTCAGACAATGCTGAAACCATCAGGATTACTGAAGCGCTTTCCATTATAGAGAAGCAACTGATAAACTTGCTAAAAATATTTGGGAAAAAGATTAACCAATATGCAGATTTTGTGTGTATGGGTTATACGCACCTTCAGCCGGCAGAGCCTACAACTTTAGGCTATAGATTTGCCTTTTATGCCCAGGATTTACTGCTGGATTTGGAACTCCTGCGATTTGTAAAAAAGAACTTAAAAAGTAAGGGTTTAAAGGGGGCCGTGGGAACAGCAGCAAGTTATGTAAAGTTATCGGATAATAAAAAGGCAAACGAAATGGAGGCTTCGGTACTTAAGGAATTAAGCATAGAAGCATTTGAAATTACCAACCAAACTGCTCCCCGGAAAATTGAAGTGTTAGTTGGTAATGTGCTGGCAGGAATAGCCCAATCTTTAAATAAATTTGCTTTTGATCTAAGGATTATGCAATCACCGGGATTTGGTGAGTGGCAGGAACCTTTCGGAAAATCCCAAGTCGGCTCCTCAGCTATGCCGTTTAAGAAAAATCCCGTAAAATCTGAACAGATCTGTTCATTGGCCAGATTGGTAGCTCATTTATCGAAGATTAGTTGGGATAATGCCGCCTATATATTGCTGGAAAGAACATTAGATGATTCAGCCAGTAGAAGAGTAATGCTTCCGGAAATATTTCTGGCTGTTGATGAGATACTAAATTCTTCTATTAATATTCTGGATGGCCTCATTATTAATGAGAGAAAAATTAAGAAGAATCTGGAAACTTACTGGCCTTTTTCGGCTACAGAAAGTGTGATTTTAGAAGCAGTTAAAAGGGGAGCAGACAGGCAAAAAATGCATGAGGAATTAAGGGAGATTTCCATGAAAGCCTGGGAATCCATTCAGGAAGGTAATGTAAATCCCATGGAAGATTTAATGTCGGAAAATCCTGTCATCGGGCAATACTTAAAGCCAATTGAAATAGTGCAGCTGCTGGATGCCAAAAATCATATTGGTTGTGCCAGCGAAAAAGCGTTGACATTAGCAGAACAAATTAAGAAAATAACATTATGAAAAAAGTTCTAATTATTACTGGTTCAGATTCTGATTTGCCGGTAATGAAAGAAGCTGCAAAAGTGCTGGAAGATTTCGGTGTGGAATATGACCTGACAATCTCTTCTGCCCATAGGTCACCTGATAGGACAGAGGAGTTAGTAATAGATGCCAGTACCCGTGGCATAAAAGTAATAATTGCCGGAGCTGGAATGGCAGCCCATTTGGCCGGTGTAATTGCAGCCCGTTTCCCGCTACCGGTTATCGGGGTGCCGTTGGAAAGTGGGGTCTTAAGTGGAGTAGATGCATTAGCTTCTACTATGCAGATGCCTCCGGGAATTCCGGTAGCCACAGTTGCTATAAATGGTGCTAAAAACGCCGGTCTTTTGGCAGTGCAGATTTTGGCGACTTCCGATAAAAGTTTGGAAGAAAAGTTAGCGGAATATAAAAATAATTTAGCAGCTGGTGTCGAAGAAAAAGCCCAAAAGATAGAAAATGATCAGTAAGCAAAAAGTTATTGAAAATATTCCCCTTGCCCTTAAAACCGTAAACCTTCCCAATCTTGAAAAAAAGCACCAGGGTAAAGTGCGTGACAGTTATGCCTTAAAAGAAAAACGGATAATAATTACTACAGATCGCCAGTCTGCTTTTGACAGAGTTTTGGGACTGATTCCCTTTAAAGGCCAGGTATTGACGCGTCTTTCAGAGTTTTGGTTTAAGCAAACTTCAGATATTATTCAAAATCATCTGCTGTCTGTCCCGGATCCCAATGTGATGGTGGTTAAAAACTGTAAGGTTATTCCGATTGAAATGGTTGTGAGGGGTTATATTACTGGGGTGACGGATACGTCGATCTGGGGTTCGTATGAAAAAGGGGAGAGAATAATTTATGGTATTAAATTTCCGGAAGGTTTAAAGAAAAATCAAAAGCTGCCTAAGCCGGTGATTACGCCTACCACCAAGGCAGAAGCCGGACATGATGAAAGATTAACGGAAGAAGATATTATTAAAAAAAAGATTGCGTCACCCTTAATCTGGAAGCAGATGAAAAAAGCAGCTTTAGCTCTTTTTGAAAGAGGGCAAAAAATTTGTGATAAAGCAGGAATTATTTTAGTAGATACCAAGTATGAATTTGGTTTGGATGATAAGCAGAGCTTGCGACCTAACGGTCTTAATGGAAAACTAATTTTAGTTGATGAAATTCACACTCCAGACTCCTCCAGATACTGGATTAAAAAAACCTACTATAAAAGATTCTTATCCGGCAAAGAACCGGAAAGCTATGATAAAGAACCTTTAAGAATTTGGTTCAAAGAACATGGATTCACCGGAAAGGGTAAGATTCCCAAAATGCCGCCTGAATTTATTGCTAAAATGAGTATGCTTTATATGGGGATTTACGAAAAAATCACCGGCAAAAAATTTGTGCCGGATCTATTAAAAAATGTAGATCTTAGAATTAAAAATAATCTGAAAGAGGTAGTCTAAACTTCTTTGTACATGTAGACATGATCAACAGGGACGCCATTGTGGATAGCTCCTTTTGGTAAGTTCCCATATTCAATAAAACCCATTTTCTTATATAATTTCTGAGCAACAGCGTTGTTGCCAAAAACTCCTAAGGTAACAATCTTTAAGTCTTTGAGATTTTTCTTTGCCTCTTTTAAAACAGTTTCCATTAGAAGCGCTCCAATGCCGTCATCTCGGAACCTCTTTGCTATAGTAATGCCAAAAATGCCAACATGCTTTTCCGCTCTTTCTTTCATAGTAATTCCGGAAACACCAATTAGTTTATTATCAGAAAAAACCAATAGTTGAACAGCTTTTCCCTCAGCAATTTTTTTAAGTTCTCCTTCCAGCCACTTATTTTCTCCTTCCAAAGTCATTTCTTCCCCCTGAAAAGTAATAAAGGTTTTCTCTTTAGAGATCTTATTAATGTATTCCCATAAAGATCTTAGGTCATTTTTATTAGGATAGCGGAAAACTATCTCTTTTCTTGACTTTGATTTACCTGTATAAACAATTGTTCCTGGTTTCATATGTTCATTTTACCATAGGAGATAAGGAATATCTGACTTTAGTCAAACTTGACGATCGGCCCAAATAAGTATAGTTTGAGAATGTACTCATGATTAAGAAAAATTCATTAAGTTATTTTTTGCTTCTTGGTTTGGAGAAATCGATTCAGAGTGGTGTTTTGCTAATTGATTTTGCCTACAACTCCCACTGGTATGTTTATCCGGGACGAGATCCAAGAGAAATAAATTACGGAGCTCTTTATCAAGCGGTTAGGGATTTGCGTGAAAAAGGTTTTATTGAAACCAAAAAAGACGGTGGGAAAATTATGTTGAAATTAACAGATAGAGGTAGGGAGGAAGCAATAATAAAAAAGCTTTTAGCAGAGGATAAATGGGATGGGAAGTGGAGGATTGTCATTTTTGATATCCCGGAAAAGCACCGGAAATTAAGAAAAATCTTGCGGAGTAAATTTAGGGAGTGGGAGTTTGAGCCTTGGCAGAAAAGTGTCTGGGCCGGTAAAAAGGATGTAACAAGTCCCTTGCGGAATTTTATTAAAGAGGTTGGTTTGTCTGATTGGGTGAGGGTAGTGGTTGGTACTGATGTAGCTTAGAATCTCTAACTTTAGACAAATAGACCGATCGGCCTAAACGAGTAAAGTTGTGTTATCAGAATAATAAAACCTGAGTATCGGTACTTGACGATAACTATAAGATATAGTATTATTTGCTATATGGTTGAGAAAATCAATTTTTCAATAAAGGAGAGAAACTTTAAGTAAGCTTGAGGGTGTGTATTGAACTCATGGTATAATGGTTTAATCTAATCTCTATGGCTAACGATAACGGTTTTGTACTACTGACAGGAACTGCCAACTTAAAATTAGCCAAAGAAATTGCCAAAAATTTAGGTAAAGATGCGGATGAAACTGTCACTGTTTTTGCAGACGGCGAGAAAAGAATTGTTATCCCCGAGAATTTAAGGAAAAGAGATGTTTTTATTATCCAACCAACTTGTCCGCCGGTAGATGCTAATATAATGGAATTGCTTTTAATTATAGATGCAGCAAAAAGGTCTTCCGCTTCGGAGGTTTCAGCCATCATTCCTTATTTTGGTTATTCCCGGCAGGACCGTAAAGACAGGCCCCGGGTGCCAATCTCAGCTTCTTTAATTGCCAGACTAATTGAATTTTCCGGAGCTGATAGAATTTTGACTGTGGATATCCACAGCGAACAGGAACCGGGCTTTGTGGAAATCCCCTGGGATAATCTCTACAGTAGTTATTCTTTTCTCCCGGAACTTAAAAAAGTCTTTAGTTCAAATTTAGTCATAGCCTCACCAGATAAAGGCGGTGTATTAAAGGCTGCATTTTATGCAGATTTACTAAATGCAGAAGGGGTAGCCATTGTTTTTAAGGAAAGGGATGTGATGAAGAAAAATGAAAGCAAGGTTTTGGACATGATCGGTGATGTCAAAGGCAAAGATGTATTATTGGTAGATGATATGATTGATACTGCCGGAACCATCTGTGAAGCAGCCAGATTAATTAAGAAGAGGGGAGCCAAAAGTGTTTCGGCTGCTGCGACACATGGACTTTTTTCTGACCCGGCATTAAAAAGGATTAATGATTCGCCTCTTGAAAAAATTTTTATTACAGATACAGTGCCGCTTAGAAAAGAAGTTTTGGAAAATCCTAAGTTTGTTGTAATTTCTGTTGCTAAACTTTTAGCAGAAGCTATAAATTGTATTTATAAAGGTGATTCAATATCTGAGAAATTAATTCCTAAGTCCCACAAAGAAGAAAGAAACTAACCCTTCGGCTCCGCTCAGGATTAACGCAGTGAAAGAGTTTCGCCCCCGAAGGTAATATTTTTTGGTTCAATAACCACTTTCCTTTCACCCTCTTCTAAATATCCTGCATCTAAACTTTCAAAGCCATTTTCTTTAATAATTTCCTCTGCTTTTCTTACATCTTCTGCCGGTAAAAATAGGGCATAATCTTGTCCCATGTTATATGTTCCATACATTTCACTATCTGATAAATTTGCCTGTTTTTGAATAAACAAAAATAGTTCTGATACAGGGTACACTTTTTCTACTGCGTAAATAAAATTTTGCGGCGCACGCATCAACTTGCGGAGTCCGTGACCTGTAATGTTGGAGATATAGTGGATATCTACATCCTGATCTAATAAGTCTTGAATTAAGTTTGCATAGATATTGGTTTTTGTCAGAAGGGCATCTCCAAACATTGTGTTGTCGGATAGTTTTGTTGCATATCCTTCTGGTAATTCTTTAGAAACCGCTCTGGCAAGTGAAACACCGTTTGCATTAATGCCGTTGCTTTTTAAGAAAATAATTCGATCTCCCTTTTTCAGTCTCTCTGCCCTTATTCTTCTTTTATCCTGGTTTATAATTCCTATTGCTGATCCGGCCAGGTCTACGGTCCCCGGTTCAATAATTCCTTTGAGCGTAGGCGTTTCACCGCCACCCCAAGTTACTCCTGAGAGATCACAAGCAGCTTTCCAACCTCGGATCAAATCCTTCATGCGCTGCTCGTCTTGCAGCCAACTATTATCCTCAATCGCCCAGTATGCATACAGGGCAAATGGTTTGGCGCCTGAGGAGGAAAGATCATTTATGATGGAAGCCACGGTATCGTGGGCGATAATGTCATAATAAGTCTTCCCGGTAACTGCTCTCATCTCATCAGCAATGAGGTTTTTTGTTCCTAAGCCTTCAATGACTGAGGCCATAAATGTATTCTCGGTGATTTGCCAAACAAATGCCGATTCTCCGCGACTGTCTGATATTTCTTTATAATTAAGTTTTGCTAAATTTTTCGCAGTCTGGGCAGCAGCAGTTTGGGCTAATTTTTTAATCGGATCCTTAGTGTCATAATCATCTCCAACCTCTGAATAAGTAATAGATTGTTTGTTATCGGCCATGGATTTGTTTAATATACCATTATAAACTATACAGTATCAACTTAAACTAGAAGAAATGAAGAAAAGAAAAAAGCGCAGTTCATTGAAGCAATCCGGTGTATCTTTGCTTGTTATAGTAATTTTGTTATTTAGTGCGGTGTTCCTGATCGTTAAAGGATCAGGTTTTAACAAACCAATTCCTGATGTTGTCGAAATACCTAAAGAAGTGCAGGAATCAATTAAAAATGTTAAACCGCAGAAAACTTTTAGGGTACCGATACTGATGTATCACTATGTTGAATATGTTAAAGATCAGGGTGATACTATCAGGAAATCCCTTAATCTGGAGCCTCATGTTTTTGAATTGGAGATAAAGACTTTAAAGGAAGCCGGTTACAGCTTTATTACTTTATCTGAGTTGGCAGAGGCTTTGGATAACAAAAATAACTTGAATCCCAAATCAGTTATTTTAACTTTTGATGACGGCTACAGGGACTTTTATACGGATGTCTATCCCATTCTTAAAAAATACCAGGCTAAGGCGGTGGTTTTTGTAATTCCTAATTTTATAGACAGGCCGGATAATTTAACCGGCTGGATGATTTCTGAAATTATCAAAAGCGGTTTAGTAGAAATAGGTGCACATACCATGAACCATACTTATTTAAGCGGATTACCTTTGGAAAAAGTCCAATATGAAGTAGAGCAAAGTAAAAAATACCTGGAAAAAACTTTTAACATCCGGGTAACCTCTTTTGCCTATCCATATGGAGCTTTTGATAATGTTACTCTAGATATAGTTAAAAAATCCGGTTTTACTGCTGCTGTTACAATTGTGCCCGGTATCTTTGCCCAGGATATTAACAGGTTTTTCTTCTACAGGCTTAGGCCGGGTGGGAAAGTGGGCCCTGACCTTTTGGAATTATTGGAGCAAACTAATCTGGCCAAATATTAGAAATCAGGCCCTGCTCAGTATGAAAGTTACTTCCATACCGAGAAAAGAAAATATTTTATCCTTAACAATAAAACCGGAATCTTTAATAAGATCTTCTAATTGATTATGATTAAAAGGGTGCAGATGAGCTTCTTGCCAGACTTTACCTTTGGTATTTTCCCAGATAAACCAGACAATCCGAAAAAGTAAACTGCCTGAATCCATAGTTAAAATTAAAGTACCATTTTTTTTAAGCACCCTCTTAACTTCCTTTAAGCACCCGGTAGGATCCTCTACATGTTCGATTGTTTCATAGAAAGTGATCAAGTCAAAAAAGTCTTTCCGGTAAGGCAGTTTATCAGCTGATGCAACTTCAAACTTTATTTTAGGATAACTTTTTTTAGCGGAGGCTATTGCCTTATCGTAAACATCTATCCCGAAGTAGCTTGCCTGGGGATAAGATTTAGCAATCTCCGAAATCATAAAGCCTGAAGCGCATCCTACATCAAGACAATTGGTAAACTTAAGGCCATTAATGATTCTTTTTGCCAGCTTAAGTTTTGAGGTATGCCAGAGCCACTGGAAGAAATTATCTTTAACCCCGCTTTGATAATAATTTACCGGAACTTTGCTCCAAGTTTTATATAGCCTGTGATTTTGCATATTTTCTGACAGTAAAGCCAGGGAAATTTTTTTCTTCAATAAGTCTACCTTTGTCGTCTCCCCAGCTTTTACCCTGATTTTTGAAAACCTCCGGTATCCTGCTGGTTTCAGAAATCAGGACATAGAAAATTTCAGACTCTTGTTTTGCCTTTGGTAATAGATCATAAGGATGAAGTTGGTCTCCGCCCAGCCAACCCGGTACATAACCAAATTTACTCCTGCCATACCAGTTATAAAGATATGCCCACATCCCGTTATAATAAAGCGGGTAGGTTACGGCATTAATGTCAAACGGCTTTCCGCCGGAGTTTTTATAAGTATAGTCAATTACCTCCAGTTGGTAGTCAAGGTAAGAAGTAGAGTCATATATTGAATCGAATAACTGGTAGGCTTTCTGCGGCCTGTTCAGGACGACATTGGTATTAGTGAAGATAATAACTAAAATGACCAATAGGATTAAAGGTAAATATTTTAGTTTGGAAATAACATACCCGGAAATAAGCGCAATAGCAGGAGGCAAGCCGATTAAAAACCAAGGTTTTTGATGGTATCCCAGCAAGAGGGTAATAGCAGGTGAGAAAAGATATAACAGTAAAAAGTAAATGGCAAATCTTTCCTGTTTTGCAGTATCAGGCTTAAGCAGAAAATACAATGCCCCTAAAGTTACTATAGCGGCCAGATAGATACCCAGCTCAGGTCTGTCAGGCAGTAAATTGCGGGAAAAGTTTATTCCAAAATCCTGCCAAAAAAGCTGCAGTCTTTGCATAATCGGCAACTTAGTGTCGCTGAATGTATTTGAGAAATTTAATAAAGTTTTAACACCGATAAAATTTAATTTGATTTCGGTTAAGATTAGGGTAGCGGTTGTGGCAATAAACGCCATCAAAGAATATAAAAATAATTTCAAATTTGGAAACCCCGGCTTGAATATAAGTAAATAAATGATAAAGACCGGGATAAGATATAAAAATGTAAGGTCTGCCTGTATGGAAAGTCCTAAGCTAGTGGCTGAAAGCATTAATCCCCAGCCCTTTTTTTGGAAAAGAAGCCAGAGCCCCAGGTAAAATAGGGGGACTGTAAAAATTGTAACCGTATCAATAGTTAACCAATTGGAGAATTTAATAAATTCAAAAGAAGAAGCCACAATAATTGCCGTCAGTATTCCGGGCCGGATACTCTTAAACATAGCCCGGCTTAAGAAAAAAAGGATAAATAAAGTGGCTACATTAAAGAGGCTGTTCCAATAGGCACTGGTGAAAAGATTACCGCCGGAAATTAAGAAAGGAAAGGTATTGTAGTAATAATAAAATACCCCATGGTGAAGCCGGGGGTCACCGTAGATGGCCCGGCCGATGATCGGGAAATCCAGGTCCACTGCTATTTTGTAGGTATAGAAAAGGTCCTCTGTTTGATCGTAATCAAAAACAATATTGGCCCCTTTAATATTTTCGAATCTTAAAAAAAGCCCGAAAAGTAAAATACAGGTTAGTATGAGGTATTTATACACTTTGTGTTCCCATTATACTTGCTTAAGCTACCGTCTGGAAGGGTTTACAAAGGCTTAAGCTGCTGGGGGGAGGCCAGGGTCGAAATGTGGATCCTGCTTGGCTCTCGTTATTAAACTGACTACGCCAGCTTCACATGATCGCCCTAATAAGATGTTAGATCGGTCGATGCCGGGTATATACCAAACTTCTGTCTTAGGTGTTTCTATCGGGTTGCCATTTTCATCCAGCATAATTTCTCCATATTTATCGAGTTGATAAGGACGAATATTGATTAGTCCTCTATGAAGTTGCCTTAATTCGGGTGTGAAAGTATACGAGGCGCCGGCCAACAGGATAAGCGCATGTGGATCTTCCTCCAGGATTTTCCTGGCTTGAGTTTCAGTTTGGGGCAGCAGGGTAGCACTGTACCCATTGAGTAGTCGGTCAACCCTGCGGGGGTGATATTTTGGAAGCTCAAGACCCATTTTAAGTCTGAGGTGATCGAACTGACTTAACGCAGACTCGGCCGGCCACTGGCCAAGCCAATAGCCTACATCCTTACCCGGATCTAAGGCAGTAGTTTCACCAGGGAAAATTTCCCTTACTACTATCTTTGCTGAAGGCACTAAAAATATTACATTCCCTTCACGGGTATTTCGTTCTTTTTGTGCTATCATAGTAAAAATTTTTCTTGAATGCGAATTTTAGCAAATTTAACCCATAAGATCAAGCCACAGGGAGACGAAAATCTATTCTAGATAAATTTTATTAGAAAAGGGTAAAAATCTTGTAAGAATTAGGTGAAAAATTTAAGCCGGAATCCGTAAAATTGTTAAGGCCACGGCAGTGCCGAATGGCACCAACAAATTATCGTCTATAAGAAAGGAAAATTGGTCCAATGTGGCTATTGATACTGCAGCAGTGATAATTAAGGTAAAAGACAAGCTAAGCGGAGTTAGTGATTGGAGGAATAAACCTGTAAGAAGGGAAGCGAAGAAGACCACCAGGGCACCACCCAGGGTTTTGCTGCCAAGCAATTGAACGGAAAGAAACCGTTGACCCATCGGAGCAAGAGAGTCTCCTACCAGGAAACAGGCCAAAGAGATAACGGCTATATCTTCAGAGAATAACCAAAATACCAATAAGGCACTTAAGAAAAGTAGGGTTGAACCGGATGGCCGGAATCTTTCTTTCTCTTTGGCAAAGATTTTCAGGTTAAGATAACGCTTGTTAATATTTGGGTTAATAACGCGAATAACATCAAGGAGCGCAAAGAGCAAAAAAAGCAACAGGATTATGAGGAGGATAAAGTCTTTAGGAACCCAGATTGCGGCGAGGGGTATAACCAACATACCAAGCTTTAGAACTTGGCGAAGAGGATGGGTAAACTTTAAGCTTCTGGAAACGTGAATAGTATAAATAACGGTTCCGGAAATAAGCAGTAAAGCAAAAATGGAGCGGGTATAGAGAATAGTAACCATACAAAGCCCCCAAAGAGGTGCCACTCCCATACCACCCTTGAAGTTAAGATAGAAAGGTTTAATATGCCCGACTACTACTGCCAGGCCGGCCAAGATGGCCAGATCCGGTTCAATCCTGGGCAGGAAGGGCAAGCTGCCGGAAGCTGTCAGATAATAGGCCAAAGGTGCTTTGGCAAAATCAAAAATTCCTGTCAGGATGCCAAAGACAGGGCCTACTACATGATAAGTATTGGTGGCTCCGGTATTCTTATTGCCAAACCGGCGGATATCGATATGTTTGACAAGTTGTCCGAAAAAATAACCTGGTGAAAGGGAACCTATCAGGTAACCTAAAAATAATATTACACTTAAATTCATATGGATAATTTGAGTTTATCATAAGCAACTACAGTTTTAGGACAGATTTTGGTGACTTCTTTTTGAAACTGCTCGTGATGTGGCGCGGACTTGCCAATTTGAGTAAGAATAATTTGTTTCACATCTGTTTACCCCTCTTTGGAATCTGCGGAAAGTATGGCGTAGGTATAAATTCCACAGACTGTTGTTTCATAGAAGGTTGAGGATAAAGAGCCATTAATTGACTGACGGCTTTTGGTAGATAATCGGAAACAGATAGCCCCAGGCCTTTAATATTTTCAAAGGTTAGAGGAAAATCATGAGTGCGCTCTCCGCTGACCAAAAAGCTGGCCATCCGGGAAGCCCTTTTTGTGCTTTGGTGTCTTAATAAGAGAGAATAGACGATTTCTTTGATTTGTTTCATGGCCTTTTGAGCAACATCTCCTAAAATCAAAGTAGTATCATCCCTGTTTCTGTTTGGTATTGATAAGGCACTTAAAATCGAGACGGCCGGATAAAAACTGCCTCCGGCACTGGTGATAATCGGATCCAGCGAACCCAAGACTGCATCTTGTATGCCTAACAAACTTAAGGTTTCTTGGCGGTGAATCATAGTGATGACCCGGGATTTGCGTTCTGACTCAATTTGCTTAATAATGGAAAGCCTTTTATAAAGGTCTAACCGATTTTTTATTAGTGGCCAGGTAAAAGAAGCAAAAATTAAAATAGTAATAATTGTCCAAACATCCATTCTAGACTCCAATCTCGAGACATTTTAAGTCCGGATTCCAGATTGATTTTGTATGAAGTGACTCACAAAGATTTTTCATCTTAGATGCGATCTCTTCCGCTTCAGATTCTTCTGCCAGTCTTGCTTGATAATCCCTAATGATTGTGGGGAAGAGCGTCAGCTTTTTAAAATTGGGCGGTTCGATTTCTACAATGAAAATAAAGGACTGGTCGTTTCGTTCCCTTTCATCTATAGCATAATCGTCAATAAAATTCCCGGCGGAATAAAGTATTGGTTTTCCCCGGTAAATCTCAATACCTCTGAAGACATGGGGTGAATGACCGTAGATAATATCAACTCCCGCATCAACCAGAGCATGGGCGAAACTGATATGTTCTTTTGGTACTTCATAGCCCCAGTTAGGGCCCCAGTGAGCGGAAACTATTAAAACTTTGACATCATCACGGGTTTTTTTGATGATATTAAAAAGCATTTTGGCTCTGCTGTTTTCTAAATTAATGGGTACATAAAAAATTCCCGGTGTTTCGTTGCCTGCTTCCCAATCAGGTTCGTTGTCAGTAAAAGCAACCATCCCGACGTAATTTCTCTCACCATCTTCTAAGACCGGCATCGAAGCTTCAACAATATTCTCTCCGGCACCGGCAAAATTTACCGAGTTTGATTTGAGGATATTTGTCATCTGTTCCAAGGCTTCCGCATCAAAATCCAATGTATGATTATTAGCTATGGATATGGGAGAAAAGCGGGCAATTTTTAGAACTTCAACATTTTTTGGATCTGTCTGAAAATGAAAAGTTTTGCCGGGCCATGGTTTTCCGGTATCCGCGATAACACACTCCAGGTTGCAAACCTTTAAATCAGCATCATGGAAAAAACTTAAGGTGTTACCCCAAGGATAGGAAGGCGGGTTATGTCTTAAAATAGCATTGACTCCTCTGCCTATCATGACGTCTCCCACAAAGATAAGTTTCATGGGTGTCTGAATCCCTCCTTAAAATTGTGGGTTAAATATTTTTTAAACCAATCTGAGGCCAGTTCGGCTGCCTTTTCCAAAGTGCCCGGTTCTTCAAATAAATGGCTCGCATCTTCCACAATTTCCAGCTTTTTTGTGGTATTTAAAGCCGCATACGCCAGACGGTTGAGTTCAATTACTTCCGGATCATTTCCCCCGACTATTAAAAGTACGGGTGATTTAACTTTCTTTATTTCATCCATTGCCAGATCCGGCCTGCCTCCTCTTGAGACAACTGCCCTGACATCAGAACCTATTTTAGCCGCTGCTTTTAGGGCTGAAGCGGTACCGGTAGATGCTCCAAAATAGCCGATTTTCAAATTTTTCAGCTGATCCTGTTTTTTTACCCAATTTGTGGCAGCCATCAACCTGTTTGTTAAAAGTTTGATGTCAAACCTATTCTCATATACCAAATCCTCCTCTTCAGTTAATGAATCAAAAAGCAAGGTGGCAATCCTGGCTTTTCTTAAAACCCCTGCCACGAAGTTATTTCTGGGACTGTATCTGCCGCTGCCGCTGCCGTGGGCAAAAAGGACAATTCCCCTGGGAGTATGGGGAACCCGGAGCAGCCCTTCAACAGAAATGCCGTTCATGGGTATAGTGACAGTAAATTTCTTGTCCCGGTTATCCTTTGGGACGTCCAAGTTTTTCATCTTATGTTTACCTTTGTAATCACATCTTTATCTTCGACAAAATTCCCTGGTTGCTAGAATAGTAGGCACCTCAACATCGACTCGATCTTTAAACGTCATTTTTCCCACCTTGGTTTTTCTCTGTAGTCAACCAGTATCTCCCTTTTCCTGGGGCCATTTAATTCAACTAAAACTACGCTTTGAAATACCCCAAGCATTAGTTTGTTTTTCGTAACAGGAATTGCCAAATGTGGTCCCAGAAGCGATGCCACAATGTGAGCAGGTAAGTGTCCGATATGGTGGGTATGTGCACTTTCGGATCTCGGGAGGGCCAAGGTGGGAAGCATAACTTCAAATGCGCCGATCATCTCTAAATCCAAACCCTCTTCTATAAAAGCCGTGGTTAATGCTGCTGTAGCATGCCTTAGGTAAAGGTGGATCATACCGTCTCTGGCCGGATATCTTTTAAGCATATTTTCCACCTGGGGAGTGATATTTACCACTTGTTTTAATTTATTAGTCCCAACAATAATTTTTCTCATCATTCCTGTTAAAAGTTTAGTATGCCTCAATTGAAACAAAATAAAATATGAAAAATGTAAGGTTTAGGTAAAAACCTTGCCATCCTCTTACTGTTTTCTCAAGGATTTATGATTGTCTGATTTTAGAATGAAATTAGTGAATTTATGATTTTTCAACTGACTGCTAAAAATTGCCGGGTTTCAGATAAGTTAAGTAACCACATAAATAAGCATTTAACAAAGATTACGCAGGCACTTCCTAATGTAGCAAGCGACTTGATTGTACTTAGGTTAACTATCAAAAAAAATATTGACAAATACCACCCCCCGAGAGTCCACCCCCACCCGCATAGAAGTTATGCTGATCTGAAACCCGAGCTTGCCTTTTTTGAAGGCTCAATGGCTTTCCGGCTTAATAAAAACAGTTTTTATGCACATTTTAAAGGGATGACCATTGATGAGTGCATTAATTTAGGTTTTGAACGTCTTTTTGAGAAACTGGAAAAATATAAAGACTTGCATTTTCCCGATGAGAGCGAATATCCGGATCACAGTTCTGTCAGAGGATGGTAATATGGAAGAAGTTAATGTGGTAGCAAGACTTAAGGCTTATAGAAACGCAACCTTTCCCATTTTGACAGTTTCCTTAGGTTGTGCTGAAAAAAGGCCGCCGCAACTTTCCTTTTGTCTTTCCCAGTTACATTCTTTAATCCACCAGAATTTATCAGAAGAGGAGCAAAGGTTTTGGCAAAAAGATATTGCCCGTATTGAAAAGTATTTACATGAATCATTTGACCGGTCAAATATCCGGACAACCGCATTCTTTTCTGCAGGCAAGAATTTATGGGAAGTGTTAAGGTTTGAATTTTTCCTTGCCCCTAAAGCTGTGATTTCGCATTCACCATATTTGCAACCGATAGAGAAAGCCTTAAACACATACCGCAAATACCTGGTACTCTTGGCAGACCGGTCAAAAGCCAGGTTTTTCACGGTTCATTTAGGGGAAATTGAAGAACACAAGGATATTTTTGTAGGTCTTGTCCCCCAAAAGGTAAAAGCAAAAAAAATAGATTATGGCAGAGATGACAAAATCTTCCGCCATATAGAAGATGATTTACGAAGTCATCTTAAGCTGATTGTGGAAAAAACAAAGGAATTTATAAAAGGGAAGGGTATTCATTTTATTATTATCGGTAGCCACAAAGAAATGCTGCCAAAGATAAAACTGGTTTTAACCTATCCTTTAAATAAAATGGTGGCCGGAGAATTTATAACAGAATTGAATATTCCCTTAAACAAGGTATTAGTGCTGAGTAAAAAAGTTGCCAGCCAAATTAATCAAAAACTATGATTGAAGGTATTAATTTTGATGCTTTTTTTGCCAAACGGCCGGAAATATCACGGGAGGGTTTAGAACGTGATTTGGACCTATATTACTATCCATATGTTGAGAAATTAATCGCTATCAAACGGCAAAGGGTTAGTTCAAATGGTCTAATTGTAGGGGTTTCAGCCATTCAGGGGGCGGGTAAAACCACGCAGGGTGAGGTTATGGAAATTCTGCTTTCGCATTTTGGTTACTCCTCAATTTCTTTGTCTATTGATGACCACTATGTTACCCATCAGGAACTCAATAGATTAAGGGAAAAAGACCCCAGATTTATACGAAGGGGTGCTACCCACGATATCCCGTTGGCTATACAAAACTTAGAAGATTTGCAGACAATGACAGACGGCATGGAAGTGAAAATTCCCATATATGATAAGGGAGCACAGCAGGGAGATGGGGATCGGGTAGGATGGAAAACCATTTCAAAAAAACCGGATTTTATTCTTTATGACGGGTGGATGCTGGGTGCCAGAAGGGTGGAGGATGAGTCTGTTTTTGAAAGCGGTTTGCCGGCTTTGGATACACCTGAACACATCCAGTTTGCCCAGGATATTAATCGGAAATTAGATGAATACTTACCCCTGTGGGAGATGATCGATTTTATGAATGTATTATATGTGCCTGACTACCGGATATCTTTGAAATGGAGAGACCAGGCCGAGGAAGTTTTGCGGGCACAGGGAAAGGGGATGAGCAAAGGGCAAATTAAAGAATTTGTCTATTATTTCTGGCGGTCTGTTCACCCGGCCATCCAGATTAAAAATTTAGCCCATGACAGTGTCCATACCCAGCAGGTGGCAGTAATTAATGACGATCATTCTATAAGGGAAGTTTTGAGCCCCGAGGAGGCTAGAATGAAGTATCCTTAGGATAAGATACTCTCAATAGTTTGTCTCTATTATGCTACCATAAGTTAATACCCGCATTATGACTGAATTAACCGGTATTACAGATACGGAGGCTGTCGAGAGACTCAAAGAGTATGGGTCTAATGAGATTAGGGATCTTCATCGTATTTCATTTTTAACAATTCTTTTTCGGCAGGTAAAGAAGAATTTTATTATCTATCTGCTGATTGTAGCAACGTTAATTTCTTTTTTTGTAGGCAAACCGGTGACCGGTTATACCATTTCCGCAGTTATTTTTATGGTTGTCGTGGTTGGCTTTATTCAGGAATACCGGGCGGAAAAAGCTATTAGTTCCTTAAAAAAGATGATCATGCCGGTATCGATTGTCATCCGGGACGGAAAGAGGCAAGAAATTCTTTCAAAAGAGCTGGTTCCAGGGGATGTGGTGATATTAGGAAATGGGGAAAAGATCCCGGCAGATTGCCTTATCTTAGAAGAAAGTGAATTGAGAATAAATGAATCAGTCCTAACCGGTGAGTCAAAAGAAATAAAAAAGGAAGAGGCAAAATCAGAAAAAAATGTAAATGAAGAGAATATGCTTTTTATGGGAACATTTATTGTTAATGGCCGGGCTGTGGCAAAGATAATGCAGACGGGAATGAGAACGAAGTTTGGTCAGATTGCCGGCATGATTTCCACTGCGGAAAAGGAACTGCCACTGCAAAATAAAGTTAACCAGATTTCAAAATACATGGCCGCCATTGCCGTAATTGTTTCAGTCCTGACAGGGTTTTTAATGTTTACCAAAGCGGAGGCTATAACACCTGAAGTAATTACAAATATCCTAATCTTGGTGATCGCACTTTCCGTCTCGGCTTTCCCGGAAGGCTTTCCGGTAGTTTTGGTTGCCACCCTGGCAGCCGGGGTAGCCAATATGGCGAAAAAGAATGCGATTGTAAACCGGATGTCTATTATTGAGACTTTAGGAGAAACTACCATTATTTGTTCCGATAAAACAGGTACCTTAACGAAAGGAGAAATGACGGTAAAAAGGGTATTCGTAAATGGAGGCTTCTTAGATGTCAGCGGGTCAGGGTTTGAAGGAAAAGGTGATTTTCTAAAGGGTGGCAAACAAGTGGACCCCTTGCTGGATGAAAACTTAAAATTGCTTTTAACAACTGCATTATCCTGCAATGACGGCAGGATTGAACGGACCGGTGAGGACATGGAATATAAGGTCAGCGGTAGTCCGACAGAGGGAGCCTTGTTGATACTGGCTGCAAAGGCAAATTTTTTTCAGGAAGACTTAAAGGAAAAAAGACTGGAGGAGATGCCGTTTAATTCCGAAAGAAAAATGATGTCTGTGTTGATTAAAGACAAGGACCTTTTCGTTTTCAGCAAAGGGGCACCGGAAGTAATTTTAGAAAAATGTAAACTGACCGGTGAAGAAAAACAAATAATCCTGAAAACAAACCATCAAATGAATTCCGAAGCTTTACGTACTTTAGCTTTTGCCTATAAGAAGGTAAGCAGCGAGAAGTTGGATGAAAATGATCTGATTTTCCTGGGGTTAGCGGGTATGGAAGATCCGCCTCGGGAGGAAGTGCCGGAGGCTATCGGGCTTTGCAAAAAGGCCAATATTAAGGTGGTGATGATTACAGGAGATAACAAGCAGACAGCTCAATCAATTGCATCCCAAATCGGTCTGGAAGGACAGGTCCTGGACGGTGCCGAGCTGAATGGTCTAAGCGATCAGGAATTATCAGCAGCTTTAGATAAAACTGTTGTCTTTGCGCGTGTTAACCCGGAACACAAATTAAGGATAGTTAAATTATTAAAGCAAAAGGGAGAGGTAGTGACCATGACAGGGGACGGGGTTAATGATGCCCCGGCGCTAAAGGAAGCCCATATCGGAGTGGCCATGGGCAAAAGCGGTACGGATGTTTCCCGCTCGGTGGCTGATCTAACGCTTAAGGACGACAATTTTGCTACCATTGTCGAAGCAGTCAAGGAAGGCAGGACCATTTTTAACAATATCCGCAAATTTGTCAGTTACCAACTGTCTTGTAACTTGGCAGAACTGGCAATCCTGTTTTTCGGCGTTTTGCTGTCACCGCTTTTGGGTTGGGCAGTGCCGCTGCTTTTGGCCTTGCATATCTTATTTATGAATTTGATAACGGATAACCTGCCGGCTGTCACGTTAGGATTTAATCCGGCTTCAAAAGATATCATGCAGGAAAAACCCCGGAAGGATACCAGAATTTTAAGCAGAGAACTGATTTTACTCGTTTTATTCAATGGAGCTTTAATGGCTTTATTTACTTTGTCTATTTACTTTGTTTTCTTCAATATCTTAAGTCAAAGTTTGGAGATTTCAAGGACAGCCGCTTTGGTCGGGTTAATACTTTTGGAAATTGCCAGTGCTTTTAATTTCCGATCCTTTAGGAAAAAGAGTTTATCCAGGTCGCCATTTGTTAATAAATACTTATTTTTTGCCTCATTTATTTCTATAATTGCCACCTTGATTATTCTCTATACCAGTGCCCGACTAATCTTTGAGACAGCGCCTTTGGATATTTATAGCTGGGGGGTATTATTGGGCCCGGTGTTACTTATCCTCTTAATTTATGACATCTTGAAAGATTACAGCCTAAAATCCGGAAAGTTCTTAACGCACCTAACTTAAGGGATACGGGCGACTGTCCGGAGGACTTGGCTCCCGGAAGTAGAGGAAATTATTACATAACTTGGTTTGGTAAATACCCCATCTTTAGTCAGCTCATAAGACAAAGAACCAGAATTATAAGTCATAGTCCCGTAATTTCTGACAGTTAAGGTGGCTTTGCCGTTGGTGGTACTGGTGGCCTTTACTATTAGTTGTCTTTTGGAAGTGGAGTAGGTGGCAGAAGTGATTTTGACAGTATCTTTAATTATCTTAACTACGGCTGTATCCTGAACACTGGCTAAACCTGCATCTTTGACTGTTAAAGTGACTGTGAAAGTGCCGGTTTTGCTGTAAGTTTTATTTATTGTTTGTCCGGTTCCGGAGGTGCCGTCACCAAAATTCCAGTTATAGGTGTAAGGGCTTTGGCCTCCGCCGGCTATTCCCTGGAAAGTAACTGAAGTATTTAAGAATTCCGTCCTGTCTGCTCCGGCATTAGCCGTCAGAGGTGTACCAGGTACCGGGGTTGGGGCCGGGGTAGGAGATGGGACAGGGACAGGGACAGGTGTCGGAGTCGGGGTAGGGGTAGGCTCAGGAATCGGCACCGGCGTCGGTTCCGGGGTTGGCGTAGGGACAGGAGTTGGCATGGTATTTTTTAAGTTTAATCTTTTCCCACTTAAGGTTTTACCTGATAAAGCTGCTGTCGGATCGGATGAGGTAAGCAGTTTATCTTTGATCTGAAGGTAAGACAAGGAATTTGACACTCCCCAAAGGTAGGCTGCCGCGCCGGCTGCATGCGGGCTGGCCATAGAAGTGCCGCTCATGACTCGGTAACCACTGGGGTCACAGCTGCCGCAGCTGCCTTTTGGTACGGTAGAGAAAATACTGACTCCGGGTGCTCCTAAATCAACAGAGCTGGTGCCAAAGTTTGAGAAAGAGGCCAGGTTGTCATATTTATCCGTGGCGGCAACGGAGATTATATTAGGCAGATTATAAGAGGCAGGATAGGAGGGAGTAGTATCCGTATTTCTGCCGTTATTACCCGCTGCTGCTACAAATAAATTCCCGGCATCATTTGCAGCAGAGATAGCATTGTATAAAGATTGGGAAAAACTTCCGCCGCCCCAACTATTGTTAGTGATCTTAAAGCCCATCATGGTGGCATATTGAATTGCCCGAATAGCGCCGTCAGTAGTGCCGGAGCCGCTGCCGCTTAGGAATTTCAGGGCCGCTACTTTACCGTGGTAATTTATACCGGCTACACCTACCCCGTTTTCGCCCACTGCAGCTATAGTACCTGCCACATGAGTACCATGGCCGTGGTCATCCATCGGGTCAGGATCATTATTAATAAAGTCATAGCCATAAACATCATCAATAAAACCATTGCCGTCGTCATCAACTCCCGGCTGTCCGGCAGCTTCCGGGCTATTGGTCCACATATTGGCTCTTAAGTCTTCGTGGTTATAGTCAATGCCGGTATCAATTATTCCCACTGTCATACTGCTGCCGTATGGAGTATCCCATGCCTCAGGTGCGTCAATATCCGCATCAGTAGTGCCACCGGTCTGTCCGCTATTATGAAGTCCCCATAAATTAACAAAAAGAGGGTCATTGGGCAGCTGGCTGGTACGGAGAATAAAATTGGGTTCGGCATATTCCACTTCCGGGTCGTTTTTCAGCTTTTGTAAAAGCTCGGGCAGCTTTTCTTGTTCAGTGGAAGCTACAAAAAGCTTATCTAACCCCTTATTCCTAAAAACCTGGATTCTGTCTTGGTGTTTCTCTGCCCGTTCCAGCTCACGCAAGACTTTTCTGGCAGAACGAAGCTGATATTTGCTGACCAATTCATTTTCTGCCGGAGTAGTAGTCTTAAACTTAACAATTAATTCTCCGGGGACATATTCAGAAGAGAGTGGTAAAGCTTGGGAAGATTGTGCAAAAGTAGGACCAAAAGGCAGTAGGGTAATGAAAACAAGGATGAATGATAAAAATTTAAGGCAGGTTTTCATTTAAGAGCAGTCAGAATAATGTAAAAATAGAACTTTGTCAAGCTAAAAACAAGCAGCAATTTCTATTGAGTTTCTTACCGGTTTCATTTTTTTCTTTTACAAATAAGATTTATTATTATGCCAGGTTTATGGAAGAAGATAATAAAAAAAGTTATAGTAAAAGGCCGCTTTGGCAGTGGGTATTAATTTATTTGATAATAGGAGGAATATTATATGGCCTTATTTATTTTTTCCTAATAAATTACTGAGAAATCTCAAAAGACTTATATTTCGATTTAACTCCGGAAATTAAATTAATATTTGATTTACTGATATTAAAATAGTCTGCTAAAGAAGAAATCGTGGCCCGGTTGGCCTTTCCTTCCAAAGGCGGTTCGTGAACATAGACATGTAATGTTCCCAACAGATCTTTTTCTACTTTTTCTTTTTTAGAATTAGGATGAACGATCACTTCAAGCTTCATTATTTATTCTAATCATAATTTATTCTAATCATAAAGAATCTTAACGGGAAACGTACAGGTATTACTGCTCTTCAAAATTTAACTGAGACTCTTAATGTTTTCTTGCCTTTTCTTAACATAGTTCTAGGATTTAATTAATAAAATACTACAACAAATGGGTGCTAAGGATCTGCAACAAGTTGCGACTTCTCCTAAATCGCTCGAGGATTATCGGGTGTTTGCGCGGGATGTGGTAAAAGAGATCCAGGATATGCCTTTAAGTCTGCAGGGTCTAAGGGTTGTGCACCTTAATGCTACTGCAGTGGGTGGAGGTGTAGCCGAGATGCTTCGGTCAGAAGTATCTCTACAGAATAATATCGGATTGGATTCCCGCTGGTATGTAATTTCTCCTAACCAAGATTTTTTTGAAGTTACCAAGAAGATTCATAATCTGCTACAAGGGCAGCCGGGTGAGCTGGAAACAGAAGAAAAAGAAATTTATCTGCAGGTAAACAGATCCATAGCTCATTCTCTGTTAGACTTAAAACCGCAGTCGGATATATTAATAGTGCATGATCCTCAGTCAGCACCGGTAGTTAGTTTCTTGGGATTAAACAGACCGGAATTTGCTTTATGGCGTTGTCATATTGATACTACTTCTCCCAATCAGGCCATGTGGGAATTTTTGTCTCCTTTTCTTAACTTCTATGATCATCATATTTTTACCATGCCCGAATATATGCATAGCGGCTTCTCGGAGGAGGATTTAAGTATTTTTACTCCGGTGATTGACCCGCTTTCTCCAAAAAATACCTTAATAAGTAAAGATGAGGCTAAAGGTTATATTCGTAGGTTCGGGATAGACACTAATAAACCTTTAATTACCCAAGTTTCCCGGCTGGATCCCTGGAAGGATCCGCTGGGTGTTATTGATGCTTACCGGTCGGCAAAGTTAAGAGTATCGGATTTGCAATTAGCTATGGTAGCCCAATCAGCTGCTGATGATCCGGAAGGAGAAAGACTACGCATTGAAGCAGAAAAACATATCAAGGGAGAAAAAGGAATTTTCCTGCTGGTTAATCTGCCGGAAAATGACAGAGCAGTTAACGCTTTTCAGACAGGCTCTGACATTATCCTGCAAAAATCAATCAGGGAAGGGTTTAGTTTAACTGTGACAGAGGCAATGTGGAAAGGGACAGTAGTAATAGGGGGGGATGTGGGCGGCATAAAAGCTCAAATCCAGGATGGTAAGAACGGTTTTCTGGTTAACTCTATTGAAGAAACGGCTGAAAAAATTATTCATGTACTAAATAATCCTCAGCTTCGGGAAAATATGGGTGAAAATGCTCATGAGTCTGTCAGAAACAGATTTTTGCTGCCGCATGCTACATTAAAATTCCTCAAACTGTTTGATAAACTGCTAAAGAGAAAACAAGCTGCTCCGGGAATCTATTCTTCAGAGCATCCCATTACTGAAGCTTTAGTCGGCTTTTAAATAATTTAAATTTCCCAAAAGGCCTGAAGTCCGCCTATATTATTTGACAACTACCGATAAGAACTGTTTAACTTAAAGTATGGTAGGAAAAATTCTTATTGGTATTGGAGTTTTCATTTTGATTTTGATATCAGCATTTTTTCTTTCTCTTAAATTAAATCAAAGCCAGCCTCCTCCAGAGCTGGTGGCTAATTTTATGGATATAAGTAAGATAAAACAGCTTTCCAAATACCGGTCCTGTGCCGGGCACACAGTTGTACCGCAAGACGGCCGGGAGATGAAAAGAAACATGAAGCACTATATTGAGGTATACCCTGAATATAAAAAGGAAGATACAGTAGAGCTATATTCTCCTTATGACGGATACATATCGGTTATCCGGGCGGATATGGCAGAGAAATTGGAGGGGGAGATTTGGATTGCGCCGGATAGAGGAATACTGACCATACTTCCGCCTTTTAACCTCTGGATGTTTAGTTTTGAACATATGCAGCCAAGAAAGGATTTGAGGATGGGGTCTAAAGTGAAAGCCGGAGAGTTGATTGGTTATGCTTCTTTTCTGGTAGCAGAAAGATCTGATCCTACTTTTGATGTAATTTACGGGACAATGGGGTTGCCAATGAAGACTTTGGATAACTGGAATTCTCCATTTGGAAACTTGGATTCTATTTTTAACCATATGTCGGATGAGGTTTTAGCCCAGTTTGAGAAAAGAGGTATTACCAAAGAAAATATAATTTTAAGCAAAGAAGAGAGGGATAAAAACCCCTGTACATACAGAGATAATGGGCCATATTTTGAAAACAGCGGAGTTCCTGGCAATTGGGTAGAGCTAAAGTAGTCTAGAATTTGCTATACTGATTGTAATGCCCATTAAGATTCCGCAGTTAATTTTATCCATAGGCCTTTGTTTAGGAGCAGGAGTTTTAGGGTCATTCTTTACGGTTTCCTCCATTCCTACCTGGTATGCTACTTTAAATAAACCTGTCTTTTCTCCGCCGAATTGGGTCTTCGGGCCAGCCTGGACCATTCTTTATATCTTGATGGGAATTTCTTTATATTTAGTTTGGACTTCTAGATTTAAGTTAAAACAAAATGCTTTTAATTTATTCTTTGTTCAGTTAGGACTTAATGTTTTATGGTCCATCTTCTTTTTTGGGATGAAGAATCCCATCTTAGCTTTAGTGGATATTGTAGCTTTATGGCTGGCAATTTTTTTGACAATAAAATCTTTCTACAGGATAAACAGATCAGCCGGTAATTTATTAATACCGTATCTTCTTTGGGTCAGTTTTGCTGCTGTTTTAAACTTGGCAATTGTCATGCTAAATTAGCAGGAGTAACTATTTAGCGAAGCCGCCGTGGGCTTGGATGTTTTTGTAAGTTTGGGATAATTTTTCCTTAACCTTATCCAGGCTTTGAGAAGTGGAAATATTTAAAGTATACTTTCGATAATTTAACCACTCTGTCTCGGTAATTTTATTTAATGATTTAACTACGGCACTGTCTAAAGAACCTGATTCCCAGCTGATAATTTTAACCACCAGCTTAAATAATTTATCTTTTGCTGCCTGAGCTTTTAAGAGAGCTAGCTTCCTGTCATCTGTTGTTTTTGAGGGGCCAATGATCATCTTTGTGCAATGAAGTATACCAAAAACCTTAAGAGAAAACAAGGTTGCCTTGGATAAACATGATCAGGCAAAAAAGGAAGGTTTTTGGTACACTATGATTCATGAGAGTAGGGAAACACAACACACCTCAAAACTACCATCAGTAAATTTTAACCTGTAGACCATTTAGATCTTGACAGCACACCAGGCTATGATAAACTTTAATATATGCTCAATCGTTCATATGTACAACCGCATAAGGGGCATCCTCATTATATAATAGACTCCAAGATTTTATCCTTACAAAAAAGAATAAAATTTTCTGTTGAAGAAGAAGGCTTTTTAAGAATCATACATAATCTTTCTGATCCTACTAAATCTAAGATCTACCTGCTGCTCGCAAAAGTTAAAGCAATGCCTGTAACAGATATGACTCAAATTTTAGGCCTTTCCCAATCTGCTGTATCCCATGCGCTAGCTGATCTAAAAAAATTAGGACTGGTGGAAAGTTACCGCTGTGGGCAATTAATTTGTTACTCCTTAAGTAACGGTAAGAAGAAAAACAAATTTTCAAGCTTTCTTGAAAGATTTAAGTAATCATAAGCAGAGCCTGAAATTTTTTGCAAAATTATGAAACCATTTAATATTTTCATTGCTGTATCTTTAATTGTAATTGCAACTACCTTTGAGAGTAGATTTAAAGTTGATAATCAGCTTAATCAACAAACCTATTAGATTATTCTGGTTTGCCTGGGCCGCATTTCATCCAGACACAGATTTATATAAATAGAAAGGAGGTATATTAAAACAATGAACGATCAAAATACAAATACTTGTATGACATGTTCATGCCCTTGTGAAATACATAAAGAGCATAATCATCCAACTCAACAAGCGGTTCAACAACAAGAACATTCAATGATCTGCTCAAAGTGTGGCTTAAAAGCAAAAACAGCTGATAAGATGCAGGAGCATAGCTGTGAGATATGCTAAAATTTAGTTATCTACTATGAAAAAGTTTGATGTAATTGTTGTAGGTTCGGGAGCAGGTTTAGAGGTGGCTTCATTTGCCGCTGAAAAAGGTTTGTCTGTGGCAATAGTGGAAGAGGGTCCGCTGGGTGGAACATGTCTAAATCGTGGTTGTATTCCATCAAAGATGCTAATTCACTCAGCGGATATTGCTGAAACAATTAAAAACAGTGAGAAATTTGGCATTAAGAGTAAGATTGAAAATATTGATTTTGCATCTATTGTTAAAAGAGTGTCAGAAGTAGTGGATACGGATTCAAACGGAATTGAGCAAGCAGTAAGAAAAAGTGGCAATCCGACTCTTTACAAAGTGCATGGTAAATTTATCGGTCAAAAACAGATGCAGGTTGGTAATGAAACTATTGAGGCAGGTAAAGTATTTATAGTGGGTGGGACTAGACCCTCAATACCACCTCTTCCAGGTTTAGGTACTACACCATATCTTGATAGTACCAAAGCTTTGAGGTTAGAAAAACAGCCTGAACATTTAGTAGTTATAGGTGGAGGTTATATCGCTGCAGAGCTCGCTCATTTTTTTGGATCACTAGGAACTAAAGTAACAATTCTTGTCCGGGGAAATCTCATGCTTTCTAATGAAGATGAGGAGATTGCGGCTTGGTTTACAAAAGGATTTGCTAAGAAGTACGAAATTTTATTTAATGTGCAGGCAGAAGCTGTTTCATATCAAAATAGTAAGTTTACAATAAAACTTAAAGGTGAGGGGGATAAATTAGAAGCAGATCAACTGCTTGTTGCTACAGGAAGAACACCCAATACAGATATACTGGACGTTAAAACTACAGGAGTAGAAGTAGATGATAAAGGATATATTAAAGTAAACGAGTATTTAGAAACAAATGTAGATGGGATATGGGCATTTGGAGACATAATTGGTATTTTACCTTTCAGACATGCAGCCAATGATCAGGTAGGTTTTGCAATCAGAAACGCTTTTACCGATAAAAAAGTACCATTTGACCCCTTTGCCATTGGCCATGCAGTTTTTTCCTCCCCTCAAGTTGGAGGGGTTGGAAAAACAGAACAAGAGCTTAAGAGAGAAGGTATATCTTATAAAGTTGGTAAAGCAGAACTTAAAGATACAGGTATGGGTGGAGCTTTGCAGGAAAATGGTTTAGCGAAAGTGTTAGTTTCGGAGCAGAATAATATTTTAGGCGTTCATATTATTGGGCCTAATGCTTCCATTTTAATCCATGAGGCCATAGTTGCTATGAAGGCAAATGGAAAAGTGGAGGCAATTACAAATTCAGTTTATATCCACCCTGCTTTACCAGAATGGCTACAAAGAGCATTTTTTGATATTGGATAACAAAAATAATTATGTACGACGAAAAGAAACTTTTAGAATTTAGAAAACAAAAGGATGAGGCTTGGAAAAATGATGAGCAGTCTCCTTTAACCAAAGAGCAAAGGAAACAGTTTAAAGGTCTAAATTATTTTCCGCCTAATCCAAGTTTAAGTTTTGAATTAGAACTTGATAAAAATATCTCTGGTGTCGGTGAGAAAGTGGTAATTAAAACTACAGGTGGAGAGGAACAGATTTATTTAAGAGCTGGAAAAATTACATTTACAGTCGAGGGGAAAGAAATAGAGGCATTAGTTTTTGAAGATCCCGAGCAAGAGCAATTTCAATATTATTTATTATTCAGAGACCAAACAACTGGAAAGGATACTTATGAAAATGGCAGGATGCTGCAAATTCCTAAAAAAGGAGGTAAGCTAATTGTTGACTTTAATTATGCCTATAATCCATACAGTTCTTATAACGACAGGTGGGATTGCCCAATAACTCCGGAAGAAAATGTTTTGTCAGTGGCAATTTATGCAGGAGAAAAGAAATTTGTATGAATATCGACCATTTGGGGACTAACCCTTGTTGTACAACCATGCCGCATATTAAAGTTTTACTGGAATTAGGAATTAGGAATTAGGAATTAGAGCAGATATTGATCTATAATCTTTCCATGTCATCTATAAAATGTGGAATAGTAGGACTTCCCAATGTGGGTAAGAGTACACTTTTTAATGCCCTTTTGAAAAAGAGAGTGGCTTTGAGTGCTAATTATCCTTTTGCCACTGTTGAACCGAATGTGGGGGTGGTGGCTGTGCCGGATGATCGGTTGAATCAGCTAAGTCAGCTGGTCAGCGAAGAGGAGAAAATGACAAATCTGCCGCCGCTTGTGCCGGCAGTGGTAGAATTTGTGGATATTGCCGGGTTGGTTAAGGGTGCTTCAACAGGAGCCGGGTTGGGCAACCAGTTTTTATCCCATATCCGGGAAGTCGATGCGATTGTGCATGTTTTAAGGGATTTTGAGGATGCCAATATTATCAGGGAAGGTTCTGAAAACCCGGATGCGGATAAGCTAACCACTGAAACAGAGCTGGGGTTGGCGGATTTACAAGTAATAGACAAACTGATTGATAATTTGAAGAAGGAAACAAAGGCGGTACCAAATTTACGCAATAGCGAAAAAATGGTACTGGTTTTGGAAGAGATTAAACGAAATCTTGAGCAAGGGAAGATAACCAGTAAACTTGAATTGGAAGACCGAGACCTTAAAAAATGGTTTGAGACGCTACCATTGCTTACTATCAAGCCGGTTTTGTATATATATAACGTTTCTGAAAATGGTTACAACCAGTCGCTATCGCGACTTAATGTAACCGAAAATGAGATGGCTATCTGTGCAAAACTGGAAGAAGAGTTGGTTGATTTATCAGAGGCTGAACGACTGGAATATTTGAAAGAGCTGGGAATAGAGCAGACAGGGTTAGAAAGATTAATTGTCAAAGCCTATGCTCTTTTGGGACTTATTTCATTTTTAACTGCCGGTAAGAAAGAAGTCAGGGCCTGGACTATCAAAAAGGGTACTAAGGCCCCTCAGGCTGCCGGGGTAATCCATACGGATTTTGAGAAAAAGTTCATCAGGGCAGAAGTAATTGAATATAAGAAATTACTTGAAGCCGGGTCATACGGAGCAGCCAAGCAAAAAGGTTGGATCAGGACTGAGGGGAAGGATTATGAGGTTAAGGACGGAGATGTAGTTGAGTTTTTGGTGGGTTCTTAAGCATTCCATTACTCATGCAGTTTATGCCTGCACACAACATTTGTCAAATTTCAAAACTCCTGGGGTGGCAACCTAGGTTCACCCCTAGGGTGGCGGGTTTTCAGGGTATTGAAATTTGCTGTATAATAATATTTCCCAAAAAATATTTCCCAAAAAGGAGCAGTTAGGTTGATATTACTATGGGTATATAGTAGAATAATACTTTACATATGGCAATTGAAAGAGATCCACTAGCACCTATTAGAGAGATTGGAGAAAGACTTGCAGGTCAGGGAATAATTATACCTTTCATTGGAAGAGATGTGGCCGTTCCAATCAAACAGCTAGATAAAGAATCTGATGAGATTGTTGACCCAATAGCAACCATTGCTAGTCTTAAAATTAAGGCCGGCATTATGCGCGGGCAGATTGATGATGGTTTAGTTGAACAGCCTCATATTGATAAAATACGGAGGTGGTTTCGATTTTATATTAGCAACGTTTTGTCGGATGGAGGAATTGAGGGCCTGGGTAATTTACAAAGTGCCATAATGACCGCCCGTGAGGGAAATAAAAGACTAAAGTTTACCCCGGCCCATTTGGCAGATGCTGATCACCCAGGAGCAGTATATCTTCTGCAGCAAGACGGAAGAGGTTTGGGAATAGAAGATGAATTAGTATGGGTAGCAGGCGTTAATATGTTGAGGAGGCCCCCTATTGAGAGGTACATGCGCGCAGAAGACCTGCTCTATAATGTTACCCCTCGCGATATGAATCATTTAGAGGAATTGTTGGAAGATAAGGATCACAAATACAATCTTGATGAAGAGAAAAAAGAAACATTAGAACACATCAAGAAGGTATTTAATGAGATGCGGGAAGAGTCTAAGAGGAAGGTGTTAGAAATTACGTCTGAAGGTAGGAGACATTTGGTGGTTTACGTGGAGGGTGGCCGGACTTACGATTCTGATGGTTTTTTGAGTGAACCCAAAAAAGAGTTTTCCTGGTTTTTTTCACGCAACGGGGATGACATAGTTGTTCCATACAGAATGTATGGAACAAAAGAATTCAATCCACCCGGTCAGGATCCTCCTCTTCTAAGGAAAGAATTAATACCAGGATTTAGGCATTTAGTTAGTATGGTAGTCGGGGAATGTTACCCATCTTCTGAGGTTTGGGAAGTTTGGAAAGTAAGAACAAGAGAGGCTCAGGAAGCTGCATGTGGGCAGAAAGTTAAGATAAATCCGATGGATTGGGTAATCGCAAACATTGCCAACCTTGACCCATCATATGTACGTCTGGGAGAGCGACGTTATTACCGTGACCTTATGGAAAGATTTGCTTCTCAGCGCAGCAGATGGTAATTAATCAGGAGTTGACATTCTTAAGCTATTGAATTATCTTCCGCTTCCTAGTACAATACCTTCCAGCATGAATTCATATTATTTAACTTTAGTCTTAAAACCAGAGCTGGAAGAGAAAGAAAGGAAAACTCTTCTTGATTCTATGACCAAGAAAATAGTCGGCAGTGAAGGGAAGATTGTGAAAGAAGACCTTTGGGGGGTCCGTTCTTTAGCTTATACCATCAAAAGGAACACTTCCGGCTACTATGCCCATATTGAAATTTCCGCTGACCCTAAGGATGTAAAAGGCCTTGACAAAACTTTGAAAGTAGAAGAAGATATTCTCCGTTATCTCTTAATCAGAAGATAACGGAAATTTTTAATTTTTAATTTCTAATTTCTAAACAAAAATGGCATCGAGATCTTGGAATAGAGTTGAACTAATAGGTAATCTGACCCGGGACCCAGAACTTCGATATACCCCTAATGGCGCTGCTGTTTGTACTTTTGGCATGGCTACCAACCGGACTTACGTCACAGAGGGCGAGAGAAAAGAAGAAGCAGATTTTCACCGTTTAGTGGCCTGGAATAAACTGGCTGAACTTTGTAACCAACTTCTTAAAAAAGGAAACCGCGTTTTTGTATCCGGAAGATTGCAGACCAGGTCCTGGGAAGGACAGGATGGCCAGACCAGGCAGGTAACGGAAATAGTCATAGAAGACATGATTTTGCTTACTCCGAAGGGAAATAGTGATTATGCGGCTCCTGGTGATTTGGATGTAGAGCCGGTTAAAAAAGATGAGCCAAAAGAAGATGTTTCAGCAGTAGAGGAAGAGCCGGAGAAAGAAAAGAAAGAAAAAACAGCCCCTAAAGAAGAAGTAGAAGACGATCTTCCATTCTAGTAAGATTTAATATATAATTCCCCAATGGCAGAAAAGAAAATTACCAGAAAAGTTATATCCAAGATTGCTGTGAAGGAAAAAGTATCAAAGGAAGAAGAGGTATCAAAAGTATCAGAAGTTGAGGAAACAGACTCTAAGGATACAGGCAGAACAAAAAGGGTTTGTTTATTTTGCAAAGGTAAAACAGAGCCTTCCTATACTGATATGGCGGTTCTTCGCCGTTTCACTACAGACCGGGTTAAGATCGTGGCCCGCGCCAAGAGCAGTCTCTGCAGCAAACACCAGCGGGCAGTGGCCAGGAACATAAAATACGCCCGTCATTTAGCCCTGCTTCCCTTTGTTCCTAAGTTGTAGAGAAATTACTACGAACTAATAACTACCAACTCATAACTATCTAGTGGTACACTAGATTCATGCCCACTGCCGGACTTTTTGACAGCTTTGATAATTTAGATCAAATCTCCCCTGAAGCTATAGCCCTCTGGCTTAAGCCAATCCCGGCTGCCAACAGGTTGGAAAATTATTTGGCAAATAAAATCTTATACCCGGCTGCCTTGCCTCTTACAGAATATGATATGCAGATTGACCTGGCTATACTCCGTGAGGCTCTTAAACTTAACGGGCCAGAAGATACAGGCAAGAACAACAATACTTTGCTTGGTAGCAACCCTTTCTTAAACATCACCCTGCGGAAAATCTTAATACCGAAGCGATTTTTGGAATTTGTGCCTGATTTGGAAAGTTTGACCCTGAGCTTTATTGACGGCTTGCTGTTGGGCCGGGCCAGGCAGGATTTTTTTGAGGATGTCTGGACAATTGTGCTAACCAATGATGTTGATGAAATAGTCGGCTCTGTTTTACTGCCGCAGTTTGAAGACAGCAGCGGTAAGATCAGGCTAAAGTTTAAGAGTGAAAAATACGAGGTTAAACAGGGTAGTTTCCGGGTAATCCGCTGTCCGAAAGAGCGGTGTGAGATAGAATATTCTTTGCGAAACGGCAAGTTTTTGGGCAAACAAGAAAGTGCGGTTGAAGTATACGGCGGAAAACTGGGCCTGATCATTGACGGGAGGTCTTTGTGAATAATTTGGTTAGTCTCAGGAAAAGGGTGGAGAAAGACGCGGTCACTTTAGTTACCAGGGTATTAAAAGGAAAAGGCGTGCTCTTTGTTAAGGAGGGGCAACAGGTTTCACCTGATGAAATTATTGGTGAAGCCAGTATTTCTTCCGGGTTTCGGATCATCAATTTGGCTCACTTATTGGCAGTCACGCCGCATCAGGTGGAAAAATACCTGGTTGGTAAATTAAACAAAAGGATATTTAAGGGCGAACTGTTGGCCTATAAAAAGGATTGGCTGTTTGGTAAAAAGGTAATTACCTCTCCTACTGACGGAGTGTTGGACTTTTTTAATCAGGAAACCGGCGAAGTCCGGATTGCTTTTCTGCCGAAAAAATCAAAACTGCCGGCCGGCGTCCACGGCTTAGTGGAAGAGGTGGATAAAGAAAAAGGGCAGGTAAAGATTAAGACCCTGGTCAGCCGCATATATGGCATGTTCGGGTCCGGACACTTCCGCGACGGTACCCTGCATATCTTAAGCAAGCAGGATAATTTGATTGCTAAAAGTGAGGTACAAAAAGATTATGACGGCTATATACTGGTGGGCGGCAGTTTATTTTTTAAGGAGACTATTGCTGCCGCTATCTCCAACGGGGTTAGCGGCATTATTACCGGAGGCATAGAGGCAAAAGATTACCGGTCAATGGCAGGCGGCCACTTAATGTTTCCCAAAAAATTAGATAACGACATCGGTATTTCAGTGGTGGTTTGCGAAGGATTTGGTTCAATCCCTTTGGGTGAGGATATATTTGAAGTTTTATCCGAATATGAGGGGAAATTTGTTTTCATTGACGGGAATAAGGGTATGATCAGCCTTCCTTCACCCTATTCTTCCAGCTTGGAAAAAGTAAAGGGGACTAAATTATCCAATTCAGAAGAATCTCTGCCTGCGGATAAAACGGAATTAAGGATTGGCTTAAAGGTTAGGATTATTGGCAATTCTTATCCCGGAGAGCAGGGGAAACTTGTTGCCATTGACCAGTCGCCGACCCTTTTGCCTTCCGGACTGCGAATTTCCCTGGCCACAGTGGAAACCAAGAGGCGAAAACTGCAGGTACCAGTTGCGAATCTTGAGGTAATAGGGTAGAGTTTGTATTTGTGAAATCTTTCTTCCGTAATATCAATACCAAGTTGGTTTTAATAGTGGTACTGGCCTTTTTATTAGGTTGGCAGGCAGGCCATCGGGATGTAGAGATTAAATGGGCAGCTTACCGGCCGACTGTTACCATAAAAAATAAAGTTCCTCCTGAGAAAATTGATTTGGATTTTCAACTTTTCTGGGACACCTGGGATTTATTATCACGTTCCTACTATGATAAGCAGGCCATCGATGCCAAAAAATTATTTTACGGAGCGATTTCCGGGATGGTGGCTGCTTTGGGTGATCCCTATACCGTCTTTTTACCGCCGGAGCAACAAAAGTTCTCCAAGGATGAATTAAACGGAAGTTTCGAAGGGGTGGGGATTCAGCTGGGGTTTGATAAGGACAAAAGATTAGTGGTAATGGCACCGCTTTCCGGTACTCCCGCCCAAAAGGCCGGCCTCTTGCCCCAGGACCAAATTGTCAAAATTGATGACAAAGATACTGCCAATATGACGCTTCCGGAAGCAGTAAACCTGATCCGTGGTCCTAAAGGCAGCGAAGTTAAGCTGACCATTTTTAGGGAGGGGGATTCTGATACCAGGGAATTTAATTTGACCAGGGATACCATCATCGTCAAAAGCGTTGAGGTTTCATTTAAGGAAACAAGCTCAGGTAAGAAGGTGGCAATTGTTAAGCTGTCCCGGTTTGGAGAGAGGACGGAAGAGGAATGGAATGAAGGGGTTTCAGGGTTGCTAACAGCTAATGCAGAGGCAATTATCCTTGACCTCAGGAATAATCCCGGCGGGTTTTTGGAAGGCGCAGTCTTTATCGGCTCGGAGTTTTTAGAAGGAGGGGATGTGGTTTTGCAGGAGAACAAAGATAAAGTCAGGACGTCATTTAAGGTTAACAGAACAGGCAGATTGACAAAGCTTCCGCTAATCGCGCTGATTAACAAAGGTTCTGCTTCTGCTTCGGAGATCGTTGCCGGTGCCTTGCAGGATCGGAAAAGGGCTCAGTTAGTGGGAGAAAAATCTTTTGGCAAAGGCACTATCCAGGAGGCCCAGGAATTGGCTGAGGGGACAGGGATTCATATTACGGTAGCCAAATGGTTAACCCCTGATGGCAGGTGGGTGAATGATACCCAGGGCCTTGAACCTGATGTTAAAATAGAAAATGAGAAACAAAGTTTAGTACCGGCAGAAGAGACAGCAGAGCCGGCCAAGGATTTGCAGCTGGAAAAAGCGCTGGAACTGTTGTAATAATGGATTATTCAAAACTACCAAGGCCAAATTTAAGCGGGATTGCCATAGCCATCGGCTTAGGTGTATTGGCAGCCGCTTTAGTCTATCAGGCACAAGTCAGGGGGTGGCTGCCTTTTACGGGTGTGAAGCTACCCAACCTGCAAACCCAGGAAACCAGGAGGGTTGTTTCCGAAGAAAATGCGGTTATCTCCGCAGCTGACAAAGTTTCACCTTCAGTAGTGGCTATTGGCGCTACCACCAGGACTTTTAATCCCTTTGACCCCTTTTCTGTCCCCCGCAGCCAAAGCAGCACCATCGGCACGGGTTTTGTGGTTTCCGATAAGGGAATCATTGTGACCAATAAACATGTAATAGATGATCAGAATATTAAATATAACGTGGTTACAAAAGAGGGTACGAAGTATGAGATCAGGAAGGTTTACCGGGATCCGATTTTGGATTTAGCCATTGTTCAAATAGATGCCAGTGGCTTAAAGGCAGTAGAGCTGGGAGATTCTTCAAAGCTTAAGGTTGGTCAGACAGTCATTGCCATCGGTAATGCCTTGGGCCGGTTTACCAATACAGTGACCACCGGCGTGGTATCAGGGATGGGCAGGAGGGTAGTGGCAGGCGACCCGTTTTCAGGGACAGCAGAAAGTCTGGATGATTTGGTTCAAACAGATGCAGCCATTAATCCGGGCAATTCAGGCGGGCCGCTTTTGAATTCCGCCGGGCAGGTTATCGGAGTAAGTGTGGCTACTACTGAAGGGGCCCAAAATATCGGCTTTGCCATTCCGATTAATGCTGTCAAGAAAATCACGGAAGAATTCATTCAAACAGGTTCGGTGTCCCGGCCCTTCTTAGGGATAAGATACAGGTTTATCTCCAAAGACGTAGCAATCTTAAATGAAGTGCCCCAGGGAGCATTTATTCAGGAAGTGGTGGCAGATTCATCGGCAGATGAGGCTGGTTTACGGGAAGGCGACATTATTACCAAAATCGATGGCCAGGCGGTGGATTCAGAGAAAAAAATCTCGGATACGATAGCCAGCAAGAAAATTGGTGACAGGTTAAGTTTGACTGTTTGGAATGATGGTCGGGAAAGGGAACTAACCGCTGCACTGCAGGAGTTACCTAATCAGTGAAATGCTCGATTGTTAAGATCCTTTGTAAGTGAGCCAGGTCTTTTTTAACTTCAATTAAGGCTTCAGGAAAATACTTTTGTGCCTCATTTGCTGCCAGTTCCCCATGAGTGTAGTCGATTTCGCCAATGAGTAATTTGGGTGTCCAGTTCCTATATTTAAGCTGTTGAAAAAGCTTTCTATAAAGCTTAAAGCCGTTTTCACCACCATCCAACGCGACATGCGGTTCAAAATCCTTGACTGAAGAGTCCAGGTAGGGAATCCGGGCGGACGGGATATAAGGCAGATTCGTAACAATAATATCAGGAACAAGTTGACAAAAATCTGACGATCGTCGACTTTTTGAATAATTAAGCAGATCAGACTGGAGAAAGATAATCCGGTCGGAGACTCCATACACCTTCGCATTTTGTTTGGCTACTTTAAGGGCTTTTTGGGAAATATCGGTAGCAACAATTGTTACGTTTACACCCCAAGGGTGTAAACGTAAGTTTTTGGCAATGGAAATGGCAATATTTCCGGAGCCGGTACCAAGGTCCAGAATCAGGTTACAGGTTTCAGGGTACAGGTTACAGTACCGTAAAACCTCATCTACTAATAATTCTGTTTCCGGGCGGGGGATTAAAACATCAGGGGTAACTTTAAACTTTAACTTGTAAAATTCTACCCAGCCCTTAATGTACTGAGAGGGTTTGGATGATATCATCCAGGTCTCCTTCTAAGATCCTGTCTAAATTATGCCAGGATTTGTTGATCCGGTGGTCAGTCACCCGGTTTTGGGGAAAATTATATGTCCTGATTTTTTCCGATCTTTCACCGGTTCCCACTTGAGTAGATCTTTGTGTTTCAATATCTCCGACAGTTTTTTGCTGCTCCATTTCCCAGAGCTTGGCTCTAAGGAGCGAAAGGGCATTTCCCCTGTTTTGTAACTGTGAACGCTCGGTTTGGGCAGTGACTGTGATTCCTGTGGGGATGTGTTTTAGTCTGACGGCTGTGGAGACTTTATTAACATTTTGTCCTCCTGCGCCTCCGCTTCTGAAAGCCTCAAATTCTATATCTCCCGGATTAATAGCAACCTGTGCTTCCGTGACATGGGGGAGTACTGCTACGGTGGAAGTTGAAGTGTGAATCCGGCCGGAAGATTCAGTGGTGGGTACCCTTTGTACCCGGTGTACACCGGATTCATATTTTAATAAGTCAAAACAGCCTTTTCCGACTATTTTGAGTACAATTTCCTTAATTTGCCCTAATTTTCCCTCTGATCTGTCCAGTTCCTCAATCTTCCACTTTTTATTTAGAGCAAACTTGGTATACATCCGCAGCAAATCTCCGGCAAAAAGCCCGGCTTCATCTCCGCCGGCTGCTGAGCGGATTTCTAATATACAGCTGTCAGATTTCAGTATCGCTTCGCTGTCAGCTGTCAGACTGTTTGAATCATCTGACGACTGATGACTGACGACTGATGACTGCAATTCCTCTTTTTGTCTTTCCAGCTCGGTAATTTCCTCTGCTGCCAGTTCAGCCATTTCCGGATCTTCCAGCAAAGACTTGATGTCCTGGATGCGTCTGTTTATCTGATCAATTTGTTCTTTTAGGTAATCTTGATTCATAAGAAAATCTTGCGAGCTAATCGCTCTTAGGATTATTATACCTTGTCATTCCTGCGAAAGCAGGAATCTATATAGATTCCAGATCAAGTCTGGAATGACAGTGGGAGGTATCTAAGAAGAGACTTGTTTTCTGGCTTGCAGGAGCAGGTCTTTTAATGTCGGCCGGTCTTTCTTCTTCTCTTCTACTTTGGACTTTCTGGCTTCTAAAATTTTCTTTCGCTCGATCTGTTTTACTTTAGAGGTTTCTGTTTTCTTGATGAATCTGTCAACCTGGCCTAGGGTATCTACAAATTTTTGCTGGCCGGTAAAAAACGGATGGCAGGCGCTGCAAATTTCCACGCGAATTGCCGGCACTGTCGAGCCGGTTACAAAAGTATTGCCGCAGGCACAAGTAACTGTAGCCTCCGGATGCCATTGCGGGTGAATATTAGCTTTCATGGAGAGTAGTATAGCAAAAATAGTGGCTAGAGTCGAGAGTCAAGAGTCTAGGCTTAAAATACCTAGACTCTGTGGGCCTTTAGATAGTTATTACACCACCGAAGGTGGTGGAACTATCGCAAGGCTCACACCCTGTGAGCCTTATGGTGTCTATGGTGGGCTTCTTTAGCTAGGGTTCCCAAGTAGGCTCCGATGGCGATCAGCAAAGCTCCTATCCAGAATTGGCTGGATAGCTTCTCAGCTAAAATAAGGACAGCTAATGTTGTAGTCACAAAAGGCTCTATATATTTAAACAGGTCAGCAGTAATTACGGATGTTTTAGACAAGCCCCACTCTAACAGGAAGAATGCAGAAATGGAAGAAAGCAGTGTCATATAGATTAAGCCCAAAATTCCCAGGGTAGTAATCTGGCTAATCCAGCCCGGATTTTGAATATATTCCAGAGCTGCCGGGATAAAAAAGGTTATTGTCCCAACTAAGAAGGCTACAGCGGTCACTACCAAAGAGGAGTATTTAGATAAAATTTTCCGGGATATAACTGCCCCAATTACCCAACTGATTGAGGCCATAATAATCAGTATATTGCCGGTGACTTTTTCCAGTGAAGCACTCCCGGAAAATAAATTAGGCAAACCTAAGATGATCAGAGCTCCGATTAAACCTAAGCTAATGCCGCCAAGATTGATCAGGTAAATTTTCTCCTTCAAAAACCACCAGCCCAGGAGTACTGAAAGTATGGGGACGATTAGGCCCAAAATAGAGGCATCTATAGCGGTAGTTCTTTTGATGCCTTCAAAAAAGAAAGTTATGTTTAAGGTGATGATAAAAACCCCAATGGCAATCAGCTTAGGCAGATCTTTTTTGTCAATTTTTACTTTTTTCGTTTCTGCCAGGAAAAAAGGAGCTAACAGCAGGGAAGCAAAGGCAAAGCGGAGAAGTGCCAGTGTCATCGGCGGAAATTCCTGTAAGGTAATTTTTGCTACTACCACATTACCTCCCCAGATGAGATGCGCAACAATCAGGGCAATATACGGAAGGGGACTTTTAAGAATTTGTGAACTCACACTATTATGATGTCAGTTTTCGGATAGCTTCGTCAAGTGTAATCAGTTTATCCTGGGTTTGGCTTTCCAGATTTTTTAATGTTACTTTGTTTGCTTCAGCCTCCTCCGGGCCAATGATAATTACATAAGGGATGCCTTTTTGGTCGGCATATTTTAATTGTTTTTCCAGTTTAGTTTCCGGATCCAGCCAGAGTTCAGAGTTTATATTGTTCGAGCGCAAGCGAGAACTAATTTCTATAGATTTTTCTTCTAACTCAGAAGAAAATATCGTTATTAGAACCTTGGATGTGGCTAAATCATTTGGGAACAGATTAAGTTGGTCCATGGCCTCGATTAAGCGATCAAATCCAAAAGCTACACCTACTGCCGGAAGACTCTTGCCGGTAAATAAACCAATCAGATTATCAAATCTCCCGCCACCTGCTACTGAACCGGCTGTATAACCTTCAACTTCCAGTTCAAAAATCATGCCGGTGTAATAGTCCAGGCCTCTGGCTAAAGTGGGGGAAAATTCGAATCTGGATTTATCAACACCCAGGTTTACCAGTAAATCAAAAATCTGCCGTAAATTATCAGTCGGCTGCATTTGTTCAATAGTTTGGATAGCATAAGTGGCCTGCTCAGAAGGGATGCCTTTCTCAATCATTTCATCTAAAACCGCTTCCCGGCCAATCTTTTTCAATTTATCCATGGTTTTTATGATAATTTGTAAGGACTTTTCACTGAAAGCCTTACGTTTTAAAAGAAGAGCAAAGATATTACGGTCATTAATAATAATCTTAAAATTCTTAAATCCCAATTCCTGTAGAGATTTTGCGGCAGCAGCAATTATTTCTGCATCTGCAAGGGGAGAAGTGGTGCCAACTGTATCAATATCACACTGCAAAAATTCCCTAAATCGGCCTTTTTGGGTATTCTCAGCCCTCCAGACAGGCTGGATTTGATATCTTTTAAAAGGCATTGGCAACTCGTTTTGATACTGGGCTGCCACTCTGGCTAAAGGTACAGTTTGGTCGTATCTTAAAGCCACTTTACGACCACCGTTATCTGTAAAACGGTACATTAGTTTATCGCCTTCTTCTCCGTATTTTCCGAGAAGCACTTCTTCATATTCCAGAGCCGGAGTTTCCAGAGGTTCAAACCCAAAGGACTCAAAAACTCCTTTTAACTTATTTATGACATACTGACGCTTGCGGGCTTCACCCGGTAAAAAATCCCGAAATCCTTTTAATGTTTGTGCTTTAATCATTTATTTATTATATCCTTTCTTTACCTTCTTCAATAGAAGGTGGTTCAATAAAGCATGTTCTCATACCTGTATGACAGGCTGGGCCTAATGGTTCTACGTATATATCTAAAGCATCCCCGTCACAATCTGGTACAATTCTTCTTAATAAGAATCGGTTCCCAGAAGTATCACCTTTGAACCATAATGCTTTGCGACTACGCGAGTAGAATACAACTTTTCTCCGTTCCAAAGTCATTTCTAAAGCTGTTCTATTCATAAATCCCACCATTAAATGCTCTTTGGTGTCATCATCAAAGATAATGGCTGTGACGATATCTTCAGTCAGGTTTCTGAATGATTCGAAATTTACTTTTGCAATATCAAACTGTCTTTCTGTCATAGTTTTAAAAAACCTCCCGTTATTTTTTTGGTTATTTCTGCTGAAATTGTAAAATCATTTCCGTTTTTTTCTACAGTAATGATTTCTCCAGTTGGTTGAGTGATAAATTTTTTTCCAGTCAAGATGTTTAGGACAATGCTAGCTGAACCACAAGCAGTTTCTTTAAATAAGGAATTTGTTTGTTTGACATACACATAGGGAATTAGTCGATTTTTCTTATAGAAAATTGCCCCAAAAGCAGGAAGATTATATTTGGAACATAAGCCGGATAAATAATTTTTGTTTATTTGTTTATTTCTCTTTAGAAATACATATCCAATGCCATTTAAGAGCGCGGTATTGTCGAATTTTTCGTATGCAATGCTTAGTCGTATTTTCGTGTATTGTTTCTGGTTCTCATATTGTACAAATCCTTTATAACCACTTGATAGTAGTCTTCCGGATTTATTGGATAGCATTGCAGCCAGAGCAAGAGTTGCATTAATACTTAATTCGTTCCCCATCATCAAAAGTTTGGGGATTCCCCTTGGATAGGAAATAAATCCTATTTGTTCAACCTCTCCCAGGTATTTTCTAATGATTGTTTCTTTCTCACAAGACTTATAACTCTTAACTAGAAGGGTAGAATTACCATCTGCTATTAAATATTTATTTAATTTCATATCTTCCTTTCTAACCACAAAAAAACCTCCCGTTCTTTGCCCATTATCTGTATGGATCCCGTTGGCTCTTGACACGTGTGATCAAGTCCGGGATGACAAATAGTGAACAAGGAACGGAAGGTATTCGACTGCGCTCATACTCATGAGCTCAAAAAAAGGACCTCCCGCGGTCCCATCCTGTTTCCACGAACCATTACGGTTCATGACTCTTAGTGGCGACTTTGGTTTTCCAACATCGTCTGTTTCATTTAACGGTTAAACTTCCGTAGAGTATTTGGCTCTCGACTCCCGAGTCGTGACTTCGGTACAAACGTCTTTGGTTATTAAGTTGTAAATACAGTATACCACAAAAATTTCTGTTGTCAAATTTACTATCGGTTAATAAATTACCTGGGGTGGCAACCTACACCCACCCCTAGGGTGTCCTGGGTGTCCAAGGCATGTCCAACATAATTAAGCTGCTTTTTTGAGATCTCCCACAATTGATTGAAGGTAGGGATTATTTTCTAACTGTGAATCCACCTCCAGCGACACTTTTATTCCTTCTATAACCTCTATAGTTTGTTCTGTATTTTGTTCAACAGTGACCAGGTCTTTGGAGATTATCATAACTTCTTTACCTGTATTGCCGGCCGGAGAAGATAGTTGGTCAGTAATGGAAACTGTTTCCCCCCTGGCTTGCCAGGCTAATATCTTGCTTTCATCTTCTGCTACTTCTCCGGCCATATTTTTCCAGTCCTGTTGAAGCGGAGCATCAATTTCTAATCTTTCCACTTCATCTTCCAGAAAATCTCCGGCATTGGCAATATCTTCAAAAGTCATGCCGGCCAGGGCATAGGCTTTTACGGTTCGGACATATTGAGCATAATTATGGGTAGGCACTTTCCTGATGTTAAATGACCTGGCCCGGGTACGAGAGTTCGTATTTGCCATATTGATTACGCCGGCATTTGGAGAATTAGCTACATCTCTATCACTCATATAGGAATTTTAGTCTCAGGACCTTCTATTTGCAAACTAAAATGCTGGACTTTTTCAGAATTTTTGTTTATGGTATATATCTACTTATGGTTAAGACGGCAATAATTTTGGCAGGGGGGAAGGGGGAGAGGCTCCGGCCTTACACCAATGACAGGCCCAAGGTGATGGTGGAAATTAACGGCAAGCCCATTTTAGCCTGGCAGATAGAATGGCTTAAATCCCACGGAATTACCAAATTTGTTTTAACAGTCAGTTATATGTATCACGTTGTTCAGGAATATTTCGGGGACGGCTCAAAATTCGGAATAGAAGTTGATTATTCCATTGAAGAAACCCCTTTAGGTAGGGGTGGGGGAATCAAGAAAGCTTTTCAGAGCCCTCTTATTATCGGTGAAACAGATGTGGTGGTTTGTAACGGTGACATTATCACCAAATTAAATCTATCTGACATGATCAAAAAACATCTGGATCAGCAAGCCTTAGTCAGCCTGCTCCTGGTGCCTTATATTTCCAGATGGGGTGTGGTAAAGGTTGACGAAGACGACCATATTACCGGTTTTGAAGAAAAACCCAAACTGCCTTATTGGATAAACGGGGGAATTTATCTTTTTAACAAAGATGTTGAGCCTCTTTTGCCTGAGAAGGGGGATCATGAAAAGGAAACCTTTCCCAAAATCCCCAAGGAGAAATTTTTGGGGTTTAAGGATGAAGGATTTTGGCGGGCTGTTGACGTTGTCAAAGATAAATCAGAGGCAGAGGAATTTTTAACCAATGGCAAAGAAGATTTTAGCTAACGGGGTTTAGTGGGCGAAGTCCGCGAGCTTTGCTCAGCAGAGGGACTGGCGATTCTGGCAGAGGGAGTAGCAATTTTTTTTGGCTTAATCATTCCGCTTTGGGGAATGACATGAACAAATTCTGCTTCAAAGATTTCCTCTTCATTTTTACTGCCGGTTAATATCACAATGTCATTTAAGCTGATCTTAGGGGGTTCAGGCAAGCTGGCAGCAATGTTTTCGGAACCCTTATCTTTTATATTCACCAAATTATCTGAACGCGAGACTACCTGGCCCCATAAATAAGTTTTGAGTTCAGAGTCCGGAGTTGGCAGTAATATAATTTTTCTGGTCAGCAGCACCCCTGTTTCATCGCTGTCTCCTAAAGCGGCAATATAGTCATCCTGGGTTAGAGATTTGGCAGTGACTATGGATCTTTGAGTTTTGGAGGTGACTCCTTTCTTGTTTTCAAAAATTGTATCCTCATTAAAACTGACCATTTTCGGGCCGGATGCAGTTGCCAGGGTTAAGGAAGTATCTGACTTGGCCTGAATAGTTCCGACATAAGCTTTATCTTTTAGTTTGCGGTTTACCTCTTGTTTTAATTTAGCGGCCTTTGAGGCAATATCTCTCTTTAGCTCCTCGAGTTTGGATTTGATCTCGGCTGATGGGCTGCCTTCGGCAGCTAAAATAGGGTGAAGGGTGAAGGGTGAAGGGTGAAGAATTAAAAATAATAATAGTATAGTTAAAATTATTACCTTTCCCCTTGACGCTTTCCCCTTGACGCTTTTCATATTTTCTCCTTAGAATAATAAACTATCCTTTCGGCTGACCGGAAATCGCCGGTTGCATCAAAAACCACGGCAGTAATTTTATTTACTCCTTCATCCAAGTTTAAGACAGTGGAAAAGGAGCCGTCGGCTTTGGATTTTATTACCAGATCATCGGTATCGGTAAAAATTAAAACTTCCCGGGAGGGTCCGGTTTTGCCGGAAACAATAATTGACGGACTGTAAGATAGAATATCCGGTTCAGGCTGGTCCAGATCCAAGCGCAGGCTTTTGGGAGGGGTAGTTACGGGCCCGGCTAAAAAAGGCCTGTTTGGCTCTTCATACTGGATATTTAGAATATAATAAAGCCCGCCTATGAATATTAAACCGAAAATCAGAATTAAAAGCTGGGAAATAAAAAAGACCTTTTTGGATAATTTCCTGGTTAACTTCATCTGACAACATTTTAGCATATTGATTTGAGGGGTTGTTTGGATTTGAAGTTTTTGCTAATATCTTTCGCGATGGATATTTATTGGTATGGACAAGCATGCTTTAAGATAAAGGGTAAAAATGCCGCTGTCATTATAGATCCATTCAGCCCGGAATTTACCGGACTTAAACTCCCTAAAGATCTGCAGGCCGATATGGTGTTGACTTCCCATGAGCATGAAGATCATAATTTTAGTTCTCCGGTTGTTAGCGCCCAAGGCAGCCGGCCGATGGTTTTTTCAAGGCCCGGGGAGTATGAAGTAGCCGGAGTGGTAGTAACCGGCATTAACTCATTCCATGATAATTCAGAGGGAAGCGAGCGCGGAGCCAATACTATTTTTCATATACTTTTTGACGGATTAGACATTGTGCATTTAGGAGATTTAGGACAGACAAAATTAACAGAAGAACAGGTGGCCCAGATCGGCCAGACAGATATTCTTTTAATTCCGGTGGGCTCGGTTTATACCATTGATGCCAAAGTGGCCTCGGAAATTGTCGCCCAGCTGGAACCGAAAATTATCATCCCCATGCACTATAAAATAGACGGATTAAAATTTGATCTGGAAGGGGTGGAGAATTTCTTAAAAGAGATGGGAGCTGAAGGGGTGGTTCCGGTCCCGAAGTTATCGATTACAAAAGAGAAGCTGCCGGAAGAGCCACAGGTGGTGGTGTTAGGGAAGAGTTAGTTATCAGTTCTCAGTTGTCGGTTATCAGATTCAGGTTTTTCAGTTGTCTGTTAACCGGTTAACTGAAAACCGGCCAACTTTCATCCGAAAACTGAAAACAGAAAACCGATAACCGAATTATGGCGCAGCCAATAACAAAACTTCCTCCACAAAACATTGATGCTGAGCAATCCCTTTTGGGGGCGCTTCTGATTGACAAAGATGCAATAGTCCGGATTTCGGAAATACTGCACCCGACTTACTTTTACCGCTCAGAACAGCATGGTTTTATTTATGAAGCCATTCAGAGCTTGTTTGAAAGGCGGGAACCGATAGATTTGGTTACCGTAACAGAAGAGCTTAAGAGAAAAAGCGTTTATGACAAAGTCGGCGGGTCCGCATATTTAACCTCCTTAATTAATATTGTTCCTACCTCGGCCCATATTGAACATTATGCCAGGATTGTTAAAGACCATGCCGTCAGGAGGAGTTTAATTGCCCAGGCCACTGCTTTGATACAACGGGCGTATGATGAAGGAGAATCCGTTGAAGAACTGCTGGAATCTGCTGAAGCAGGTATCTTTTCTATCTCACAGGAACATGTCAGCCGGGATTTTTTGCCGATTAAAGATGCCTTGACTGAATCCTTCGACAGGCTGGATGAGTTACAAAAATCTTCCGGAAAATTGCGCGGTGTACCGACAGGTTTTAGGGATTTGGATAATAAATTAGCCGGCATGCAGAATTCCAATTTGATAATCCTGGCTTCCCGCCCCGGCCAGGGTAAAACTTCCATGGCATTAAATATTGCCCAATATGTAGCGGTTACTGCCGGACTGCCGGTGGGGATTTTTTCTCTGGAAATGAGCCAGGAAGAACTGGTAGACAGGTTATTGGTGGGGCAGGCTGACATAGATGCCTGGAAGTTAAAAACCGGGAGGCTTGATGAAAAGGATTTTGATAAGCTGTCCCTGGCCATGGGAGAGCTGGCAGAGGCCCCCATTTTTATAGATGATACCCCGGGGATTACCATTTCCGAGATGAGGACAAAGGCCAGAAGGTTACAAATTGAACATGGTTTGAAATTCTTAATTGTAGATTATCTGCAGCTTATAAAAGGGAGAAACTTGGATAACAGGGTTCAGGAGGTTTCGGAAATCTCCCAGAATTTAAAAAATTTGGCCAGGGAGTTAAAAATTCCGGTCCTGGCCATTTCACAACTATCCCGGGCAGTAGAGCAAAGAGGGATAAAAAAGCCGCAGCTGGCCGACCTTCGGGAGTCGGGAGCAATTGAACAGGATGCTGATGTAGTGATGTTTATCTGGCGGGAAGATCCGGAGCACCCGGAACAGGTGATATTAGATATTCAAAAACACAGAAATGGTCCAACAGGGGAGATAAACCTGGTTTTCAGGGCTGATAGGACTAAATTCTATGGTATGGAAAAAACCAGGGGTAAACCTAAGGAAGAATCTAAAGAATTGGCTGCAGCTGCATAGTGTGCCGGGGGAGGGAGTCGAACCCTCATGATCTTTAGGACCAAAGGTTTTTGAGACCTTCGCGTCTGCCATTCCGCCACCCCGGCTTTTAAGTACTTGGGGTATTATACCAATTTAAAGTTGGCGAAGAAAGAATTGTACAAGTAATTGGTTTCTGTACAAATATCCTCCGACCGTGGTACATTTGTGATAAGATGCCAAGGCCTCCCAGCAAGCGTAAGTTTTTGACGGATTTAGTTCTGCTAGCTTTAGAGAAATCAATCGATGGATATGTAGTATTTGAAGATTTTATTTACAATCCTTTATTGGAAAGACCTGTTAAAAAGTCAGTTCTTTCTCAAGTGGTTAAACGCTTAAGAGAAAAGGGTTTTGTTGAATTTGTCAGCGATGAAGAGTTATTTTTGCGATTAACAGATTCAGGTAAAGATAGAGCATTGTGGGCCAAAATGAGAAGTGGAGATGAAAAATGGGATGGGAAATGGAGGTTGGTGGTGTGGGATATTCCAGAGAAGAGAAGACAAGCTAGAGATCTTTTGAGGTTTAAACTTAAACAGTTAGGCTTTAAACAGTGGCAGCAAAGCATCTGGGCTTCAAAAATCAATTGCACGAGATTACTAAGAGATTTTATTAAGCAAGTCGGGATAGAGGACTGGGTGATGGTTATTGAATCCGATAATGTTAGAGGTTGAAACAAATGTCCTCCGACCGTGGTACAAATGAATGAGGGATTACAGAGTGGACTATGGACAAGCGATGGAGATTCAGATATAAGTTACAAATTATGAAAAATAAAATTAGTATTAGACTGCCGGTTCATGTTAAGCCGGAGCGTTACAAGATCATGCTCAAGCCGGATTTGAATGAGTTTACTTTTACCGGAGAAGAGACAATTTTTTTATCTTTAGACAAACCCTCCAAACAAATCACGCTTCATGCTGTGGAGCTGGAAATAGAAAGTGCTGAGTTTGTTCATAAAAACAAAGAAATTTGGGCTGGGAAGATCAGCTACGACAAAAAGGCAGAAACTGCCACCTTTAGCTTTCCTAAAAACATTCAAAAAGGCAAGGGACAGTTAAAACTTACCTTTCAGGGAATTTTGAATGATAAGATGCGGGGTTTTTACCGTTCCCGCTATGAAGTGAGTGGAGTATCAAAGCATCTGGCAACTACCCAGTTTGAGTCAACTGATGCGAGGAGGGCATTTCCTTCTTTTGATGAACCGGCCCAAAAAGCCATCTTTGATGTGACTTTGATGGTTCCGGCCGGGATGGCAGCTATTTCAAACACGGTGCCGTCTAATATTTCCGAGCATGAATCCGGTTACAAAATAGTGGAATTTGTTCCTACTCCCAAGATGTCTACCTATCTTTTAGCCTTTATTGTAGGGGATTTTGAATATATTGAAGGCAAAACCAAGAATGGGGTTTTAGTCAGGGTTTTTACTTCTCCCGGCAAAAAAGAGCAGGCCAGGTTTGCCCTGGAGGTGGCCGGCAAATGTTTAGATTTTTATGACAATTATTTTGGTACCCCTTACCCATTACCTGTTTTAGATATGATTGCTATTCCTGATTTTGCAGCCGGGGCTATGGAAAACTGGGGAGCAGTGACTTACCGGGAGTCAGCTCTTTTGGTTCATGAAGAAGTCTCATCTACAGAAAACAAGCAACGGGTGGCATTGGTAATTGCCCATGAGCTGGCCCACCAGTGGTTTGGCAATTTAGTTACCATGGAGTGGTGGACTCACCTTTGGCTGAATGAAGGTTTTGCTTGTTTTATAGAGTATTTGGCTATCAATAATATTTTTCCGGAATGGGATATTTGGACTCAGTTTGTGGGAACTGAGCTGGCCGAGGCTCTTTCTCTTGATGCTCTAAAAAATACCCACCCGATTGAAGTGGAAGTTGGCCACCCGGCGGAAATTTCCGAAATCTTTGACAGTGTTTCTTATGCCAAAGGGGCCTCGGTGCTGCGGATGCTTTGGCAATATTTAGGGGATAAGGATTTCCAAAAAGGCCTGCAGCATTATCTGAAAAGACATGCTTATTCCAATACCAGAACAGAAGATTTATGGAAAGCGCTGGAGGAAAAAAGCGGTAAGCCGGTTACTAAAGTAATGAAAAACTGGACTTCAAAGCCGGGACATCCGTTGATAAGGGTAAAGCATAAAGGGGAAAGGGGGAAGCTGGAATTAATTCAATCCAGATTTTTCTCCAGTCCAATTTCTAAAAAAGAAACGAAAGATAACACTATTTGGAATATACCTCTAAGAATAGGTAGCGAACAGTTTCTGATGGAGAAAAAACAAATGAGTATCCCTGACAAAGGAGAAAAACTTAACATGGGAGAAGTATCCATGGTCAGAATTGATTATCCTCATTCCTATCTTAAAAACCTGGAACAGGCTGTTAAGAAAAATAAACTCCCGGCACCGGACAGATTAGGCCTTATCAGGGACTCTTTTTCTTTGGCAGAATCAGGCCAAAGCCCGACTACTTTGTCTTTGGAGCTGGCTAAAAGTTATAGGGATGAAGAAGATTACACGGTTTGGGCTGAGTTGACAGGAAAGTTGTTACAACTTGATTCTTTGTTGGCACAAAAGTCTTTTTACAAAGATTTCAAAAAATATGGCATAAGTATTTATAAAGGTATAGCCGGAAAGCTGGGCTGGAAAACTAGAAAAGGCGAGAAACATACTGATTCCTTGCTTCGGGGCATGGTCTTGAATATGCTGGGAGGATTCGGAGATCAGGAAACTATAAAAACCGCCCAAAGTTTATTCGGTAAGAAAATTGACCCTGATCTAAAGGCTGTAGTTTACAATTTAGTGGCTGAAAATGGCAGCAAAGCAGAATTTGAGACTTTAATGAAGATGTATAAAGAGAAAGATAATCAACAGGAAAAAGATAGAATTGGAAGGGCATTAGGTAAGTTTAATAGTAAACAGTTACTTTCTAAAACCCTGGATTTTTCCATTTCCAAGCATGTCAGATTCCAAAATAGTTTGCAAATCATCGCTGCTGTTTGGAGCAATCCTGTCGGGCGATATTTAGCTTGGGAATTTGTAAAAAAGAACTGGAGATTACTTAAAGAAAGGTATGCCGGAGGACATTATTTTACTAAAGTATTTGGTCCAGCCGGGCAGTTTACCAAAAAAGAGGATGCCAAAGATATTGAAGGCTTTGTAAAGAAAAACCCGGTTCCGGAAGCCAAAAGAACTATCGCTCAAGCCCTGGAACAGATTTATTCCAATGCCGAATGGTTAAAAAGAGACGGAAAGAAAATTGCTGACTTTTTACAGAAATTGTAAAAGAGCTATTTTCTAGTGAAGTTATTGATGATCGATGATGCGAGATCCCTTCTTTCCTTACCGTCTTTTGTAAGTAAAATCCCTAATACAACAAAACCTAGACCAGGTAATAATTGTCCACTGCTGATTACCAAAGCAGAGCCTCCTAGTGCGCTGCTTATCCCGCTGGTCCACTCCAATCTTCCTATGATTCTTTTTCTGTCAATCCTTGATACCATATTAAAGGCCGAGAATGGTCCTATTGTTTCTTTAAACCTTTTACCATCGTAGACTGAAAAAGAAATTGAGTTGCCTTGTTGCTCGTTGCCTATTTGTTGGGTACGAATTGCATATTCTTTGCCTCTAAATCCAGTCCAATAGAGAGCTTTATCAACTAATTCATGCATAAGTTGCCAAGTTTATCACAGGCAATGTGTTATTGCAACTACTATGAGTTTATTCTTGAACCAGAATTAACCCGCACCCAAGGGTGTATGTAAGGGTGGACAGATTCTTTCCTGGGGTGTCAACCTATGTTCACCCCTAGGGTGGTATTAGGTATTATTAAAACCTTAGGTTGGAAGCTATTTAACACCGGGGGTTGGAAATGGAAGAGAGTGATATTTAGGGTGTACTATTTTTGTGGGCTTAAGCAGTTAAGTGTGAGAGTGAGTATAGTTTTATCTTGAGCTGATTTAACTCCTAGAGCTAAGTCTTTATTGTAAAACAAAGATCCGAAACCAAGACCGTCCCCTGCCAGAATTGCAGATCCATCTTGAAGGTCTATTGATTTGGTTGTGATACGTATTCTTCCATGAGCTAAAACTTCTACCAGTCTATCTCCAGCATTAAAACGCTGACCATTTGACAGTTCTAAGTCTTTACTTACTGTTTCTTGATTCTTGGCCTGGCATTGTACAAGGAGGCTGTCAGCTGCGTCAGGAGTTCTTCCGCATGCAGCGGCCAATCCTAAACCCGATATTGCCAAACCACTCAATATTAGACGTTCTTTTCTCATTTGTTTGGTAAGTATACGGCAAAAATCTATCTTTGTCAACTATGGGCTGATGGATTTCATATAATGTTTCTGGTAGAATTTTTACTTATGGCATTGAATGTAACTGATCTTAAGAATGGTACTTTCTTTAAGGAAGGGAAAGATATCCTTTTGGTTTTGACATATGAACATGTTAAAACCGGCCGGGGTTCCGGCAATATCAAGGTTAAAGTCAGAAGTATCCGGACCGGCTCAGTGGTTGAGAAATCTTTTATTACCGGAGCCAGGGTAGATGAGGCTAGTGTAGAAAAGAAAAAAGCCCAGTTTCTTTACCGGGAGGGAGACAGTTTTAACTTTATGGATCCTGTAAGCTTTGAACAATTTACCATTCCTGCAAGCGTTTTATTAACCCAAGCCAAATATTTAAAAGACGGTTTGGAAGTAATTTTGATTGTTTCAGACGGTGAAGCATTAGGCTTAGAACTTCCCTTAAGTTTAAACTACACAATCACGGAAACCGGACCGGGAGAGAAGGGTAATACGGTATCCAATGTGTTTAAGGAAGCCATTTTAGATAATGGTTTAGTAGTTAAAGTCCCTATGTTTATGAAAGTTGGAGAACGTGTTAAAGTAGATACAAGGTCAGGACAATATATCGAAAGAGTCAAATGAAAAAAATAACTAAGGCTTTAATACCTGCCGCCGGGTTTGGAACCCGTTTCCTCCCCCAAACCAAGGCCATGCCCAAGGAGATGTTGCCCATTGTGGATAAACCTGTTATCCAATATGTGGTGGAAGAAATAGTCGGCTCCGGGATAGACAATATTATTATGGTGACCGGTGCCACCAAGCGGGCCATTGAAGATCATTTTGATATGCCAAGCGAGGATTTGGTTCAAAACCTGGTAAACGGCAATAAAGAGAAGATCCTGGAGCAGTTAAAAAACATCTCGGAGATGGCTAATTTTATATACATCCGCCAAAAAGGTTCCTATGGCAACGGTACACCTGTTCTTTCCGGGGAATCGGTCATTGAAGATGAGCCTTTTGCGGTGGTTTGGGGGGATGAGTTTATTTTGGCAGAGCCGCCCCGGTTAAAACAAATGATTGATGTCTATGAAAAATACGGGGGGATGGTTATTTCCGGGGTTAGAATTGAGAAAAAAGAGGATCTAAGCAGCTACGGCATAGCAGACCTTGAGCCGGTAGAAGGCAATGTCTACAAGATTAAGTCAATAGTAGAAAAACCGGATCCTGATAAAGCTCCTTCTAACCTGGCTACCCATGGTGCTTATATCCTGCCTCCGGAAATTTTTTCGGCCCTCAAAAGGGTCCAACCGGGTCAAGGCGGGGAAATCTGGCTGGTTGATGCCATAAACTTACTGCGTGATGAAGGCATTCCTCTTTATACGGTGGAGGTGAAAAATGCCAAATATTATGATACCGGCAATAAATTGGAGTACATGAAAACCGTGGTTGATTTAGCCAAGAAGCATCCGGAGATAGGTGAAGAATTTACCGAGTATTTAAATGAGTTAGTGCAGAACCCGCAAGGCTAAAATAAGGCCTGAAACAGTGGCTGCCTGTGTGACAATTCCCCAGGGCATTTTGGCCCGGCCATTGGTACTGTGTCCGAAATGATAAAAGGCTGAAAAAGGCAGAAATTTCCAATTAAATAATAAATAAGGCATTTGCAGGATGTCAAAGGATTCAGCCATTAATATACAAAGAGCCAGATAGAGATAATTGGTGGAATTTCCAAAAATCAAAAAAGCTAGACCGACTCCGATAGCCAAATCAGCCAGAGATTGTAGCAGGAGCACAGTTTTACCTTTCTTTTGCCAGCCGATCCCGAAATCCCAGTGAGGGATTAAATCAACCAGAGGATGGGAAAGCGCGGACAGTGTTAAACCCAAAGCAGGATTTCCCGGAGTGGAAGCGGCAATAGCTCCTCCTATTAATGCATGTGCGGTTGCAGTCATAATTGAGTATTGAGTTCGGAGTTGGTAGTTCGTAGTGTTTTGTCTACGAACTATGAACTCATAACTACTAACTATTTAAGTATACCCTGTTTGTCCATTTGATTCAAACCAACTGTTATGGTAGGCTATTTGGCAACATGTTACCGGTACTTTTTTCAATCGGGGGATGGCCTGTATCATCTTTCGGGATATTTTTAATATTAGGATTTTTACTGGGAATGTTTTTGGTTTGGAGGTTAGCCAGAGCCTGGGATTTAGACGAGGAAAAAATTTTGGATCTGACTTTATTGACCGTTTTTGGTGCCATAGTTGGTGCGAGGGTTTATTTTGCCATTGAAAACCTGCCTATTTTCATAACTTCACCGCTTAATCTGCTGTTAATTAATAAAGTTACGGGATTATCTTTTTGGGGCGGGATTTTGGGAGGTTGGCTGACCTTGTATTACTTTGCCCGGCGGAAGCGCCTGGATTTCTGGCAGCTGGCTGATATTGCCTTCGTAGGCATATTGGGCGGAATGGTATTATCCGACTTCGGTTGCTTTTTAGGAGGCTGTAATATTGGCACCCCTACCAATTCAATTTTTGGCATTTCAATAGTCGGAGCCTTGGGAAAAAGGTGGCCGGTCCAGTTAATTGAAGCTGTGCTACTGACTCTGGGTTTACTGAAAATCTGGTCAAAAGCTACCCATTTCCACCAGAGGGGCAAGATTGCCGCTTTGGGGTTTTTGTATGTGGGCATCATTACCCTGATCCTTGATCCCCTAAGACAGGATCATTCAGGCAGGATGTTTTCCCCGGTTTTTATTCTTTTGGGCTTAACTATTTATTATAGAGTCACGAAACAAAATCCTTTAATCCACCTTAAACTTCTCAGAAGGTTTTTAGTACAACTGACGGTTGATCCCGAGACCAGAAAAAGGGTACTGCAAAATTTATCTAAAAGCTGGTATAATCAAAAAACTATAATCGGCTGGAAGCTCAGGAGTTTAAAGAAGAATTCCGGCGGTATAAAAAAACTGTTAAGGAGGATAAATGTTAAGTTTACCCAAGAAAACCCTTAAATTTATTAAGGACACACTGCGTAGAAAAGAAAAAGAGATTGATAAGAATCTCAAAGATGTCAGCGACGGCGATCCGGTGCTAAGTCCCTCCCTGGCAGAATCTTCCGAGCCGGGAACTGATTCTTACATTGCCGATACGCACGCTAAAACAGTAGTATTGGAGCAGCAACTTAAAAAGGCCAAGACCAGCATTAAAGCAGCCCTGTTTAAGCTCAAAAACGGGGTTTACGGCAAATGCGAGAAATGCAACAAACAAATAGAAATCGGCAGGATTTGGGCTATGCCGACAGCCCAATATTGCCTGGCCTGCTCCTCTAAGCTTAAGTAATTGCCAATGCCTTCATTATTGTAGTAATCTGATCTAATGATCATCATTATCAGCGTTGGCCTCCTGGTTGTTATCTTAATTATTAATTTTTTCTACAATAAAAAAACTAAAGATCTGGAAGAACAAAATAAGAGACTAACGCTCTTGACACAGGAAAATGAAAGAGTAAACCAGGAGTTGCGCAATACCCTGGCTCTTTTAGCGCAGGCCAATGACAGGTTAAAAGAACTTGACCGGTTAAAGGATGATTTTGTATCCATTGCTTCCCATGAACTGCGGACACCCATGACCGCTATTCGCTCTTATGCCTGGATGGCGCTTAATCGGAGCGATGTGCCGCTATCAAAGACTCTGGAAAGGTATTTAGTCAGGGTATTGATGTCAACCGAGCGCTTGATTAACCTGGTTAACGATATGTTAAACGTGTCCCGGATTGAGGCGAATAAGATTGAGATCAACCCTGAACAAATTGACCCGCTGCTGCTGATTAAGGATATTGTTGATGAGGTTTATTATTCAAAGTCCCAGGAAAAAACCATACAATTTGAGGTTTTAGAAAAACGGTGTCCCAAGATATTTGCCGATCCGGAGAAGCTTAGGCAGGTATTCTTAAACTTAGTAGGAAATTCTTTGAAGTTTACGCCTCATGGAGGAAAAATTAGCTTCGATTTCTTCTGTGACGGTAAAACAGTGGAAATTGCGGTTTCTGATACCGGTGTCGGCATGTCAAGAGAAGATTTAGGTAAGCTGTTCCATAAGTTCAGCCGGTTGGATAATTCTTATACAGCTACTGCTACTTCCGGCGGAACCGGTCTCGGGCTGTTTATTTCCAAAAGCTTAATTGAGCTTATGCACGGCAGAATTAAAGCTTATTCGGCAGGCATAAACAAAGGTTCTACTTTTGTAGTATCATTGCCGGTGGCAACAGCAGAGAATTTACAAAATATTGATAGCTTTAGGGTAAAACCAAAAGGTGAAGTTAAGGGTTTAGAACCGGTGGCTATTTAGTTATGAGTTAGTAGTTCGTAGTTGGTAGTTTATGGTATAAAGGTTATATGGATCAACAGAAGAAGATCTTGATAGTTGAAGATGATCAGTTCTTACGGGAATTTTACGAAGAGCTGCTCGTAGCTGAAGGTTATACCATTGATACGGCAGCTGAAGGTGAAACAGGTTTAACAAAGATTCAAAACAACGCCTATAATCTGGTTCTTTTAGACCTGATGCTGCCTAAAAAAGATGGTGTCCAGATATTAAGGGATTTGAAGGCGTCTCCGCCTAAATCACCTCAGACAATTGTTGTTTTAACAAACTTGGGGCAGGATACAGTTATCCGGGAATGTTTTGAGCTGGGGGCAAACGGCTACCTGATAAAGTCTGCCTTAAATCCTGACCAGGTGTTAACGGAAGTCAGAAGCTATCTGCAGAAGGCCGGTTGATTCATGATTCCTCAAATAATTTACGAAGATGACCAGTTGCTGGTTTTGGATAAACCCCCCGGATTAGTAGTGGATCCGGCAGAGACCGTCAAGGGAGAAACCTTAGCCGGCATTTTACAGAAAGAATTTAAGATTAATCTTCCCAGAGGGGGGATCGTACATCGGTTGGATAAGGATACCTCAGGTGTAATCCTGGCAGCTAAAACTGCCGTAGCTTTGGAAAGCTTGCAGAAACAGTTTCAGGAGAGAGTCGTCAGGAAGGAATATTTAGCCCTGGTTCACGGCAGCATTGGAGAAGCCGGAGTAGTGGAGGGTAACGTGGGCAGAAACCCCGGCAACCGGGAGAAATTTATAGTTTTGCCGGAAGGCAAAGAAGCAGTGACTGAGTATGAGCCAATTAAGTTATTAGTTATGAGTTCAGAGTTGGTAGAAAAGATATTCGAAAGCTTTAACAAGATTCAGCTTAAGAAACTACGAACTATGAACTATGAACTCTTTACTCTTTTAAGGTGTTTGCCAAAAACTGGACGAACGCATCAAATCAGGGTACACTTAAAATACATCAACCATCCGGTTGTCGCTGATGAAAAATACGCCGGCCGCAAGGTTTCCAGGCTAGATAAAAGATGGTGTCCCAGGATATTTTTACATGCGGCCAAAATTGGTTTTAAGCACCCGGTAAGCGGAGAGTGGGTGGAATTTGAAAGCCCCCTGCCGGAGGACTTAAAAAAAGCATTAGCTAGGGTAAAGGGGGAAGCGTAAAGGGTAAAGTCAACTTAACCCTTCTCCCTTAACACTTTACGCTAAAAATTATGAATAACATTTTCATACAACTGGCCATAATTTTAGGCTTATGTTCTGTTTTAGGCTATGGAGTGGTCAGGTTTAAATTACCTATTTTAATTGCCTATTTACTTGGGGGGTTAATGATTGCTTCCACGGCTGTTTTTGATCCCCGCGCTTCGGAAGTGCTGCATTTTTTGCCGGAGATCGGAATTGCCTTTGTGTTGTTTTTAATCGGTATGGAGTTAGACCTTCGGGAAATCAAAAGCCTGGGTAAGCCCATTTTGCTGGCCGGGATTTTACAAATAATTATTACCACTATTTTAGGTGCCAGTTTAGCTAAGGTATTGGGTTTTGGCCCGATTGAATCCTGGTATTTAGGTGTAGGGTTAGCTTTTTCCTCTACCATTTTAGTGGTTAAACTGCTGATTGATAAAAAAGATGAGGGTGCCCTTTATGGCAAACTGGCTGTGGGCATACTTGTACTGGAAGATCTTTTGGCAGTGATGCTGCTGGTGTTTCTGACCGTCTCAAATTCAGTATTTGGTTTGGGATTTCAACAGACCTTTCCGGTCTTAGCTTTAATTTTTAAAGCCATTTTGCTGTTTGGGTTAGTTTTTATACTAAGCAGATTTGTTTTGCCCCCGGTATTTAGGACAGTCTCCAAACAAAAAGAGCTGTTGTTTATTACTGCTTTAGCCTGGTGTTTTGTCTATATCTCATTTGCAATTTTGTTGGGTTTTTCGGTAGTGATCGGGGCTTTTCTGGCCGGTATAGCCTTAGCAAATTCTCCTTTCCATTTTCAGATTCAGGGTAAAGTTAAACCTCTAAGGGAGTTTTTTGTAGCTTTGTTTTTTGTGTATTTGGGTACCCAGGTAAATTTCTCGGAAATCGGTAAAATCTATCCGTTAACACTATTTTTTACAGCCTATACGTTATTTGTTAAACCGACCATCTTCCTGCTGATTTTAGGAATTTTCGGTTTCAGGAAGCATACCATGTTTCAGACAGCCTTAAGCTTAACTCATATCAGCGAGTTTTCCCTGATTTTGCTTTTGGTAGGCTTTAAATCAGGGGTTATTAGTCAATTTGCTTTGACTACCATTGCTTTATCTACAGTTTTATCCATGATTGCCGCTTCCATTATGATTACCCATTCTGCCAGGTTATATAAAAAATTCAGCCGGATTTTAAGCTTTTTTGAAAGGAAAAATTATAAGCATGTTTTGGAAAGCTGGAATGATTACCAGAGTATGGAAGGTTATGTTATTGTGATCGGAGCACGCAAGGTAGGCGGGGAGATAGTCAAGCTGTTAAAGCGGGAGAAGATTCCGCAGATTGTATTGGATTTTAATCCGCACCAGGTAGATATACTGCTTAAGGAAAAGATTCCGGTGCTTTACGGGGATATGGGAGATCCGGAAGTGCTGGATGGGTTAAACCTGCAAAATGCCACCATGATTATTTCTACCTCTGCCAGTGAAGATGATAATAAACTGCTGCTGGAAGAATTAAAATCAAGACATATTAATGTGCCTGTGATTGTCAGAGCAGAAACTGTTGATGAAGCCCAAAGTTTATATAAAGCCGGAGCTGATTTTGTCATTATCCCGGAGATTTTAGCCGGTGATTTCCTGGTAGAAAAGTTAAAAGAGCATTTGCCAGACGGGGATTTCTTCAAAAACCGGGCAGAAATAGAAATGGAAAAACTCTCCCGCAAAACCCTGTCCTGGGGTTGATGCAAAACACCTCCGAGGTGTGTTTTGAAGACCGTCAGATCGCAAGCTCTGCTTACTCCTCCGTAGCATTTTTGTTTTAGTGTAAAATACATTAATTGTCATTGCGAGCGATTAGCGTGGCAATCTAGTTAGGGATTTACTCTATCAAGATTGCTTCGTTACTACGTTCCTCGCAATGACGGAGAGAAATGAAAAATTTTCAGATTCTTTGCAAAGACGGTAAAGCAAGAGTAGGGAAGCTGACTACACCGCACGGGGTGATTGATACTCCGAATTTTATTCCAGTGGGGACTTTAGGTGCAGTTAAAGCCCTGGGGCCCCGGGAGCTTTCGGAAATCGGCAGCCAGATTATTTTAGCTAACACTTATCATTTGATGCTCCGTCCGGGCGCGGACTTAATAGAAAAGTTTGGTGGTTTACATCAGTTCATGGGTTGGGATAAACCTGTTATGACTGATTCCGGTGGCTTTCAGGTTTATTCCCTGGGGGTGGCACTGGAGCATGGCAGCAGCAAAGTGCTGCGAGAAATTCAGAATTCAGAATTCATAGTTCAGAATGTAAAAAGCAGGCCAAGGTTAAACAAAATTACGGAAGAAGGGGTTACTTTTCAATCCCATCTAGACGGCTCCAAGTATATTTTAACTCCCGAGAAGTCAATCAAAATCCAACGCCAGCTGGGAGCTGATTTAATTGTGGCTTTTGATGATCATGAATCTGCAAAGCACACTAAGGCTCAAATGCTGGAGTCCATAGAGCTGACAGAAAGATGGGGGCTCCGTAGCCTGGCAGAATATAAAAAAAGAGTAGGTGCCAAGCTAGTCCACCTGGAGGGTGGAAATGTAGCTGCACCTTTACTTTATGGTGTTGTTCATGGCGGAATACACAAGGATCTGCGGATCAGGTCTGCCCGGTTTACTGATGATAATTTTGAAGCCATTGCCATTGGCGGGATTTATGGGGACAAGGCCACCCTTTGTAAGATTGTGGAATGGGTGGTTAGTGAGGTTTCGGAAGACAAGCCTAAACACCTGCTGGGAATCGGGGAAGTGGAAGACCTGTTTAACGGAGTTGAGGGGGGCATGGATTTTTTTGACTGTGTGGCACCAATGAGACGGGCCAGGTTTGGCTCTTTGTATATTTCACCTCAAGCCGGCGGAAAAAGAGCCAATAGCTTTACCTTGAATATCAGGCAGGGTAAATTTACCACTGATAAAAAGCCGATTGATTCAAGCTGCAGTTGTTACACTTGTAAAAATTTTTCCAGAGCATATCTCCGCCACCTTTACATGGCTAATGAGATCCTGTACCACCAGCTGGCTACTCATCATAACGTGTATTTTGTAATTCATCTAATGGAGAATATGAGAAAAGCCATCAAGCAGGGAAAATTCAGGGAATTAAAAGCTGAATACCTTAAAAATCCCACCTCCGAGGTGTGACGAAGTTACTCCTCGGAGGTGTCCTAGATTATTTTACACTACTGGTGCGTTTCCGCCTTGTTCACCGCCGCCTTGTTCAGGTGTTGGTGCAGGTGGTACGCCCTGATCAGCAGCCGGTTCTGCCGGCTGGTCAGCGCCGCCCTGATCGCCTGAAGGTGCAGCTGGGACTTCACCTTGTGGTTCAGGTTGCGGCTCAGGAGCCGGTGGCATGCCTGGTGTTGGTTGCTGATCTGCTGCAGGAGCCTGATTAGGATCTTGCATTGGAGCATTTGAGTCAGCCGGGTTTGCTCCGCCCGGATTATTAGGATCCATGAATAAACTCACCCCCTCTCTTTTTCAGCATATAGTGTAACCTATTGCGCGGTCAAGCCCTTGTTATGTACACTAAAAATATGCCCACTAAACATCGGTCATCTAATTCCGGTAAAAAAGGCTGGAAAGATGTTCAATCCAAAGCCAGGAGAATCAGGCAGACAAAGTTGGCCCTGGGAATTCTGGGGTTGGTGGCGGGTTTATTGATTATCTCCTGGACTATCCGTTTTACCCAAAGCCTTTTCAGCCCCTGGAAATTATCAGTTAAGGCCGAGAGAAATTACATTTGGGATGCCAAGTTTAACATCAACCTGCTGCTGCGGACTGATCGAAATTCAATACTCTCATATAACCCCGTAGAGAAAAAAATTGCCATCTTGAATATTCCGGATGAGACTTTCCTGGAAGTGCCTAAAGGGTATGGTTTTTGGCAGCTTCGGGCAGTGTATAAGCTGGGTGGGGACCAGCTGCTGGTAGATACACTGAGAAGTTTCCTGGGTATTCCGATTGACGGCTTCCTTGATTTTAGCGGTAATAAGTCAGATCAATCTGCAGCAGGGATTGTCCGGGAGCTAAAGCAAAATCCTTTTTCGGGATTAAATTTGATTTCCAACTTGAAAACTGATCTGACGCTCTGGGAGTTGATCAGGCTTAAATTAGGCATAGCCGGCGTCAGGTTCGACAAAGTCAACGAAATAAACCTTGATACATTTGAAATCTTAAATCAGGAAACCCTGCCGGACGGAACTGAAGTGCTAACAGCAGACCCTGTGAAACTCGACAGTGTTTTAGTTGATTTGGCAGACCCGGCATTTGCTTTTGAACACAAAGCAATCGCGGTCTGGAATGCTACCAACCGGCCTTTGATTGCCCAAAAGGCTGCCAGACTAATCACCAATTTAGGGGGGAATGTCATCATTATTTCAAATGCGGAAGAAAAGCTAAAAAAGACCATATTATATGGTGAAAAATCCGACAGCTTAAAAAGGCTCAAACAAATATTTGCTTCAGATGATAAAATTAGCTCGTCAAGCGCGAACCTGGAATCTTTCCGGGCAGAAATAAATATCTTCCTGGGGGAAGATTTTGACAAATGAGCTTATGATTTTGTGGATCGTACTTTTCTTATTGGTAGTTGCCATATCTTTTGTATTGGCCTTTATGTCAATGAAGGACTACCGGGATATTCCCCACACGTCAAGGGATGAATATGCCCTTTTCCTTATCAGGCAGACCGCTAATCTGAATGCCGAGACCTTAAGATCGTTAGGTTACCTGATGCTTTCAGAAGGTTTGATATTAAGCATTGAGAGGCTTTTTAAGGGTCCTCAGGCGGCGCTGACTTTATTTGGCCCCCGGAAGGTCCTGGATAAGTTTATGGAAAGCCTGAACCTTCTGGAATTGGAGGATTATACTGAGAATTTATTAAGCTCCCATATCTCTATCTGGGAGGAAGGAGTCAGGAACACCAGGGAACAAATCCAAAATGTCGGTAATATTTTTGAGAGTTTAGCTAAATTAGGCGCAGAAGACCAATTCTTTTGGCAAATCATCCTGGGAGCAAAAAAGGGAGAAGAGCTGACTTTCCAAACCCAAATCAGGGCAGCAGTATATGCTAAGGAAGAAGCAAGAAAAGGCCAATTAGCCTCCATGTTTCAGAATTTCAGCTTTGGTTCTTTGGTCATGGTGCCGAAGCCTTTTTCTACGGAACAGATGATGGAATTTTTCCGGTCCAGGAGCTTAGGTAGTGACACCAGCGGGCCGGTCTTAAATCCTGAGGGAGTAGTGCGGCTTTTGAGGATTTGAGTCTAGAGTTCCGGTTCGTCTTCCGAATCTTCTGAATCTTCATCATCAGAGCGGTCCAGGTTCGGCATCAGGTTGGAGGTAGAGCTTGAGTCCGAGTATTCCAGAAATGAGGGTTGATTCTTGAACTTTTTGCTTCTGAAAGTTTCTTTGATAATGACGGACAGGCTGTTTACCCGGATGGATTTTATAAACAGGTCATATTTATTGCCGCCTTTATAAAGCCTTAGCAGATGATGGCTGATATCATCCGGCAAAACCCCCAGATAATCCCCATTGGCATCAATAATGGTGATTTTATGGTTTTTAACAGCCATTAAAACTTTCATGCCGCAAAAAATATGCGATAACTTTTGCGGTTCAGCTACTTTTAGCAGATTTACCATTTTAGTTTTACCCGGTTCCTGTAAGAAAAGAGTAGGGGAAAGTCTGCCGTTATGGCAGCCTAAAAGGGTATTTTGGCCGTTTGGGCCGTTTGATTTATAAGATTTCATAAGCTTTAGGTTTTTAAGGGCAATCGGGTTGTAAGGATCAATTGTTAAAACCTCTGAGTAGTATTTCTTGGCCAAATTTGACTTACCCAGTTCCATATAAGCTTTGGCCTGGCGGTTTAAGGCATCAATATTTTGAGGATCCAGTTTGATGATTTTTTTATTAATTTTTAAGGCTTCTTCCCACTTGGAATCTAAGGCTGCATCTATAGCTTGCTGGTATAGGCTGGAGGGTAAGGTTGAGGAATTGACCATCTAGGTGAGAAAGTATAGATAGAAAACAGGATACTTGTCAATCTTTCGTAGATCCTTCGGATTTCACCCTAGGGGTGGTCGTATATTGACACCCCAGGTATTTTGGGCTAATCTGGTGTATGGATGCCTCAACGACAAGTAGTTTTTGCCAACGATGAAATTTATCATGTTTTCAACCGTTCAATTGCCAGGGAAAATATCTTTGCCCAGAATCAGAAAGATAATTTAAATAAAGCCCTGGAAATAGTCGACTATTATCGCTTTCCCCAAAAAATCAGGCTGTCCAAATTTAAAAGCTTAACATCAGAATTGAAGAAGCAGTATCTGGATGCTCTGGGAAGTATAACGCCTCTGGTGGAAATTTATGTTTTTGCTTTTATGCCAAACCATTTTCATTTTTTGTTAAAACAGCTTGTGGACAAGGGGATTGTTACCTTTATCTCCAACTTACAAAACAGCTTTGCCAAGGCATTTAATTTGAAAAATAACCGTAACGGAGCTTTATTTCAAAATGCTTTTAAGGCTAGAAGGATTGCGACCGATGAGGATTTCATCCATGTTTCCCGCTATATCCATCTCAACCCGGTAACTTCATACATAATTGAGTTTGATAAATTAGCTGATTTTGAATGGACTTCTTTTCCGGCATATGCCACGGATCAACAGATTCCCTTTATTGATTCGAACTTTCTATTAAAAATATTCGGGACAAAGGAGAAATATGTTGAATTTGTGGCAAATCAGGCGGACTACCAAAGGAGTTTAGCCTACATAAAAGATTTGGTAATGGAATAAAAATTACTCTAATCTTCTGTTGTTTTCCTGGGGTGCCAACCTGTATCCACCCCTAGGGTGACTAGTGGGTGACTACTAAGGTGGTACTAATGACTAAGTGACTAAGAGATTATTTGGGTAGTTGAAGGTTGCAAAAAAAACCTTAGGGGTTTAAGATTTTAAGATTATGAGCGGGCATTCCAAATGGTCTACCATTAAACGTGCGAAGGGGGCAGCGGATATCAAACGCGGCTTAACTTTTACCAAAATTGCCAATGCCATCACTATAGCAGTTAAAGTGGGTGCTTCCGGGGATCCGGAATCCAACCCCAGGCTTAGAATGGCTGCTGAAGCTGCCAAGGCTGTTAATATGCCCAAAGAAAACGTCCAGCGGGCTATTGACAGGGGATTGGGAAAACTGCCCGGTCAAACCCTGGAAGAAGTCATGTATGAAGGCTTTGGGCCTGGTAAAGTGGCATTTTTAGTAGAAGGGGTGACTGATAATAAAATGCGGACACTTCAGGAGGTTAAAAATATCTTTGAGCGGGGTGGCGGTAGTTTAGCCGGACAGGGAAGTGTGGCATATATGTTTGAGAGGAAAGGGGAAATAAAGGTAAGGGAACAGGTTACAGGCGACAGGGAACAGGAAATGTTACAGTTAATAGATTTGGGAGCAGAAGATGTGGAAGAGTATATAGAACCCTTCGACTCCGCTCAGGGTCATGATATACAAAAGTACTTAGTATATACAGAGAGCTCAGAATTAAATACTATGGGTAATAAAATTACTCAGGCCGGATTCGGGGTAGAGAGCCAGGAGCTGGTCTATAAACCCAATATTTTAGTGGAGATTAAAGATCCGGACATGGTAAAAAAGGTGTTAGAATTTGCAGAGAAATTAGAGGAGCTGGATGATGTGCAAAAAGTTTATGCCAACTTTGATATAGAAGAAAGTCTTTTATGATTATACTTGGAATTGATCCCGGGACTGCCACCACCGGTTATGGAATTATTAAAATCCCCGATGATATTTTAGGCAGGGAATTTGACTATGATATTGAATTGATTTCCTATGGCAACATAAGCACGCCTAAAGAGAGATTAATGCAGGACCGTCTAAATATGATTCATAGTGAGTTGTCCGGGGTAATCAAAAAATATAAGCCTGACCAGATGGTTTGTGAAATGTTATTTTTTGGCGCCAATACCAAAACTGCCATCATGGTGGGCCAGGCAAGGGGAGTCATCATGCTGACAGCCTCCCAGCATAAAATACCTTTCCAGGATTATACCGGCCCCCAGGTCAAATTAATGGTAGCCGGCTCAGGCAGGGCTGACAAAAACCAGGTCCATGACGGGGTGAGAAGGTTTTTGGGTACAGCCGGCAGAAGAAGAAATAAGCTGAAAGTAAACTGGAAGGGTGGGCATTTGGATGATGCCACGGATGCCTTAGCTATTGCTATTTGTCATGTATTAAAGATGGTGGCCAAATAGGGAATAGAGTAATGAATTTATATATCAATAAAAGGCAGAAGATAATTTTAAGCTCAGTCTTATTAACTATAGGGTTATTATCAACCCAGTTGGTGGATTTTAATTTAAGGTTTAGATTTCTGGGGGGACTGGCAGTATTAGCTTACGTACTCTCTCTTTGGTCTTTATGGGAAGGGTTAAATTTAACAAAAGCTTTTGTGCTGATGATTTTACCGACCTTTTTCACTGTAGCTGTGGCCAGCTTTTATTTTCTCCTGCCCATTAGGTGGTTAACCAGGCTGCCGGTAGCGGTTCTGTTTGGCTTAACTTTTTATTTGCTGCTTTTAGCCCAGAATGTCTTTAATGTAGCCAGCCTTAGAACAATACCGCTATACCGGGCTGCCTCTACGGCCAGTTTCTTATTTACTCTGTTATCAGCTTTTTTTCTCTATAACGTCATATTTGCCTTTAATCTGTTATTTTTTTGGAACGGGATTATTGTTTTAATATTTAGCTTTCTGTTGATTTTACAGGTGCTTTGGACAATTTCGATGGAGGATAAAATCAGTTCAGCAATAGTCATGCAAAGCTTTATATTAAGCTTGATCTTAGGGGAGTTGGCTTTGAGCTTGTCATTTTGGCCTTCTCCGACGATTATCTGGTCATTATCCTTATCTTCTGCAATGTATGTATTTTTAGGCTTGGCTACCCAGAAACTAAGGGGTAAAATCAATAAAAGGGTAGTCTGGGAGTATGTGGGGATCGGGGTGGCGGTACTTTTGGTCAGCTTCTTTGCCACCTCCTGGGCAGGATAATGGGGAAGTGTGAAAAACTACAGGATATTTCGTGAAAACTACGGATGATATAGTATGATATAATTGCTAGGTATAAATGTGGAAAACTATAAGGTATTTGTGTGCCTATTTCTGGCATACTCTGTTGATAGTTGCTAAACATTACCCGAAGGTCGGGAGAGGAGAAGGCTGCTCTCTTTGGGTATGGATATAAGGATATTACGATATAAAGAGACCATGTATCCTTAATGAATATCCCAATATCATAGTATCCCTTATTTCTCTCTTCCATAATCCTTCCCTATATGATTGATGTCGCACAATATGGAAATAAGAAAAAACGGAGAAGTGGTCTTGGGTTCCCAAAGCTATAAAGATTAATGGATAAGATGGAGGAATTTATGAAAATATTTAATGCAGTTTAAAAACAATAGTTCCCGTCTAAATTTTCTGTCATTTTTCCTTTTCAATTTATTGCCACTTAACACATAGGTTTAGGTTTCTGTAACAATCTAAACTATAGATGACCTATCCTACGTCTTATCCCCTAGAAAGCCGTTTTTGGGGCCTTCCAAGGCCTCGTGTCTAACTAGCCTTAAAAGAGCTGAAAATAGCTAGTATAGACAGCGTTTTAGGTACGCTTCCTTGTTTGTGTAGTATGCTTTCTTTGTTAGACTTTTGTTTATTCTTCGCACAGGTTGCTTCTCAGCAAGCAATGGAAATCCTAATAGTTTACCTAGCTTATCGTAAGCTTAGACTCAATTAGATGCTTGACAAAGCCTGCCTGAACCTATTATTATGAGTATAATCAATCTAACACTCATTATGTTAAGCTCGCCTGCTGAAGCAAAAAAGAAAATTTCCTTGCCTCTCTTTGATGAATTCTTACTGCATTTGCAGACTGACAATTACTCTTCCGAAACAATGTACAACTATGAACGGGATTTGCTTACTCTCACCTATTTTTTGGAAAATGAAATAAAAAAGGAATTTGATCAAATAACCAAGGCCGACATTGAACATTATAAAGCATATCTTTTATCAACTGACCGTAAAACTGCAATTTACGAGCAAGAGGCTTTTTCTAAACTGCAAAGCGGCTCCATAAATAGAATACTGTCCTCTTTTAGAAGTTATTTAAAGTTCCTAATCTTTCAGGATTATAAAATTCCAGTCCAGCCGGAAAGTATAAGAATGGTACGAAAAGAGAAAAAGCATTATAAAGTAGCAGAATTAAACGAATTAGTATCTTTAATAGAATCCCCTTCGATTTTGGAAAGTGATCCTATAGTAGCAGCTCGAAATAGAGCTATGCTGGAGGTGTTATTTGCAACCGGTATGAGGATTTCTGAACTACTTTCTTTAAACAGAAAAGATATTGATAGAAGCGGCAGAATTTTTATTATGGGTAAGGGTAAGAAAGAACGATTTGTTTACTTGACAGAAAGAGCCATGTCTTTAATCGATACTTATCTTAGAATAAGACAGGATACTTTGCCTGCTTTGTTTGTTCCTCAAAAAGGACGAAGAATGGGTACAAAAGATTGCAGAATTTCGCCTAATTACCTGCAAGCTAAAATTAAAAGTTACAGAGAAAAACTAGGTATTATAGTTCCGACCAGCGCTCACTCGTTACGCCACGGCTTTGCTACTTATTTGGCTGAAGAAGGCGCTTCTCCTGTTGCAATTCAAATGCTTCTAGGACACGAATCATTAAATACCACAACTAGATATGTTAATGCTTCCGACCGGTTCGCTGAAGATTCCCACAGACGTTATCATCCACTTGCAGAAAAGCCTGAAAAGAATGGGAAAATATAAACTTTGGAATTTAGAAGATTTAAGGGAAGGCATAGATCGTTTTTACAAGGAAAACGATAGATTCCCTACTGTAAATGATTTAGATAATATTGATTATTTACCTTCTTCAAGATGGATACAAATGAAATTTGGTGGGATGGTAAAAGTGAGAAAGGATTTGGGATATAATGATATACACCTTGGTATAGGTCAATATAGATCAAAAATAGCTAATCAAGTGAATAGGGCTGGGTTAAAATTTGAGCACCAAGTAGAAAAAATCCTCATAAATAAATTCGGTGAGCCATTCGTTCATATACAAAGAAGAGTTGGTAAATTTAAGGATAGAATAGATTTTTTCGTATACAACCGGACTGAAAATTTCGCAGTCGATGTGACCAATACAACAGGTCATTTTAGGAATTTGCAAGGAAATATTAATACCAAAATTAGTAAATATCATAATTTAAATCTAAAACTTTATATAGTTGTTAATAGTTTCTATAAACAAAATAAAATTGATAGCTGGGTTTTGAAAAAAATTACAAAACTCCCTTTAGGATGGAAGATAGTCACAATAGAAAATTTCATCAGGTTAATTAATTTGTTTAATCCTTATAAAATATGACAAGGTCTAATCATGATTTCTTAAAGATCTTTTACAGTAATTTTAGTCCAAACATTGATTGGGCGAATATAGATGAGATTACCTGGATGTATCAGGGAGGGTTATTGAAATTATCTTCTAAAATTTTAGCTGATCATGGCCAGTTTGAAGAGAGATTAGATCAGGCAGCAAGTTCAAGAGAAGCTCTTTTAACAGAAGGAGAAAGTTTAACCCACTTAGTTTTAAAGACATTTGCTGCAAATTATTTAGTTGATAACTTGGGAGTTTCCAGAGCAGATATTGTTTATGAATACCCCTTAATTGGTTTTGAAGTTGATGTAATTGATAAGAGTTTGTGTTTTCCAGTTGAATGTGGGGATACAAATGCTTTAAAGTTAGAAAAATTCCTGAGCCTTTCTACAACTAAAAGCTTTTTACTCCTACCCTATCCGCATTTGGAAGATCTAAAAATATTTGAATTTCAAGCAAAACCCCGCTTTTTTGAGTACATTAATCACAAGCAAAACTTTCTTAACCGCAAAAACGCCAGCTTGCGCTGATTTTCCTAAATTGTACTTCGTCGTACAATATATTCTCAACTATTGACAAACTATATTAAATAATGGAAGTATAGAGATAGAGCCCTTTTCCAATGGGAGAATTTTCAGAACTTTTTAAGCATAAAAAAAACTTCATTACCCTACTCCTTTTAGGGATACTAATTTTGGCAGTTCCCATAGGCATTAACTTAATTAAAAACCAACAAATCTTTAAGTCCCGGGCCACGGGGGAACCGATTGTAATAAGGGAAACCTTGGGGGTATTCCAAAGAACTAGGCCGGGTGGCGGTTTGGAATGGGTAGCCAAAAAAGGCGCCAAAATTTCCCTGGAATTAAGTTCTCCCCTGGGGTCTCCTGCAAGCCCGGCGGCGTGTGTCCCCAGACCGACTATTGTTTGTCTTAACCCGCAAGAGCCATGTTATGAACCTCCGCCCGCGGGCGGTTGGTGTCCATAAGGAATAAATGAGAGAAATTTTTGACAACCTAAGGAATTCGGAGCTTTTCCAAAAGAAAAGGAACCTTATTATATTAGCGGTCTTGCTGCTGGCCCTGCCGGTGGGGGTATTTTTGATTACCCAGCAGCAGATTTTTAAGTCCCGGGCCACGGGAGAGCCGATTGAATTCAGCGGAAGTAATGTTGAGCAAAGGGGTAACAACTGGGTAGTTTTAAGGGCAGACCAGCCGATTACTTTGCGGCTTACCTCCAGATTAGGTTCCGGGAATACCCCTACCCCAACTCCTGTCCCGACCCCGGTTCCTACCCCACCCTCTTCCCCTTCCATCAGCTGGTCCGGCAACCTGCTGTCGGCAGATATGCGATCTGGCAGCATTACTTTAACTAGCTTGTTAACTAACGGCACTTTAGGCAGTATGCAAAATTTTGCAGTTCCATCCGGTGGGCAAAACGTCCAGTGGTTTGGTGGTAGTACTGCTCCGGCTTCGTCCGGTTTTTACAAGTTGACAGGTACAAACACGGGCGGGTCTATCCAGGCTGATGTTTATGTCCCTCAAGCAGGGACGAACCCTAACCAGTATCAAAGTACTACCGGGAAGGATGAAGCGTTTCGAATTTCGGGAAACCAATACTTTGCAGCCATACTGAGAGCTGCTAACAACAGTCAGACTTCCACTTCTCCTCCTGCTGCCTGTGCTTCACCCGGCAATGGTTCGATAATAAATCCTAGTAATGTGACTTTTACTTGGTCGGCAGTTTCCGGTGCTCCCGGGTATCATTTCAGACTTGCTCCAACTGATACCTGGCAGGAAGTTATAATCAGAAACGATATCCCGGGTACCTCTTTTAGTGGTAGTGAAGGCAGAAATGCCGGAGCTGATTTGGGCAGGCCCATTAATTTAACCCCCGGTAAAACTTATCATTGGCGGGTTTGGCCCAGCAATGCTTCAGAACAAGCAGCAGGAATTGCCTGTGATTTTACCGTTGCCTCCTCAACCAACTTTTCTAATGTGGCTTTATATAAATCAGATCAAAGAGTCCAGTGGGTTGGCAATCCTCAATCTTTTGTGCCCGGTACTTATCAACTCTCCGGAACTGTCTCCGGTGATGGGGTGATTCAGGCGGATGTTTATGAGTCCGGTCAGTACAGGACAACTCACATCGCACCCGCGACCTTTACTATCGGCAGCAACCAGTACTTTGCAGTAATTGAAAGGGTTTATTCCGGCGCCGGGAGTTTTTCTAATGTGGTTTTAAAGAAACAGCAATAATTATATGAGTAACCTGGTTAAATTGATAATAATAGGGATTTTAATTGTAGCCATTCCGGTATCTGTAAAGTTAGTCCAGGAACAGCAGATTCTAAAATCCCGGGCAGCTCAAACCAATAATGCACCAACCAATAATGCACCAGGAGGTGACAGTTTTCCTAACGACTGTGTTGGTGAAGGCCCTTCTCCTTATAATAATATTGCCAGAGGTACTCCCTGTGGGGATGGAGGGGAGTGCGATGGGCTAGGATCGTGTGTATCGAGTGGTGGGGGCGGAGGAGGTAACCAATCTGGTGAACCTCCAATTGAAGGAGATTGTAGCGATGTAAGGAATCTCTGTTTAGGCGATGCTTTTCATTGCAATGGGGAGCGTTATGTCGATTCGTGTGGTTATGGTTGTGTGGGCACGTTTGAGGGTGCTTGTGATGCAGCTCAAGCTACCCAAGTTTGTTCGGGACAGCTTTACCCTGGAACTTGTGGCAGGTCCTGTGTTGGTACAAAGGATTGTTCTTCTGCAGGTGGGCAGCAGCAACCGCCTAGCGGTGCTGTCACTACCTGTAGCAATGGCCATGCTGTTGGGGATGTTTGGCCGGAATGCCGTGAATGTGACGAAGGAGTAGTAACATGTAACGGAGGGGATGATTACAGCTTTAGATCAGAAAGAAATCCTTCCCCTAATTGTGGATCAAGTTGTAGTAATGTTGGAGTTGGTACTCCGGATACGGGTACACCGTCTACTCCATCAACCCCATCAACCCCAACCGGAGGGACTCAGCCTAATGCCTGTAGAATTCCCATGTCATCCTTTACCGGTAACTCCAGCTGTACGATGGTTCCAAACAATTCTTATAGGTGGGTAATAATTCAACCAGGCACCGGTGGCGCGCCGGCAATAGATGCTGCCAGGTTTGGGGCAAATAATGCCTGCGGTGGCGCCAATGATGCTGCTGCGCATGCTGTTTGTCCCCAAAATACCTCTGATTCTTCTAATGTCAGAGCCTCTACCAGTATGTGGTGTTATGAGTTTACTGAAGGAAATCGTTGTATTCAATTACGGCATGAAGGCACCGGAGGCGGTCCGGGTACTGATACCGGGACCTGTAACATAGATGACCAGTCCCCGGATTTGGGTCCCACTTGTGCTGCCTGTTTGAGTACTAAAACCTCCCCCACTAATGTTCCCCGGGTCATTGCTAATATTAAAGGCATGAATTCCGCCAGTTTCAATGGTTGTAGTGACCAGAAGATATTGAATAAGTGGTGTAACGGGTTTGGTGCGGATGCAGCCAGTCAATGCAATGAATTAAAGACCGGGGTTTGTGCCACCTCCTGCGGCGGCAGTTTGCCTAATCCTAACCCTCCTGCCAATGATCCTAGAGGTTACTTTGACAGTGCTAGTTGCGAAGCTATTACCGGCTGGACCTGTGATGCTGATAGCTACTCTACCCCGCTTCGGGTGGATTTCTATGCCAACGGACCGGCCGGTCAGGGAGTGGGTATAGGGTCGGTTACTGCCAACCAGCAACGGGAGGCCGGGGTGGGTGGCCAGTGCGGAGGCAATAACGCCCATGGTTTCAGCTTCGCAGTCCCGGCTACCCTGCGGGACGGCCAGCCCCACAGTATTTATGCTTATGGCATAAATACTGGAGCAGGATCGAATGTTTTACTGCAGGGTTCTCCCAAATCCGTCACCTGTACTGCTGCGCCGATTACGGCTGCCCCGGCCTGTAACACCCCGGCCGGCGGGTCAACAGTTAATCCTCAAAATGTCAGCTTCAGTTGGGGTGCGGTGTCCGGGGCTACAATTTATGATTTCCGGCTGTGGGAATATAACTCCGGGAATTTTGAGAGGGAAAGTATTGCGGTCAACAGGTTAACCGGAACTTCCTACAACGGCAGCGGCGGAACTGTGATAGATAACAAGACTTTAGGTTCCCCAATCAATTTGACAGCAGGCAAAAACTACCGCTACCGGGTTTCGGCACGGACTTCCGCGACCGGAGCGCCGGGGCCCTGGTCAGACTGTAACTTTACCGCCGCCGCGTCAACTCCCAGGATAGAATTCCGGGTGGCGGAAAACCCGACTGCCCTGGCAGGAGCTCCCTGGGAGCTTTATACCGGCGCCGACATGACCCGTAATTACACTTTCCAGGACCAACGCCCGGGGGTCAAGACTATTTTTGTGGAATTCAGGGATGCTGAGGGTAATCAGGAGCAACATACTGCCCAGATAGAGATTCTAGCACCGGCTGCACCGTCTCCCACCCCTTCCCCCACACCTGCTCCAACCACTACGCCGACCCCTGCTCCGGTGACCACCACCCATTACAGAATTGCTGAGACACCGGCTGATTTATCCGGCGCCCTGTGGCAGCCTTATACGGTGGAGCCGGTGAAAATTGATAATTTTGAGTTCAAAGACAAGACCCCCGGACCAAAGTTTATCTGGGCGGAATTCAAAGACTCCCGGGGCCGGGTGGAAAGGCGCAATATCGGCATCAGGCTGCTGGGTGATGACCCGGCCATCACCAGCTGTTCCCTGGGCTTTGAAGGCAGCAACACTATCCTTAAGATTAAAGGCAGGAACTTTGGTTCGGCCAGGGGTACGGTTAGAAGCGGTGGTACCGCCCTGCAAATCAGAGGCTCCTGGAGTGATAATAGCCTGGAGGCGACCCTAACCACTGCCAACCCCGGGCAGGCCATTCCCGTATCGGTGATTAATGCCGATAGTCAATCCGGCGATGGTTCTTGCGGTTCCATTTCGACACTGGCTTTGGGAGCTAAACTTTTTTGCCAGCAGCCGGCCAGCCATCAGACGGATAATGTGGATTTGACTTTGGTGGAGGCATTTGCCGGCGGTGGCAGGTTTAATCAAAAAGTGACTATCGATAAAGACGGGATAGTTTCCGGATTAACCCGCAGGCTTGAATCAGGCAAGGACTATGTTTTATCAATTAAAGCGCCCAGATCCATCCGTAGAAATGTTCCCTTCCGGGCAGGAGACGGCATAACTAATGTCCCCAATTTTGTGCTGTGGGTGGGAGATATTTTCCCGGCTGACGGCGGCGACGGAAAAATAAACAGTTTGGATAAGAGGGAGCTAAATAACCAATGGAGTGTGACTTCGGATGCCAGGGGCAGATCCGGAGACTTTAACCAGGACGGCCGGGTTAATTCGATTGACTGGGCCTGCATGAGGGTGTCGATGGTTGATTCGGAAGGCCGGGGCGATGAGCCGGAGCCAAATCCCGGCATCCAGCCTTCCCCCATACCCAGTAGTTCCCCGGCTGTCGGTCCGGCAGCCAGCGCCAGTCCCGCCACTTCTTCCTCTCCCAGCCCATCTGTCAGTCCGACTGTAAGTCCCAGCCCAACTGCCTCTCCTGAAAGCGAGAGCCCGGGCTAGTAAAAAAAAGGGAAGTGTAGTACAAATTAATTATGAATACTTTTAATGCCGGTAACTTTAACATTGATAACCAACCAAAGAAATTTTCCGTACCTAAAATCATTTTTATTGTTTTAGGAGTGGCAGTGGTCATAGAAATTATCTATGCTGTTTTTAGCCTGTGGCCAAAAGGGACCCCTACTCCCCTGTCTCTTGTTCAGAATACCCAAACTACTGAAGCATCAATACCCAGGATGTCGCTGGCCGTTTCTCAGCTAAGCTTCACAGTTGATGAGGTGGTTCCGGTTTCAGTAACGGTGGATACCGGTTCAAACAGTATCTCCGGAGTGGATTTAATTATCCAATATGACCCGGAAATTTTAGAAGTGTCCAATGAAGATATAGCTGTGGGGGACGTAATGGATGAATATCCGCTTCGCTCGGTAGATGCGGAACAAGGTTTGGTGTCCATTTCCGGAATCAGCAGTTTGGGCAATAGTTTCTTGGGCAAAGGTGAGCTTGCTACCATTAATTTCAAGGCCAAAAGCGCCGGGCAGACTTCTTTGCTGATTAATTTTGAAAAGGATACCACCGTCGCCTCTAATTTAGTGGAAGCTAACAGCTCCCGGAATATCTTAGGGGAAGTAGACAATTTGGAAATTTTGATAGAATGAAAAAATATCTTGCCCTATTTTTATCAATATACCTGTTGCTTTTTACATTCCCTGCGGGGGTGTCGGCCCAGACCACCTCTTTGGAAATAGACCCGGCCAGCGGACCGTTTAACAAAGGTTGTAGTTTTACCCTTAATGTGCAGCTTAAAACAGGCGGCGCACCCGCCGAAGGGGTGGATGCCATCATTGCTTACGATTCCACCAGACTGACCGCGGATTCCCTTAGAAAAGGCACCCTGTTTCCGGATTACCCCATTGCCAATATAGACAGCTCCACCGGCAGAATTGCCATTTCAGCCATGGCTGCCATTGGCACGCCCTTTACCGGCTCGGGAGTTTTTGCCAGTATTAATTTCACGGTGCCCTCAACTGCTCCCACCGGCACCACCCAGGTTAATTTGGATTTTGACCCTAATAATAAGAGCAAAACTACTGATTCTAATGTTTCAGGAGTCCAGGATGGTATGGTAGTGGATATGCTGGATTCGGTATTAAATGGCACTTTTACCATTGGAACAGGTGCCTGTAATGCCCAGGCTTCACCTGCTCCTGTTTCCGGTACTATCCCGGGATCAGGTACCACACCCGGTGCAGGTACCGGGGTGGGATCCGGTTTTGTAACTCAACCGGGTTTCGGGCAGGGTGCTGTGTACGCTACCCCTTCAGCAAATAAACCGGTGTATGCGCCCGGAACCAATCTGCCTCCGGCAGGCACAAAGGAACTGACCTTTACCCTGGCTATTGTAGCCTCTGTTTTAACTGTTTTGGGGATTTTAGGCCTGGCACTGCTGTAATATGGTTCTTTCTGCCCTGATCACTGACTTTTTAGAATACCTGGAGCTGGAACGTAATGCTTCACAGCTGACCATCCGCAATTACGATCATTACCTAAAACGATTTCTGGAATTTGCCAAAGATATTGAGCCTAAAGATATTGACTTAAATTTGGTCAGAAAATACCGGTTGTATTTGTCCAGATGGACAGACCCTAAAAATAAAAAGCCTTTGAAAAGGATTACCCAAAATTACTTTATGATAGCTCTCCGGGCATTCCTCCGCTACCTGGCCCGGGTGGATGTTAAAACGCTGTCTCCGGAGAAAGTGGAGCTGGGTGAAACAGAGGCCAGGCCGCTTAAGATATTGGATGATGCAGCCTTAAAAAGCTTACTGGAGGCGCCCGATACCTCTGATAAGGCCGGTTTGCGGGATAAGGCCATATTAGAGTTGTTATTTTCTACCGGTCTGCGTGTATCTGAGGCGGCTTCCTTAAACCGGGACAGTATCAACTTAAACAGGCGGGAATTTTCAGTTGTAGGCAAAGGGCAGAAGGAGCGGATTGTGTTTCTCTCTGATTCGGCGGTTGAGTGGCTGGATAAATATCTAACAGCCCGGAAAGACACCTTCAAGCCCCTTTTTGTGCGTTTCCAAGGTCGGTTGGACCCGGCGGATGCCGGGGAAGCCATGAGGCTCACTCCCCGGTCTATTGAACGGATTGTAGAAAAATATGTCAAAGCAGTGGGGTTGTTAGTCAAAGCCACACCGCATACCCTGCGGCACAGTTTTGCTACAGACCTATTAATTAACGGGGCTGATATCCGTTCAGTCCAGGAAATGCTGGGCCATTCCAACATTGCCACCACCCAAATTTATACCCATGTCACTAATGCACACCTAAAGGATGTGCATAAGACTTTTCATTCAGGCAATAAGTGAATTTACTTACTTTGTGAAAGTTTCTTCGGGCAGTATTACTCCCAGGTGTTCCAGTTGTCTGATTCTTGATGAGAGGGCATGTTGCTTTTCTTTTTCCAGCCTTTCCAGCCGGGACTGGCTGGCGGACAATTTTTTTTGGGCAGTCGAAAGGATCTTTGTCGGATCGCTGCGCAAAATCCTTTGTTCCTGTTTCAGCTGGCCGTTTGTTTTAACCAGGATGTTCCGCAGCCAGGTTTTTATTTCCGGCTCGAGGCGGTAAAAAATAGCCAGCGTTCTGGTATTATTTAAGGCGGTACCTATAATATAAGGCGATAATGCGTTTGAGATGACATCTTCATCTAAGGGGATATTCCTTGCGGCTAAAAGGTTTTTAAGAGATTCGGTTACATCGCTCCGGTCGGAATTGTCGATCTCGCCTGCCTTGTGTTCCAGCGCCGGAAACCTGGTTAACCCGGCTAAATCAGGCAACTGATCCAACCTTTGTGTGCCTTGGGACAGCCGGACAATGGTTCTAAGCAACAGCAGGGCCGGCTCATATGGCTGATTGGCCAACAGATATGGTAATTTCTCTTTTATGTAGCTTGAGATTATATGTTTATCTTCGATAGGCTCGTCCTGATCCTTCAGGTAGTTGTATTGGTTGTGCCAACCGGCCAGGGCATATTTGGCGTTTCTTAGCCGCCCTTCTTTCCACCGGTGGATAAGCTGGGCGTAAAATGCCTGTGGAATGGCGGAAGAATCAAGATGTCCTCTTTTCAACCGTTCTGCCAACTCTCTCCATCCATTATAGAGTCTCCTTACAGGATCTTCATCGCCGCGCAATAAACTTTCCATATTTTCAGCTACGTAGGACCTTGCCCTATGCCTGGGAACATGGGCGCGTTCTAACAGGCCGGAAATGATTTGTCCGTGCATCTCCTGTGCAACAGCTCCTCCCAGTAATTGCACCCGGCCGCCGGACCAGTCTGATAATTCAGGCATCAGGGTTTTGAAATCATCTATGTAAAAAGCGCTTCTTAGCTTCAGAACATCTATGACGGTTGTTTGCAGGGCTTTAGGATAATACCTGTCAAGCCTGGTATGATTTCGGGTGGCTAAAAAATCCTCCAGGTTCGCCGACCCGTAAAGGTACTGGAAATTCCTTAACCTGCCCATTAAGCGCTCACGCAGGAACCGTAGCAGTATCCTGGAAACATAGGATGGGGTTTGGTATAAGTCCGTAAAAACCGGCAGTTCCCTGCTGTCAGCGACACAGCTGCCGTCTAGGTATTTTGGCAGCAGCTGATAAGCAGTTTCCAGCTGTTCGGCAATAAGGCTGCGGATGTAGGGAAACAGTTCCAGTTCATTTCTGATAATCTCTCTCTGGGTTCGGGCATAAGCCCCCAGTTCCGGTTTAGACATCATAATATCTGATGAGTCCGCCTCATCTCTAATTTGTTCAGGCAGTTTCCCGATTGCTTTCCGTTGTTGGTCGATCCGGTTTTGCAGGGCAGGGATTTGGGGGTCTGTTTCCTGTTCTTTGACTTCCTGGGCCAGCTGGTTGGTCAGGATGGCGGCTTGCTGCAACTGATGTTTCCTTCTGGGATCCTGGCGGTAAGAAGTAAGGACGAGGGTGCTTGGCAGGGGTACCCGATATAAAGCTCCCCCGATTTCTAGAGTTTGTGCATGGTTTCTATCCCAGATGCTCTCCGGGTCCTTGGGGTTTTCTGAAATTTCGGTCAGTTTCAGGAAGGGGTTAACCACCAGGAAATTGGGATTTAATTGACGGAAAGCCAGGTCAATTTTTTGCGGGTCCGGCGTGGCCCCCCGGGGAATCGTGGCAGTAAGTTCGCCTACTTGTTGTCCAAGCTGCTCCAGAAATAAGTTTGCATCTGCGGAATCGATTCCTGCTGAAGTTGCCAGTTCCTGCCATATGTTTTTATCCTTTTTGTCCAATTCCCGCTTGTACTCCGAACTGTTGAGCATAAAATCTTCAGTCTCTAAAAGCGGCAGAGGTTTTTGAAAAACTACCCAGGCGAAAATTAAATTTCTGACCAAGCCTGCCTCCTGCTCGGGTTTAAGCTCCATAGTTTTCGAGCCGGGTATAATCTCCTCAACCTGTTGGCGGGTAAACGCCAGAAGTTTCCTAAAAATGGGACGTCGGACTGCAGTCAGTTCGGTAAGTTGACGGCAACTGTCCAGGTTAGCGGTAAATGTAGCTTTGGCCAGGACAGATTGACAGGGCGCAACAAGTGATTCCGGCAGTGCCAGGGAGCCCTGGTAGGTTCCGCTGCCGGGAAGAGTTTTAAGTAGTTGTTGGGTGGCAGTAATAGTGGACAGACGGTTTTTAAATCCGATTTCAAACAAGGCAAACAGGTTATCAAAAGGCTGTACTTTTGTATCTCCTTTGGTAGTTTCCAGCCCGTCTTCTATACAACTTCGGATCGCGCCACGGGATTTCTGGACATTTTCATAGCTGTGCGTTAACTTGTGCGCCCGTAAGTATTGCCTGACGGCTTGTTCCAATTGCTTTGATTGTTGGGAAGTCAGCTCCTGAGTGGGAATGGATACCAGGGCGTTTTTAGTGTCGGCCCCCAGCGGGATCAGCGAGCGGTTTTCCGGTTGTGCCATAATGGATTAATAATCTCCTTGGTCAAAACGGTGTTTTAGTTTACGCCTTAAAGTCGGGAAGCTGGAACATGCAGCCAAAGCCTGAAGCAGGATTTCCTTACCCTGGGAATCCGCTCCTTCAAAAACTCCTTCGAGTACCAGATCTCCATAATCGAGTTGTTCCAGGATCGTAAACACCCGTGGTACATTAATATCTTCCTGGTTCATGCGTTCTCTCAGGCAGTCAAGTATGATCTGGATATGATAGCCAGCCTCCTCTTGAATGCCTTTTTCTTTCTTTCGGCCAAACTTATAATCATACCCTGTGTTAGAAAATATCTCTGCCATCCTTTCTTCACTCATAAACAGACTGCAGGGAAAACCTAACCGGGTATAACGTTGGGTGCTGAGCCGGGCAATCACCGATACCCCGGCTACCGGCGGCAGATTGTCGATAGCTTTGCAAACTGTTTCATTGCCATGACTGCCGATCCACTCAGCCGCCTGGCCCACCGTGTCGGAAAACTCCCGGTAAAGTTTCCTTAAATCTTTTTCCGTCAGATGCGGATTTTTAAGTTCCTGCAGCAGATGATTGGCCAGTGCGGCAGCGAGAAAATTTTCAGTATGTTTAAGTTGTCCGTTACCGACTCTTCCCAGTTCGGCTGCAGTGGGAATGGGCAATGTTTGATTTTCAAACTGACTTACCCAGCCTGTTACTTCAGCCACCCCTTGGGCCAATCCAGCCTGGTCGCGAAACTCGGTAGGCACAGAGTTCCAAGGACCTTCCGTAATATGCCTTGAAAGGGTACGGCCAACTGCCAGAACAAGCCCGGTTTTTTGGCCGTCCGGAGAGAGCTGACGTGCAGCAGTAATTAAGTGGCGTTCAAAACCCGGATTAAGATCCGGATTACGGTAGATAGGCAGGGGCCACAGATCAGCATGCTGAAGAGGCGGCGCTTCCGGTACCCGGTAGCTGACGGCCGGCCGGGGAGGCTGGATTTGGGGGATAACTATACTGTTGATTTCTTTAGGGTCTAAGGTGCCTTCCTGGACTGCACTTTCTACCCTTAATTCGTTAACACGGCTGATAATTTGACTGGTGTTAAAACTGAAACCAATCCTAGCTGATTTTAGTTCTGAGGTCTCATGACCGAACATATTCCCGAGAGGATGAGACTCTCGAATCTCTTTAATGGTTTTATGGGCATGCCGGGCTGCCTCGGCAAATGGCCTGACTGCCAATCCAAATTCAGAAACCGGTCTTTTAGTGGTCTCCGGTACCTGCGGCAGTGTCTGAAGAGAAAGTTGTTCCTGCTGTCTTTGTCTTTCTTTCCACAGCCTGAGGCCGTTTTGCAGATTTAAATCCTCTGCCGGCTTGGCTCTCAATGTCTTAAGCTGAGCCTTTGTTTTTAGGACTGCTTTAGGAGTAGTTTGCCAGGGGCTTGTTTCCATCCGTCCCAGTTTTTCCTTAAGTCGGGCTATTTGTTCAAGATGACTCTCTGCCATTGATAGGCAGAGTTCATCAGTCGGTATTGGTAAATATTTTTCGCCGTTAACTTCCGAAGTCATGCCCCATAGTTTACCACATTTAATCATTCCATTCAAATGGAATTTTTAGATGTATGCATCCGGATCAGTATAACAGGTTATTATTTCTTCAGTTTGCCTAAATCCTTGAATACTGAATTCAGGACTGTGGCAACTACTGATAACACCACTGCTCCTAAAATTGCCGGAACCCAACCGGATACACTAAATCCTGGCACCACTGCTGAAACTATAAATAAGACCACTGCGTTTATCACAAAGGTAAAAAGACCTAATGTGACAACTGTTAAAGGTGCTGTTATAAAGCTGAGAATTGGTTTTATGAAAGTATTAACCACTCCCAAGACTATGGCAGCAAGTAGAGCTGTTGTGAAATTAGCTACTGCGATTCCCGGCACAATGTAGGCTGTGACAATAAGAGCTAATGCATTTAAGACTAAGGCTAAAATAATCTGCATTTTTTATCACCTCCTTCTTTTTTGGCGTTAATTCCATATTGAGACATTTTTTTAAATAAGTCAATCCCTTATGGTATACTTAATCCCTGCCTGATGGTATGGCTGAAATAGTTTTTAATACTCCAACAGAACCTGCTGATTTAGTGTCTCAAGTACAGAACCTGCAAACTACTCTTGCTTCCTTAAATCAGCAGGTTATAGTGCTTCAGGAGGCCCTTCAGGAAAGGGATCAAAAGATTGCCGATCTACAAAAACAGCTGGCAGATTCCCGTCTTATAGTTACAGGCTCCCAGGCGAGGTCTTGCAAGGCTAAACGGGTTGATGAGACCTTGACAATAGTGGGAGCTTTCATTAAATTGTACAAGCTTTTCCTGCCCGGAAAGGTTACATGAACTGGCTGGTGGTTTTGATTTTAACAATTCTAAATGAGGCAGTAATTGAATACCTGATAGGAAATATTCAGGCACTTAGAACTTACATTCCTCTGCTATCTTTGGCAGCAGCTATTTTATTGACTTTTGCTTTCCAGGTCAGTTTATTTAATATCTTTCTGGGAACAGATATCCGGAGCCCTTTTTGGGAGTTCTTCCTTTCAGCCATTATCATTGCCAGGTTATCTAACTATCTTAATGATGTAGCCCAGAAGTATTTGGGAAGCAAATAAATATCCCACCTGGAAGGTGGATTAGCTTGGCACCTTTCCTTTTTTGTATTATTCCAGAGCTAAGTGTTTGATTAAGTTCAGTTGTTGAGCATAATCTGCCTGATCCAAAACAAACTTTTTGTAAGCTTCTACTGAAGGAAAGAAATCTAATATAAGGTCTTTGGCAGCAACCTTTCCATCTGATAATCCCAGGAATTCAGGGTAAGATGACCACTCGTAATTTTCTAATTCTTCCGGTTTAATCAAGAAGGAAGAAACCGGATTTAAGTGTATGTACCTTGATACATGTATCAGTTGCTCGTCTGACTCTATCCTTACAGCCTTAAATATTCCTTCAAATAAAGGGCCTATGCGGTCATGCTTAGTATTAAAGTATCTGGTATAGCTATTAGCAACAGTGGATACAAAAGTTGAGATGCCATTTTCTGTTTTTTGTTTAAGCATAAAATGGAAATGGTTGGGCATTAGGCAAAAGCATATTATTTCTACCAACTGTTCATGGTCTCTCTTAAGTTTTCCCAATAACTCTACCTGTTCATCTTGAGGTGTAACCAGAAGTTTTGATAACTTAAGAGGCGGTTTAGCAAATCTATAGAAGTCTAAGGTGAGCATTGCCCTTTTTAGTTCACGTTTGTCTGTAAAGGTTGGCCTTTTTTCAACTCCCCTATTAAATACGTGGTAAATTTCATCATTTGCAAATACCAGTTTTCTGTTAGTTGGCATATCTTAAAAATAAAGCAAATAAGTATAGGTGTCAATACCTTTCCACCTGGAGGGTGGACTAGCTTGGCACCTACTCTTTGATGTCTGTCTTACAATCTGGTTTAGAAACGATTTGGTTTAGAGGTTTTTGGGAGGTATATATGCCTCCGCTTGAGTATAATTTTAATCTTTAATAAGTTCCTTAACTAAAGATCTGCTTCTTTGTGCAATTTCTTCAGGTGTAGCCCCGTCTATTATCCGCTCTCCGGTATATATACATGCTCCTTTAATTTCTCCATATAGGCGATCCGTTATGCGGGATACCCAGTGAAAGGGTCCCAACCATCTTCTACTCAGTAAGCGGTGTAGCTGTTCTGATTCTGTTACAACGGCTCTGTATGCTTTAAATTTATTTTCAATACTCATATAGTTTTAAATAGGTTTGCCGGCGAGGCCGTATCTTAGGAGGTCATTAGTAAATCCAATTGCCTGAAACGGCCAGGTTAAAATTACACTATAAAATCCCGGGGATAGAAATGATAAAAAGGGCCAGCGGTAATAGATGGCAAAAGCTATGGCAAAAATAAAACCAAACATGAAATAGATAATTCCTATGGTTGAAAGCCAGGCAGTTTTTTTCATTCTTCTTTCTTAGTCTCTTTTTGTTCGGTTTTTTCCTTAGAAGCTACAACCGTGGCTGCTGCCACCTTTTCCCCTGCTCTGACTCTCATTAAAATTACTCCCTGGGTCTGGCGCTGCAGTGTTGGTACTTCTGCCAAATCCATTTTAATTAACTGCCCTTTGTTGGAAGTTAAGACTAAAGTATCCATTTTGCCGTCAACTGCCTGGGCAGTAACAATCTGGCCGGTTTTAGCTGTAACCTGGGCAGCTTTGACGCCCTGTCCTCCCCTGCCCTGTCGGCTCCAGGCTGAAAATGCCGTCTTTTTGCCTAAGCCATTTTCCATGATTACTAAAAGCTGGGCATCTTTTTGGACAATATTTAATGAGACTACTTCATCATCTTTGCTAAGTCTTATGCCTCTTACCCCGGAAGTGTCACGGTGGGTTGGTTTAACCTGGGTTTCAGAGAAGCGGATGGATTTGCCGGCTCTGGAGACAATAATCAGGTCATCTTTACCAGCGGTGGCAGCTACCCATCCTAGCTCGTCTCCCGAATCCAGCTTAATTGCCACCAAACCGCTTTTCCGGATATTGGCATATTCAGAAAGGGAGGTTTTTTTGACCGTGCCTTTGCCGGTACACATAAAGAAGTATTGGGTGCTTTCCCCCTTTTGGCGGGTAGTCAAAACCGCCGTTACTTTTTCTCCCTGCTCAATATTGATTAAATTTACAACGGCCTGGCCTTTGGCAGCCCGTTGGGTTTCCGGAATTTCCCAGACTTTAATTTGGAAAACCCTTCCTTTATCAGTAAAGAATAAAATACTGTCATGGGTCTGGGTGTAAAAAATATGAGAGACCGCATCAGTTTCTTTGGTGGAAATACCCATCACCCCTTTGCCGCCCCGCTGTTGGGTTCTGAAAGACATCGGAGACTGGCGCTTGATGTAGCCTCCTTCAGTGATGGTGGCAATGGTCACCTCATTCGGTACCAGGTCTTCTTCGGAAAACTCCCCTACTTTTTGTTTATAAACCCTGGTTCTTCTGTCATCGCCGTATTTTTCCTTGATTTTTTCCAGTTCCCCTTTGATAACTTTTAAGATTTTTTCCGGATGGGCTAAAAGATCTTCCAGATAGGCAATAGTTTCCCGGACCATTTTTAACTCATCATCAATCTTTTGCCTTTCCAGGGCAGCTAACCTTCTAAGCTGCATATCCAGGATAGCTAAAGCCTGAATTTCAGTCAGCTTAAATCTGGCCATCAAATTGGTTTTGGCGGCATCAGCATCTTTTGACTTTTTGATGGTTTCAATCACGGCATCAATATTGTCAACGGCAATTTTTAAGCCTTCCAGAATATGTTCACGGGCTTTGGCCTCGGCCAGTTCAAATTCAGAGCGTCTGGTGACGACAACTTGCCGATGATGGATAAATTCTTCCAGGATGTGTTTTAAGGTTAAAAGATGAGGCACACCATCTGAGAGAGCTACCAGGTTAACATTAAAAACTGACTGCATGGCAGTATATTTATACAGGCTGTTCAAAAGTGATTGCGGTTTGGCATCCCTTTTTAGGTCAAAAACAATCCTGACCATTTGTTTCCGGTCAGATTCATCCCGCAAATCAGCAATGCCGTCTAATTTTTTATCCTTCACCAGTTCAGCAATTCTGGCAATTAAGGTAGCTTTATTTACCTGGTACGGCAGCTCGGAAACAATGATCTGCATTTTTCCCTGTGGTGTTTCATCTATTTCTGCTTTGGCCCGCATTACAATCCGGCCTTTTCCGGTAGCATATGCTGCCAGGATTTCACTTTGGTCATAAATGGAAGCCCCGGTAGGAAAATCCGGGCCTTTGACAAATTTTATTAAGTCTTCAACCGTAGCGGTGGAGGAAAATTTATTGTCATCGCGAGGAGAGTCGATTTTCGATTCGACGTGGCGATCTTCCTCGTCCGCGGAAGATTGCTTCGCTTCGCTCGCAATGACGTTTTTGGCTGGATGCTCAATCATGTAAATTAAGGCATCGCAGACTTCCCCTAAGTTATGGGGTGGGATTTGGGTGGCCATACCTACGGCAATGCCGGAAGCACCGTTTAGCAGCAGATTAGGTATAACAGAGGGTAAAAGGACCGGTTCCCTGGTAGTACCGGAGTAATTATCTACAAACTCGACCGTGTTTTTATTTATGTCACGCAGGAGCTCTTCCGAGATTGCCGAAAGTCTGGCTTCTGTATAACGCATGGCTGCCGGAGAATCGCCGTCAATTGAACCGAAGTTTCCCTGACCGTCCACTAACATATACCTCATGGAAAAGTTCTGGGCCATTCTGACCATGGCTTCATAAACCGGGGCATCACCGTGCGGGTGGAAGTTTTTTAAGACTTCACCTACGACGGCAGCGGATTTCTGGAACCGGGAACTGTGATGTAGGCCCTGCTGGTGCATGGCATAGATGATCCTTCGCTGGACAGGTTTTAAGCCGTCACGGACATCAGGAAGGGCCCGGGAAACAATGACTGACATGGCATAGTCCAAATAGGACTTTTGCATTTCTTCAATAATGGGAGTGGTTAAAACTTTGCCAATGTTACTCATGTGATGGAGACAATAAAAAAAGGCTTTTTAGCCATCTAAATTATACCTTTTTTGATCCTCTTTAAGCAAGGGGTAAAGGGTATTTTTTGGGCCAATTTCTCCAGGCCTGTTTGTTTCTGTATAGAGGAAATTCTTTTTCTTCTACCCAATGCAGGTAGTCCGGATTTTTGATATGGTCCATAAATATTTTGCCGTCTAAATGGTCAATTTCATGCTGGAAAATCCTGGCCGTATAATCGGTCCGCCTTTCTTCTACTAGTTTAGCTTGCAACCTTTCAGGTTGCAGCACAAATGCTTGGATTTTGATGGAGGTGGGGCGGGAGACGATGCCGCAGATTCTGTCGGTGGAATAACAACCTTCATACCACTCCCCTGCCCTTTTGGATTTCCAGATGATTTTTGGATTGATGTAAATTCTTAAGTTCCCTACTTTTCCCCGCCCGCCACGCAAGCCGAGCTTGCGAGGCGTTGCGGGCAGGCCTTTTCCGTCTGCTTTAACGTCAACCAGAATAATTCTTTTAGATATTCCGATTTGCGGTGCAGCCAGTCCCACCATGATGGGTTTTTGATGATCTTTTTGTTGTCCATGAGCCACCTTCAACATGGCTTCAATGATTTTTCTGGTGTCCGCTGAATTAATCTTAGTTTGGGTAATTTCCTGAGCGGTTTTCCGCAGTCCGGGATCAGCGAGCCTTAGGAATCTTGTTTTCATATGATCAATTTTCTAAATCCCGTTCTATAGGTAGAGCTCAATTTTTTATAGGTGGTTGGATAATAGCTGCTTTTGGTAGTTTACTGGCTAGGAAATCTCCAGCTTTCATGGCTGTTTGCTCAGCTGTGAAATATTGTTGGGCGAATCCCGGATTTGCAATCCACCATGCCGGATTCACCTGCCATCCTGCCGCTAAACGAAGAGTGCCTAAGCGGTGTTCTTTGCGCATTTTTTCATGAGCCAGGTTTTCAGGGGAAAGCATAGAAGCTCCGTATTCTGCAAAGATTAACCCGGCTGTCTTTGTTCCCATTCATCCTCATACGGTTCAAATCCGGCTGCCGTCATGACATTAAAGAGTATACGGCGGTTATCTCTGGCTGTAACCTCTTCCCCGTATAATTTTCTCTCTGCAGAAAGGCGTTCAAAGAAATTTAGAGCTGCTTCTTTGCCACCATAATCAAATGGCGTACCAAACTCTAAAAGCCGGGCCTGTTCGTTAATCAGGCTTATCCTTTCCATTTCCAGCCTGTAGGCCTCTTGCCAATCTGAATTGCCAAGAAGCTTAAGCTGCTTGTCAATTTTTTCAATTCTCTTATTAGCCTCTTTTGGTAACCGGAAAATTGCTACGTCCACAGCCCCACCCGTATTGTGGGGAGAAGGTTTATTGGGATCTTCGGAGGGTATGGAAACATATTTTTGAGTTTCAGCTAGAAGTTGTTCCTGACCCCAATTCGGATTTTGTTTTTTTAGCTCCCCGAGGTATTTGTCAAATAGCGATTGCTGAACTTCCAAAGTACGATAAGTATCAAAGACAATCAGATGCAGGCCGGCAGGAAGTAGTTGTTGAGCTTCGCTTAATTGTTTAGCAACGCCTTCTCTGACAAACATGGTGAGTAAACTGCCACAAAGAGGCTCTTCAGCCTTTAACGGATCGGTGCTATAAGGAGAGTCAGTCCTTTCCCCGAAATAAATGGAATTGGTAAAGATTTCGTGGTAATCAGAAAATGGTCCAAGAGAAATAAGCAGTTCACCATTTTCCCGGATAGGAATTTCTTTCCAACCCGCCACACTTGGCAGTTCCGAGGGAATGGGACGCAGGGTTAAGCTTCGTTGCTGTTTAGTTTCAGGATTCATCCACCACATTTTAATTGTTACTTATATAACTCATTATAACTATTTTTACTACAAGTTGCTTAAAGCTTATTCCTGCTGCTTTGGCTGCTTTGGGAAAAAGGGATTTGGAGGTTAGTCCGGGGATGGTATTTACTTCCAGACAGTAAGGGATTTTATCGGAGACCATAAAGTCTATTCTGGAATAAGGACCAAGTTTTAATTTTTGATGAATAGTCAGAGCTATTTTTTGTAGCCTTTTTTTCATATTTTCACTTAAAGAAGGAGCCCCGATAATCTCTTTGGTGGCACCTGAATATTTATTTCTAAAACTAAACCAGCTTCCTTTGGGAGGAATAATTTCTATGACCGGCAAAGCTTTATTACCTAATATAGAAACTGTTGCTTCTGTGCCGGGCAGATATTTTTCTATAAACAGGTCAAACCGGGAAGAGATTAATTCCAGGCAGGATTTTTTCTTTATGTCATTAGGAGATTTTAAGATGACCACTTCTTTAGATGAGCCGCCGCTTGAGCTTTTTAAGACTGCCGGAAAGCCAAAACTTTTAATTTCCCCTAGATTTTTTACCACTTTCCAGGGTGAGGTTAGAATTTTATTTCTCTCACAAAACCTTTTGAAGGAAATCTTAAACCAGCCTTCCTGAAAACCATTCGGATCGCCACCGACATATCTGGCTTTGCTCACTTTCAAGAATTCCTGTAAACTTCCCCCCTCACCTTCTTCACCGTGCAAGATAGGGAAGAAAACATCAAATTCCGGCAGTAATTTTCTAAGTGCCGAAAATCCCTTTTTAAGATCAAAAAGCCCTACCCGGTATTTTGCTTTTTCCAGGCCTTTCTTTACCTGCCTGGCAGATATTAAAGAGATATTCCGTTCGGAAGTGGTTCCGCCTGTTATTATTAATACCTTCATACAATTATCCTTTTGGTAGTTTCTGCCAGGTTAACTAACAGATCATAGGGAATAGTTTTACAGATTTTAGCGCAGTTTCCGATTGAATTTTTATCCTCCGGGTTACGTGAGTAAACAACTACTTCCTGGCCCAACTTTGGATCTGGGACACTACTTAAATCAATAATATTAACATTCATGCTGACCTTACCTAAGATAGGACAAGGAATATTATCAGCTAGAAACACCCCTTTATTGGATAGCCGCCGGTCTACCCCGTCATAATAGCCAACAGGGACTACACCGGTTAACATATCTTTTTTGGCAGTATAAGTGCCCTCATAACCCAGCTTTTCCCCTTTTAATACTTTCTTGATTTGAAAAATTTTGGTTATTAGAGCTAAAGCCGGTTTCAGATTTTTATCAGCAGTGCTGGATGAATAACCATAAAGGGCTAATCCGGCTCTTGCCAGGTTGGAAATACCGGCAATAATCTGACGGGTCTCCGGGTTAATGAGGCTGCCGGTGGCAGCAATGTGGAACCATTTCGGGGCTACATGCATTTTCCGGCAAATTTCTTTAGCCTTTTCGAATTTTGCCACCTGATTAAGAAACATCCGGTCCTTCCGGTTTTTTGAGGAAGCCAGATGCGACATCAAGCCGGCAATTTCAATATTAGGCAGTTGCCTGAGCTGATTTAAGAAACCGGAGAGCTCTTCAATTGCGATTCCTTCCCGGTGCATCCCGGTATCCACAAAAATATGCACATTTGCATTTGGCTGAAATTCATTTAAAATCTTAGCTGTTTCCAAGTCATAAATTGTAAATTCAAAGGGTAGCTTTTTAACCTTAAAGTTTTCCGGATTGGTATAACCCATGATTAAAATCGGAGTTTTGATATTAGCTTTTTGTAATTGATAGGCCTCAAATAAGCTGTCTACACAAAAGCAAGGTGGTTTGCTAGACACATCGGATGTGTAAAGTGAATCCAGGATTTTAGCCACATTTTTAGTGCCGTGCCCATAGCCGTTACTTTTGACAACCGGAGCAACTTTAACTTTTCTGTTAAGGGAAGACAGATAGTGGTAATTGTGTAATAAATTATCACGGGAGACTTCTATCCGATTTAGGGTTTCGTATTTTTTTCTAAAAAAATTTAAGAATTTAAGCATTTTTCAGAAACTTTCCGGGGTAATTTAGCCGGGTTTTTTAATCCCTTTCATTTCCTTAATAAAAAAATCTACCCCGTCAGACTTGAGTTTAATATATCCGGAATTTGATACGGCTCCTGAGAGATAAGTTTCTTCTGATAAGTGATTCAGCAAAGTTCGGAGCATGCTGCCGTGGCAAACAATTAAAACGGTTTTGCCTGCATGCCTTATGGCTGTTTCTCGTAAGAAAATTATAAACCTGCTGATAATTTCCTCATCTGTTTCATAGCTTTTATAAGGTCGGTATTTAATCCTTTCTTTTCTGTTTAATCTGACCCAGGTGTCGTAAAATTCCTGCATCAGCTGCCAGGGTTTGCCGTCAAATTTGCCATAACGGCGTTCGCGCAAAAGCTTGGTTGTTTCTATAGCCATTTCACGTTCCCGGGCAATAATTTCAGCGGTTTTCTTGGCCCTGACCAGGTCGGAAGAAAAAACCGCATCAAATTTGATGCTTCTTAATTTTTTTGCCAGGTTTTGTGCCTGTTTAATACCTTCAGAGTTTAATGGAATATCTGTTTGGCCCTGGGTAAGGCCACCAGTATTCCAATCAGTTTGGCCGTGACGTACCAGATATAGAGTGCAATAGTTGCTATTAACTTGAGTCATATTATGAGGCTAAATTATACCTTAAAAGAGGCCTAAATAGCATCTGGGCCTTTGAGAGGGTATAATTTAGAACACAAATGAAGTTTAATGACCTCAGAAAAAAGCATGGTCGGTTTATCTATAAGGGATACGAAACAAAGTTTGAGCAAGGAAATTTAAAAATAGTTTTTGATTTTCTTCTTGAGCCTGATATTAAATTTAACCCGGAAGTTACTGCGCCGAATGTTTCAAAGGCGAGACTGGATGAGATTGGTCCGGAAGTATTGCAGAATTTAGTATTTAACTTAGGAATGGTAGACTTATTAAGTTACTGGAAAGCAGCTTGTTCCCCGCAAATTGTTATTAAAGCCGGGTATTTAAATGGCGAACAAATCGAGTTTTGGAAAAAACTTTTAATAAAAGGTCTAGGTGAATTCTTTTATACAAATAAAATTGTTTTCACCCAAGAGGATCTGGTTGAATTCGTACGTCAACCTGAAAGGTTGCAGGCTGAGTTTGCCGGTTATGATGGGCAATTAAAAGATCGGGATTTGGTCTTAGTGGGCGGCGGTAAGGATTCTGCCGTGACATTGGAATCAATCAGTAAAAAAGGAAAAGAGTTTAGTTGTTTGCTTCTAAATCCTAATCAGGCAGCAATAGAAGTTGCACAGGTCGGTGGTTGCCAAAATCCGATTATTGTCAAAAGAACTATTGATCCTAAGCTGATTGAGTTGAATAAAAGCGGCTATTTAAACGGTCATACGCCTTTTTCAGCCTACCTGGCTTTTTTGTCTACTTTGGTCGGGGTTTTGTATGATTATAAAAATCTGGTGATTTCTAACGAGACCAGTTCTGATGAAGGCAATGTTAAGTGGTTGGGACAGGAAATTAACCACCAATACTCCAAAACTAAAGAATTTGAACAGGACTTCAGGGAGTATGAGAAGAAATATTTATCTGGCGCTGTTAATTACTTTAGTTTTTTAAGGTCTTGGGGAGAACTGCGGGTGGCGGAAACCTTTTCCAAATTGGAAAAATACCATAAGCTTTTCAGAAGTTGCAACCGAGGCTCAAAAAAAGGGATATGGTGCGGTAAGTGTCCAAAATGTGTATCCACCTATCTTCTTCTCTACCCTTTTTTAGGAAATAAGACTGAAAAAATATTCGGCAGGAATTTATTAGATGATGAAAGTTTAGTGTCTTTAGTTCGAAGTTTGCTTCGCGAAAATGATCAGGTAAAACCTTTTGAGTGCGTGGCAACTGTTGATGAAATAAAAACTGCAATTTCTTTAAGTATTGAAAGGGTAAAAAAGGATGGTCAGAAAATTCCTGGGGTTTTACAAAGTTTCAATAATCAGAAAACTTTGATTTTAGGATTTGGCAGAGAAGGGAAAGCCACCTTGGATTACTATAAAAAACACTATCCAAATACGGAAATAGGTATTACAGATCAAAACGATGGAGAAAATTATTTAGAGAGATTGAAGGATTATGATGTGATTATCAAATCTCCGGGTATTCCCTATCTTCCGGAAATTAAGGCAGCTCAAAAACAAGGTAAAACGATTACTTCAGCTACCCAAATTTTCTTTGAAAATTTCAAAGGGAAAATTATCGGGGTAACAGGAACTAAAGGTAAAAGTACCAGCGCCTCTTTAATATATGAAGTGTTGAAAAAGGGCGGAATGGATGCACATTTGGTAGGCAATATTGGTAAGCCTGCTTTGGATTTATTGGATCAGTTGAATGAAAACTCAATTGTGGTTTATGAGTTGTCATCTTTTCAGCTGGAAGATTTAGAGAAAAGTCCACAATTGGCAGTGATAACCAATATTTATCCGGAGCATTTAGATCACCACAAAGATTTTTCTTTATATCAGAAGGCAAAGAGTAATATCACTATGTTTCAAAAGAAACATGATTATTTAATCTACAACCAGGATATTCCGGAACTAAAATACATCGCCCAAAAAACTCAAGCCAAAAAGATTCCCTTTTCCAAAAAAGACCGGCAAATGGTCTTGGATTTAATACATAAAGACACAGTTCCTCTTTTGGGGGAGTTTAATCTGTTAAATATTGTTCCGGCCATAATTATTGGTAGATTATTTAATGTTAAGGATAATAAAATTGAGGCAGCGATTATCAATTTTAAGCCTTTACCTTATCGGCTTGAATTTATAACGGAAGCCCGGAGAATCCGGTTCTATAATGATTCACTATCTACTATTCCCCAGGCTACGATACAAGCGTTATCTGCTTTAGGAGAAAATGTCGAAACTTTAATTGCCGGTGGGTATGATAGGGGTCTGGATTATTCTGTTTTAGGTGAGGCAATTGCAAGGTCAAATGTCAAAACATTGATACTCTTTCCCGATACCGGAGTAAAAATTTGGGAAGCTCTAAAGAAATATAGTAAGAAACTGCCGCAAAGGTTTGATATTTTGGATATGAAAAAAGCTGTAGAGATTGCTTTTGCGCAAACTAAGTCGGGAAAAATTGTTCTTCTCTCCCCTGCCTCATCCAGTTTTAATATATTTGAGGATTACGAAGACAGGGGGAATCAATTTAAAGATTGGGTTAAAAAATTAGGAGCCGACTAGCTCTTTTGCTAATTTGTCCGTATCCCCGGCGCTCATGAAAAAGATAATATCACCTGTTTTTATCTCTGGTTTCAGATTGTTTAGGGTTTGTTCATTACTTCCTGTGTACATGATATCCGGTACCATTTTTCCGCCATTGCGTAATTTTGGTTCCACTTGGTTTTGGACTGCTTGGACCAATTGCCGGCTGGTGACTAGTCCGGTATCAATCTCTCTGGAAGGGTAGATGTCCATGATAAGGGTTTTATCGGCCGGGATCTCCCGGAATACCTTCACAAAGTCATCAAAAAGTGCTTTAGTGCGGGAGAACATGTGCGGTTGGTAAATCAGTAAAATTCGCTGGTTGGGAAATTCTTCCCGGACCGCTTCCATAGTTTTGGCAATTTCCGTCGGATGGTGGCCAAAATCTGAATAGACCTTAGCTCCCTGATATTCTCCGATATATTCAAACCTTCTGCCGGCTCCGGTAAAACCTGCCAGACTGTTTCTGATGGTTTCCGGTTCCATTCCCAGTAAAAGTCCCACCTGCATGGCAGCTTTGGCATTTAACCGGTTAAATTCCCCCGGAATTCGTAAACTTACACTTAATTCATTTCTAGAGTAGTCCAGGTATTTGACAAAATATTGACGATCGTCAGATTTTTGTTTAATTGGTGTTTTCATGACTACTTTGACAACTTCAGCTGCACCAGGGTCAGTCAGATTGGCTACTACAGCCTGTTTGGCTTGGAGTAAAAATTTTCTGAAGCTTTCTTTGACTGTCTCAAAATCCTTAAAATATTCCGGATGGTCCATTTCAATATTAGTGACTACAGCGATATCCGGTTTTGTAGGCAAAAAATTATCATTAAATTCATCTGCTTCAATGACAAAATATTCACGGTCGTGGACTTTTTGTCGATGGATACGGTAGTTGGTGCCCCATTTGGGGATGATGGCTCCAAGTAAAACTGTGGGATCCAGACCGGCATCTTCCAAAAGTTTGGCAATCATGGCAGTGGTAGTGGTTTTGCCATGTGTACCGCAAACTGCAATCACGAATTTGTCCCTGGTTAAATACTCCCCAAGAAACTGTTGCCAGGTTATTATGGGAATATTTTTTTCTTTGGCTGCTACTAGCTCTGGATTATCCGGATCCAAAGAAAAAATAGCCGGAGTGACTGCCAAAATATTCGTGCGATAACCTTTCAGGTTGCAAGCTAAATGTTTTGGATCATGTCCTTGAAAAAGCTGGGAGTTTTTGAATTGGGTGGTAAATTCATTGTGGGGTTGCAGGTCGCAGCCGGTGACTTCAAAACCCTGGGCCTCTGCAATAGCCGCCGCCCCTGATGCCCCACTCCCCCCTATTCCCAAAAAATGTACTTTTGTAGCCATAGTTTAAGCTACATTATATGATTTTTAATCTGTTAATGCGAGAAAAGAAGAGGTGCCAAGCTAGTCCACCCTCCAGGTGGAAAATATTTTCTTACTACCTTTGTAGCCATAACTAAGCTACATTATATGATTTATAGCTTTGAAATGCGAAAAATGAGGCTTAGATTAGTTTTATTATTTAGAGAAGCGGGCTTCTTTGCCCCATGGGAAAAAACCCATATTCTTTTCGCACTCTAAATGTTGTTGCCATCTTTTTCCCTCAACATCAGCAATACTGCCATATCTTTCCATATACCACTTATTGATTGCCTCAAAGCATTTTGATTCTTCATAATCATGGCTAAAAATTGATAGAAGAATAATAAAGAAAACCCCAATTATAAACGATGCGAAAACGAAAAATGTAGAAAATGTTATTAAAATTATTTTTCTATGGTGGGTGGCTAATTTTTTATCCATTAGATATCTAATGTGGCCATTTTGGCATGAGTTTGAATGAAGCGTTTGCGGGGTGGGACTTCATCTCCCATTAGCATGGTAAAGACTTCATCTGCTGCTACCGCATCTTCTACGGTGACCTGTTTTAGGACTCTATTTTCAGGATTCATAGTAGTTTCCCAAAGCTGATCAGGATTCATTTCTCCCAGACCTTTATATCTTTGGATAATGACATTATCTTCTTTATAGCCTTTCAGGATCTCATTCTTTTCTTCATCAGAATAGGCATAATTTATCTCTTTTCCTTTTTGAACTTTATAAAGCGGTGGCTGGGCAATATACATGTAGCCTTTATTGATGACTTCCGGCAGATACCTAAAGAAGAATGTTAAAAGCAGAGTCCTGATATGTTCACCGTCAACATCCGCATCTGTCATGATGATGATGCGATGGTAACGGGTTTTGCCGTAATCAACTGTGTCCCCGATTCCGGTACCCAAGGCAATGACCAAAGCCTTAATCTCTTCAAATTCCAGGATTTTATCCAACCTGGCCCTTTCCGTATTTAAGATTTTACCCCTAAGAGGCAAAATAGCCTGGAATTTTCGGTCCCTCCCCTGTTTGGCACTACCTCCGGCTGAATCTCCTTCCACAATATATAACTCTGACTGTGAGGCATCCCGGTTTTGGCAATCTGCCAGCTTTCCGGGTAAAGTCATGCCTTCCAGAGCTCCTTTTCTGATAACGGCATCTTTGGCAGCTCTGGCTGCAGCCCTGGCCCTGGCTGCCAGAAGGACCTTTTCCATGATTCTGCGTCCATCGGAAGGGTTTTCTTCAAAGAACATATCCAATCCGTCTTTGACTGCCTGGGAAACTAAGGGTTGAACTTCCGCATTCCCCAGTTTTTCTTTGGTTTGTGATTCAAACTGGATTTTATCCGAATCCATCTTTATGGAGACAACTGCGGTTAAGCCTTCTTTAATATCTTCTCCGGTTAAGTTTTCATCCTTTTCTTTTAAGGCTTCAATTTTGCGGGCATAGTCATTGATGGCCCGGGTCAAGGCAATCCTAAACCCTGTTAAGTGGCTTCCGCCTTCGGTGGTCGGCACCACATTGGCAAAGCTTTCCACATTTTCATTAAAGCCGTCATTGTATTGGATGGCTACTTCCACATCCACCCCTGAGATCTCCCTCTGAATTAAAATCGGCTCCGGATGGATTAAAACCTTATTCTGGTTAAGGTGTTTGATTAAAGTGGCCAGTCCTGACTGGAAATAAAAATGGTATTCCTGACCGGAACGTTCATCATACAGGTGAAAAAAGATGCCTGCCACCAAGTAGGCTACCTGCCTGAGTTGTTTTTCTAACCTGTCAAACTCCGGGGTAATGACAGAAAAGATTGATTTATCTGCCAGAAAGGTAATCTTAGTGCCGTTTTTAACGTTCCACCTGAAGGTTGATTTGAAGGGTAAATTAGGGTTGGCTGTGGATGGGGCCACCTTGCTTTTAGCCTTGCCCTGTGAATATTCCTGGAAAAACTCCTTGCCGTCACGCCTGACTTCTGCCCGGAGGTAATCTGACAGCGCATTAACTGCCGAGACACCGACTCCGTGTAATCCGGTAGAAACCTTATAGCCGCCTTCCCCGAACTTGCCGCCGGCGTGCAAGGTAGTCATAATGACTTCTAAAGCAGATTTACCTACTTTAGGGTGGATCTCAACCGGAATTCCCCGGCCGTCATCAGCCACGGTCACATAATTATCCTCATGCAAGGTAACCCAGACATTTTGAGCATAGCCGGCCAAGGCTTCATCAACAGAGTTGTCTACTACTTCTTTAACCAGGTGGTGAAGCCCGCGCAGATCCGTAGACCCAATATACATGCCGGGACGTTTTCTAACCGGTTCTAAGCCTTCTAAAACCTGAATTTGTTCTGCTGAATACTTGTTGGATTGAGCCATATAGCAATTAAAAAACCTCTATGAGGTTAAGTGTATTTTAGCATACTGACATTTGCAGGTCCAGGGTTTACCCTTGTCAAAAATTATCATTTAGATAATTTTTGCAAGCGATCTCCCTCGCACAAAATAATTATATGATTATTGTAATTATTTTGTGCTTCGGTCCGATGGCATTTCCAGCATTAAATATTCCAAAATTGCCCGGATGTTGACATTCTGTTTTGCCCACTCTTCTGCCTGTAAAAGCTTCATTAAGAGGTTCTTGTTTTTGGCTACATCCTGATTAAAATACCGAATTAATACTTTTAGAAATTCTTCCTTATTTTTAAGCTTTTCAATAAATGCAAAACGCTCTTCTACGGAAGAACTGATCAATTTCTCAATATCTTCCTTTCCAACCCCCGGGGTTGGGTGCGTATCACCCGCGGGGTTAGTATCTTGAAGGTGGATAATTTGGCAGCGGGAGAGGACAGTCGGCAGAAAATTGGCCTCTGAGCTGGTTCCTAAAATCAACAAGGCTTCTGCCGGTAATTCTTCCAGGGTCTTTAATAAGGCATTTTGGGCCTCAACCGTCATGACCGAGGCATCTTCTAAAACTACCGCTTTGCCTTTTGCAGAATATGGCTTAAGGGAAAAATGATTTTTAATCCTCCTGGCTTCCGCAATCCCCAGTTTTTCTCCAGCCTGGATATACAACAAATCAAGATGATTTGTGCGGTAACCTGAGAGGTTGAGGCGTAAAATTTCTGTTATTTCCTCTTTCAGCCTGTCTTTGGAGCTAGAAATTAAAAGCCTTGCAATCACAGGGAGATTTTAACATAAGCAAAGCTTGCGAGCTAATCGCTCTTAAGCAAAGCTTGAAATTTTCGCTTCGCTCTAATTATAATGGATATATGCCAAATACTGCCCAAAGCCCGCCGAACTCCCTGGAAGAAATCCTGTTTCGGGAGGGGTTAATCAATTCAGATCAACTTTCCGCCATCAGATTAGAAAGCATTAACACCGGCCAACCGCTTGAAAAGATCCTGATGCAGTACCAGATACCGGCTGATAAAATTATCCAGGCTAAAGCCCAGATTTTAAGTGTTCCTTATATTAAACTGGAAGGCAAGGCCATTGCTGCAGATATCTTAAACTTAGTCCCGGAAGCTGCTGCCCGCCGTTATACCATCATTCCCTTTGACAAAAAAGAAGATGAGTTGTATGTGGCCATGGCAGATCCTCTGGATATTCAAATTACCGAATTTGTCGAAAAGCGGTCGGGATTTCGGGTTAAACCCTTCTTAGCCTTACCGGAAGATATTATCAAGACTATTTCTGATCAGTACTCGCAAAACCTGACTACCGAGGTAACATCAGCCTTAAAAGAGGTAGCATCTGTTAAGCCTGAGGAAGAAACCAGTGAAGGCGGCCCGGAAATTTTACGCGAAGCACCGGTTTCCAATATCATCAACCAGCTTTTGGAATATGCCATCAAAAGCCGGGCCTCAGATGTCCACATTGAACCTCAGGAAGAGCGGACCCGGGTTCGTTACCGGATTGACGGTATTTTGCAGGAGAAGATTTTACTGCCCAAAGGCGTGCATGATGCCCTGGTTTCCCGGATTAAGATCCTTTCAGTTTTGAAGATTGATGAAAAAAGGCTGCCCCAGGACGGCAGGTTTACTTTTTCCTTTGGGCCAAACACCGTGGACCTGCGTATTTCCACTGTCCCGACCGTATTCGGGGAAAAGGTGGTGATGAGGTTGCTGCCTAAATCATCAGGCGCGCCAACCTTATTGGAACTGGGTTTGCGGGGTAATTCCCTAAAGAACCTGGAAACCCAACTTCTGCGCCCTCACGGAATAATCTTAATCTGCGGCCCGACCGGCAGCGGAAAAACCACGACCCTTTATTCTATCCTAACCAAGGTTTCTACCACCAAGGTTAATATAGTCACAATTGAGGATCCGGTGGAATACCAGATTGCCGGCGTAAACCAGGTTCAAGTGAACCCCCAGGTAGGTTTAACTTTTGCCTCAGCTCTCAGAAGCTTTCTCCGGCAGGATCCGAATATTATCATGGTAGGTGAAATCAGGGATACTGAAACCGCGGATTTGGCCATTCAGGCTGCCTTGACCGGCCACCAGGTTTTCTCTACCATCCATACTAATTCCAGTGCGGGAGCTCCGCCCAGGCTCCTGGATATGGGAGTGGAACCGTTTTTGCTTATTTCCGCCTTAAATGCCGTAATCGGGCAAAGAGTGGTCAGAAAAATTTGCCCGCATTGCCGGGTGGAATTTAGCGCCCCGCCTGAAATTATTGAAAACATCAAGGCTGTCTTGGGTAAAATCCTGCCCAATTCTGCCGGTAACAGCTTGAAGCTTTACAAAGGAAAGGGTTGCTCTTTTTGCGGCAATACCGGTTACTTGGGTCGGGTGGGAATTTATGAAGTACTTTCAATTTCTGAAGAAATATCCAAATTGATTTTAGAGCATGCCTCATCAGGCACGATTGAACAAGCGGCAGTGGCAGCCGGCATGGTTACCATGAAGCAGGACGGGTACTTAAAGATTTTGGAAGGGGTCACTACCATGGAGGAGGTACTAAGGGTAGCCCAGGACTAGGTTATGAATATACAGCAGCTATTAGATTTGACCATTCAAAGAAATGCTTCGGATTTACACCTGTCGGTGGGTTTCCCCCCCACCTTAAGGATTCATGGAGAACTGATTCCGGTACCGGGCGAGCCCCCTACTTCCCCGGAACAAATTGACAGCCTGATTAAACCTTTGCTTAACGAAATGCAGGTTAATATTTTTAAGGAAACTTTAGAGTTAGATTTTTCATTTGAATTCGAAAAAAAGGCCAGGTTCAGGATAAACCTGTACAGACAAAAAGGCCAGCCGGCTGCCGCATTGAGGCTTATCCCCTATAAGATACCAACCATTGAAGAATTAGGTCTGCCGCCGGTAGTGAAACGGCTGGTAGGACTAAAGCAGGGTTTTGTTTTAGTGACCGGGCCAACCGGCCACGGTAAATCCACCACTTTGGCATCATTTATCAATACGATTAATGAATCCAGGGCTGCCCATATCCTGACTATTGAGGATCCGATAGAGTATGTTTATCCGAAAGGTAAATCCCTGATTGAGCAGCGGGAGATGTTTTACGACACCAGGTCTTGGGGAAATGCGCTGCGGGCCAGTTTGCGGGAGGATCCTGATGTAGTGATGATAGGAGAAATGAGGGATCTGGAAACTATTGCCTCAGCCATGACCATTGCGGAAACAGGACATTTGGTATTTGCCACACTGCACACTAATTCAGCAGCTCAATCGGTGGACAGGATTGTTGATGTTTTTCCGGAAATACAGCAGCCTCAAATTAAGCTTCAGTTAGCAGCCACTTTGGAAGCAATCATCTCACTCCGCTTAATTCCGACCATCCAACCGGGCCGGGTTTCGGCAGCGGAAATTTTATTGGCTACGCCTGCTGTCCAGAATATTATCCGGGAAGGCAAATCTTATCTTATTGATAATACGATTGAGACTTCTGCAGAGCTGGGGATGCAGCCGCTGGAGCGTTCGCTGGTAGGCTTGGTAAAGTCAGCAAAAATTTCTCAGGAAGTGGCAATGAGATATGCATTAAGGCCTGAACTGTTACTTAAGTTACTTAAGTAACCTAAGTCACTTAAGTTACTTATGGAATTTACCTACAAAGCCAAAGATTTACAAGGAATTGATCATGTCGGCAGTGTCCAGGCACCGGATATCCACTCTGCTGCTTCAATCATCCGCAAAAAGGGACTGATTGTTGTTTCCTTAAACCCTAAAAATGCTCCTGCCAATAAATTCCTGGACAAACTTTTTAACCGGGTTAGTTTTACCGAGTTGGTTATTTTAACGCGGCAGCTGGCTACCATGGTCTCAAGCGGCCTGGTTTTATCAGAAGCCATTGATATTTTGGAAGAGCAGCAGACCAATAAGACTTTGAAAAAAGCTTTGGTTGAGATTTCACAAAACATCAAAGGCGGTTTAACTATGGCACAGGCTCTCGGCAAATATCCGGACATATTCCCCCATCTTTATGTAAATCTGGTTAAATCCGGGGAGGCTTCGGGAAAGCTTGATTCAGTGCTGCTTCAAATGGCTGACGGTCTGGAAAAAGACCGGGAATTCCGGGCCAGGATCAAGGGAGCCATGATTTATCCGATTGTGGTCTTGTCCATGATGGTGGTAGTGATGATTATTATGATGGTTTACGTCGTACCCAAGCTTTTAAGTCTATATACCCAGTCTACAATGGAACTTCCGCTCCCCACCAAAATACTGATATTTACTTCCAATATGTTTATTAATTTCTGGTGGTTGGGAGCTATCTTATCAGTGGGTATTTTTATTGCCATCCAAAGGTACAAGAAGACTCCCCAGGGTAATCTTTTCTTCGGCAGACTAGTCCTGAAGCTACCGATTGTGGGAAAAATCGTTACCAATGTTACCTTAACTAATTTTAACCGCACTTTTGGTTTGTTGTCATCTGCAGGCATTCCATTGCTTGAATCAATCGGGATAGTTTCTGATTTGACTGATAATCCGGTTTTCAAAAATGCCCTTAAGGATGCTTATAAAGGGGTAGAAAAAGGTTTACCCTTTTCATCGCTTTTGACCAGTACCATCTTCCCTAAAATAGTCAGCCAGATGATCAGAGTGGGCGAAGAAACGGGTAAGATTGATGAGATATTCATTAAGCTGTCGGAATTCTTTGAATCTGAATCAGACCACCTGGTTAAGAATTTAACAGTGGCTATTGAACCGATTGTCCTGATTGTTTTAGGTATCGGAGTAGCCTTTTTGGTAATTTCAATCATCCTGCCAATATACCAGCTGACAACCAGTTTTTAAGCCAATCTACCTCTTGACTACACTTTAACTTTTATGTCTACAATGGATGGTAGAGGGGGTGAGAAATTTGAAAAAATCTGCTCAATCCCGATTTAATCGGGATCAAGTTTTGACCAAGGGCTTCACTTTGGTTGAACTTTTGGTTGTTATCGCAATTCTTGCCATTCTGGCTACAGTACTTTTTTTGACACTTAACCCCATGGAAGTTGCTAAAAGGGGCCGGGATGCGGCCAGGCTAAGCGATCTCGCGAGCCTAAAGGGAGCAATCAGTATAGCTGTTCAGGAAGCAACCGGTTCAGCAGCCGAAGTTTTGTGTAGCGGAGTATCAGCTCCGTGTAGCGGTTCAAGTAATACCGGTACCAGGGCTTCAGACGGCACAGGCTGGGTAAAAGTTAATTTAGCAGCCCAGGATATCGCATCACTTCCAACCCTGCCGACTGACCAAACCAATAATTCTGCAAATCATTACACCTATTGTTCTGATGGTGATAATTGGGAAATTAATGCGGCTTTGGAATCTCAGAAGGAATCAGGTAAGGCGGGAGATGACGGAGGGGACGACCCTGCGCTTTATGAAGTCGGATCCAGTCTGGGACTGATTAAAACTTCCGGAGGTTCTTGTACCTATTAACTTTACGGTCGGAGTCATAATTTTAGTCCTTGGTTTTGCAGCAGGATCAATACTGGGAAGTTTTGTTAAGGCTCTGGCCGACAGGAGTTTAGGTAAGAAATCATTTTGGGGAAGGTCGTACTGTCCGTTTTGCAAAAAAGAACTGAAATGGTACGACCTTTTTCCTGTTGCTTCATATATCCGGTTACGCGGAAGATGCCGGTATTGCCATAGAAAGATTGGGCAGGAATATTTAGTGGTTGAAGTGGGAATGGGAATACTGATAGGTTTATTGTTTTGGCAGGCATTTAGAAATTTTCAATCCTTCGACTCGCTTCGCTCGCTCAGGACAAGTTTTCAATTTTCAATTTTTCTGCTAAATCTGGGGGTTAAAATATTTTTTGTAACTATTCTGGCAAGCCTCTTTTTAACTGACCTGAAGAAAATGTTTATTCCTGACCGGATTATCAAGCCGGCTATTTTAATAGGCCTGGTTTCTTTAATTGTGGTTACTGCCTATAAAATAGGTTATCTTTATTATTTCCTATCCCAGAATATAGTGGGACAACTGTTGCTGCCGCCCCGCAGTGACTATTTTCAAAGGCATGCTTTGCAACTGGCAGAACCGCTGATATACGGAATCCTGATGGCTGCAGTGATTGGCGGCTTTTTTTACAGTCTGATCATTATTACTAAAGGTAAAGGCATGGGTGGCGGAGATGTTAAGCTGGGGGCATTTATCGGGTTGGTATTGGGTTTTCCTCAGGCGCTTTTTGCTTTGGTTTTAGCATTTATAACCGGGGCGCTGTTTTCCGTGGCGTTAATCCTGCTGGGGAAAAAGCATTTTGGACAAACCATTCCCTTTGGTCCATTCTTGGTTTTAGGCAGCCTGATTATGGTTTTCTGGGGAACTGAAATTATCAACTGGTATTTACAGTTCGGGTCTTAACTTAACTATAATTCCCGATTGCACCCTTGGGGTGTAATCCTAACCTGTAATCCTGATTGATTATGGTTTTTTGGGGTCCGGGGATTGTAAATTGGTATCTAAGTATTGGGGCTTGACAGCGTGCCCTTTTTATAACAATAATAAATTAAAGCTTTATTTAGATGAAAAAATTACTGCCCAAATCTGTTAGAAACCCCAAAGGTTTCACTCTGGTTGAACTTCTGGTTGTAGTATCAATTATCGCTGTACTTTCTGTGATTGGGATTACTATCTTTACCGGTTTGCAGAAAAACGCCCGTGATTCCAGAAGGAAGGCTGATATTGATTCCATTGCTAAAGCCCTGGAGGCCAATTATACGTCAGGTTCAGCGTTACCTTACCCGGTACTTGCGGCGACTATGTTTTCCGGAGGCTTAATTCCTGATGATCCTCAAAATGCCGACACTTTTGTTTACTCCGGTAAGCCCGGATCTGCGGCAGCAACATATACAGTTTGCGCTAAATTGGAAAATGGCAAAGGCGGCAATTCTTCTGACGCAAGCGGCACGGCAGCGGCAGACGGGGCTTTCTACTGCAGAAAAAACCAGCAGTAATCCTTCAATGGTTCTAATACCCAAATCTTCAGTAAAAGGATTTACTTTAGTTGAGCTGCTTATAACTATAAGTATTATTTCCATCCTCTCGGCAGTAGGGTTGGTAGTTTTTACCTCGGTTATGAAACAGGGGCGGGATACAAAAAGGCAGTCTGATTTAAGATCCATCCAATCCGCTTTGGAACAATATTATGCTGATAATTTCAGTTACCCGGCGCAAGTTTCATCCGGTGGTTCTATTGCTGCAGGTAATAAAACATATATGAGAGAGGTTCCTTTCGACCCAGTTACGGGTAACCCTCCTTATGTTTATACGCCTGCCGGGACAATATACTGCCTTTACGCCAGCTTGGAAAAACCATCCTCTCCTGTCCCGGCTCCGCCCACAGGTTGTACCTATCCCAGTAACAGATACAACTTTGCACTTACCTCTCCATAATGTACAATTAAGTTATGTCTGCCCAACGTGGTTTTACCCTTATCGAACTGCTGGTGGTTATCGCCATTATGAGTATTGTAGGGACCTTTACATTGGCTAATTTTAGGTCTTTCGGTGATGACCAGAAGCTAAAAAACGGCTTGCTGGATATCCAAAGCATTCTGCGGACAGCCCAATCCAATGCCGCCGCTAATGTAAAATGCAATACCGGTTTTGGCGCTACCTGGACAGTGGAATTTAGCAGTGTTACCAATATTAACTTGAAATGTACTGAACCGGGGGCTGCTGCTGTCACCAAAAAATCAGCAGCACTGGATGCCGGCCTGGAGATACAGCAGGTCAGCGGAACCGGCACCAATTGCCCGGGGTCTGTTCCCTTCCCGATCAGTTTCAGTCCGCAGAACAGTAGAGTGAATCTGGGAAATACCGGTTGTTCATCAGTGAACGTCACCATCAAGAATAATAAAGGCAGTAATAAGGCTTTAATTATTGAACAGGGAGGCCGGATTTATGAAAAACAAAACTGAGGCCGGGCAAAGCCTGATTGAAGTATTAGTGGCAATAACTGTTGGAATTCTGGTAGTTTCCGCTTTAACCTTTGCCACTATTTTTTCCCTTAGAAATGCCGGGGCTGCCAAAGCTTCTGCCCAGGCTACTAAATTAGCCCAGGAAGGGATAGAAAGGGTCAGGACAGGCAGGGACAGGAATATTGCCATTACCGGCAATTTTCAATTAGGAAGTCAAAGTATTACTTCCTGGGATGATCCTGATCTTTGGGCAAACAGGATCAGCTCAAATTGTACCCCTAATTGTTATTTTAATGTTAATTCGTCCGGGCAGTTGCAGTATTTGACTGCCGCAAGCAGCTTGCCGCAAACAGCGGAATCAAGCGGACAGTTTAAAAGAGCGGTAATTTTGTCAGATGATGCCGGTTATCAGACAGAAAAACGAGTGACGGCGATAGTTACCTGGACTGACTTTTCAGGCAGCCACAAATCAGAATTAACTACCATATTAAGGAAATTATGAAAAGCAATGGGTTTACCATGATAGAAATATTAGTCGTGATGGCCATCATGGCTATTGTCGGCACCATTATGGTGGCTATTTTTAGTAATACCTTAAAAGGCAGTAATAAATCACAAATCCTGGCAGTGATAAAGCAAAACGGCCAGGCGGTTTTGGATAATCTTGATAAAACTGTCAGAAGTGCTGATAATGTGGTTTGCCGGAGTAATGACGGCAATACTTTGGTGGTTGTTAAAAATGGCGGGTATACCCGCTTCAGATTACTCCGGCCCAATAATGCAGATTCAGCAAAAGGTACCTGCAATAGCTTAAACGGCTGCATTCAACAGGATTTTCCGGTTCAACCTGCCACCCCTCCCAAAAATGATACGGTGGTATTTGTGAACGGTTTATGTACAGACCCGATGGGTAGTGATTCCCTGACTCCCCAAACTCTGACTGACACTAATTCGCAAACCGGGGTTTCTGCCCGGAATACCGGCAGCGGCAGCATGTTTACCGTTACAAAACAGGCGGGTTCAAAAGATAACATCACAATTAAATTTGAATTAGCCCCGGCCGTCGGAATTCCGGCAGCTTCAGCCAGCCAGATCGACCCGGTAGCTTTTCAGACTACCATTCAGTTAAGATGAGGAAAGCATGAAAGATCAAAAAGGACAGACAGTATTGATATTAATTCTGGTAATGACGGTAGCGCTCGGCATTGGCATCTCGGTAATCCAGCGTTCTTTGTCTGATATTTCCACTTCTACCAGGATGGAGCAGTCGTCCCGGGCTTATTCGGCGGCTGAGGCCGGGATAGAGAAAGCCATTCAAAGCGGCAGCTCCATTACTTCCCCTATTGCTTTAGGTAATAATTCAAGCATAGATAATGTCAGGGCGGACCTGTTGCCTGCCGCCAGGCAAGCTTTAGAGTACTTGCCGGTGGCCAAAGAAGACCTGGCCCAGGTCTGGCTGGCTGATCCGGAGACTTTAGCGCAAGTTTATAATCAATCGAGCGTAGATATTTATTGGGGTTTGCCGAACACGACTACTGATAAGCCCGCTTTAGAAATAACTGTAATTTCTTTTAATGGTGGCGTATATCAACCCACAAAATATTTTTTAGACTCAGATTCAACCCGGGTAAACTCAAATAAATTTCAAAATGCGACCGTGGGCTGTACTTCCGGTCCCCCTTGTACCTCCGGTTGTACTAATCCAACTATTGATACTAGCATGGGTACCAACAGAACCTTCTATTGCAGAACTACTTTAACAGGATTAACTTTACCATTAATGCTTCTCCGAGCCAGGATTTTATATAGCAGCGTTTCACAGCCCTTTGCGGTCCAACCGCTTGGGGGAAGTTCCCTTCCCCCCCAGGCCAGGTTATTTACTGCCACCGGTGTTTCAGGTCAAACCCAGCGGAAAGTGCAGGTCTTCAGGCTGGACAAGGTAGTCCCCCCTTATTTTGATTATGCCATTTTCTCGGCTGATGAAATAAATAAACAATGAATGAGCGCGGAGTCTCACTTATTGAATCCCTGTTGGTAGTGGTGGTTTTGGGGTCAATTATCTTTCTGATCGCCAGCCTGCCTAATGCCGTCATGCTGATCAGTAAAAGCAAGCACATGAGTCTGGCACGGGAAATTGCGGTTAAGCAGGTGGAAGATAAAAGGGCCTTAAGTTTTGATAATTTAGTTAATGATAACTCCCCTGTTAGTGATCCGCGTTTAAGTTTATTGCCGGAAGGGAGTGGATCCATAGAAGTTTTGGATTGCGACCCGGCTATTTGTACAAACGGAGAGAGTGTTAAACAGGTTTTGGTGACGGTTAGCTGGGAAGATAACAACAAACCCCAGGTTGTCACCTTAAAAACAATGGTCGGAGAAGGAGGGATAAACCAGTGAATCGACTACCGACTACAGACTACCGACTACCGCAGCGGAAGACGGAAGACAGAAGACGGAAGACATCTTCGCAAGGTTTAACCTTAGTGGAGGTCTTGGTGGCGATGGGGATTGCTTTGGTAGTCGGGACGCTGCTTTTAATGGTTGTGGTACAAAGCAGCGGGGTATTTACCGACCAGTCTTCAAAGGTACAAAAAGGTCTAAATATTAATGAGGCGCTGTCGCAAGTACGCCTCAGCATTAAAGATGCCAATGCCGTGGCCAGTTCTTACACTGACGGTACGGATACCTATACTACCGGTGAGAATCAGTTGGTTCTGAAAGTAACTGCCATTGATACTGCCGGAGATATGCTGGAGGGAGCCTCTGATTATTTTATTTTTTTCAAAGACCAAAGCTTCCTGCGTTTCAAAACTTTCCCCGATCCCTCAAGTTCCAGAAAACAGGGTAATTCAATATTGGCAACAGAGGTAACAGGCCTTCATTTCCAGTACTTTAACTCTGCTTCCCCGCCGGTTGAGGTATCCCCGGTTAATGCTGCCAAAGTGCGTATCAGTTTAAAATTAAGCCAAACCAGTCCGGCTACATCGGAGGCAAATCTAAGGAATGACTAAAATAGTTCGTATAACTCATAACCAATCTGGACAGATTCTGGCAATAGTATTGATAGTATTGGCAGTAGTTTTATTCACAGTTTTGTCCTTAATCGCCGGGGCGCAAATCTATTTTCAAAATGCCGCCTATGCTGCTGATGTCGAAAAAGCAACAGTTTTGGCTGAAGCTGGGATTGATAAAGCCTTAAACTCCTTAAATAGTACCGGCGGGAGTTATACCGGTGAGCCGGAAACTGATTTCGGAGACGGTTCGTATTCAGTCGCAATTACTTCGTTAGGTGTGGGTTCCAAGCTGATCCAATCAACAGGTTATATTCCGAATAAGCAAAAAGCCAGAGTTAAAAGAACCGTCAAAATAAAATCATCTATTGGTACGGGTGTGGCCTTCGTCTATGGTTTGCAGGTGGGAGAAGGTGGTTTAGAGCTTGGTAACAGTAATATTGTGGAAGGTTCTGTTTATTCAAACGGTAATATTACCGCCGGAAACGGGAACCAAATTACCGGGGATGTCTGGGTGGCCGGCGGGCCGGCTCCTTCTGCTGATCAACAAACCGACTGTTCGGATAGCAACTGTCAGGATTTTATCTTCGGTAAAACAGTCAACGGCGAGGATAGGTTTGATGCGGCCCAAAGTTTTCAACCGGCTGCCGATGGCATCTTAAATAAAGTTTCAGTTAAGGTAAAAAAGGCCGGTAATCCGCCTGATGCTATGGTCAGGATAATGGAAGATAAGGACGGAGAACCTGATAAAAACGAAGTTTTGGCACAAGGTACACTTTATAGCAGCCTGGTAACTGATGTCTATGGCTGGATTGATATCACCTTTAATTCTTCCCCGCAAATAGGGGCAGATGATAAGTATTGGTTAATGATTGATACTGCCCAGGATAATAACAATTATTGGATCTGGCAGTCTGATTTGGCGCAAAGTTATACCGGAGGGGCACCCGGGTGGTCACCTAATTGGTCAACCGGAAATCCCGAATGGAATATTCCTAATCCTCAGGTAGATTTAAGCTTTAAGTCATTTTTCGGCGGATCACCTACTTCAGTCAAAGCCGGCAGCAATAAAATGACTGTCAGCGGAGAGGTGCGGGCTAATACGATTGAAAATCTCACTATTGGCCGGGATGCCTATTATCAAGCCATCATCAATTCTGCGGTGGGCGGGACTTCTTTTCCCGGTTCAGCCGATCCGCCGCCCAAGGTTTTCCCGATTTCCGATGCCAATGTAGCCAACTGGAAGCAGATTGCCGCAGCAAACGGCGAGACCGGCAGCATCACCAGTTGTGTCAGCAATATTGATTCCAGGAAGGTTGTCGGTAATGTTACCTTAAACAGCGGCTGCCGGGTCAATATTAAAAGCCCCCTTTGGATAACCGGGAACTTAACACTAAACAGTAATAATGTTTTAACCCTTGATTCAGGTTATGGAGCCGCTTCCGGAGTTATCATTGTTGACGGGAAGGTGACCTTAAACAGCAATAACCATCTAAATGGTACAGGTATGGACAGTAGTTTGCTGATGGTGCTGACCGCCTTTGATTCACGGACTAACGGTGAGTCAGCCGTCCAGGTAAATAGCAACGGCAATACCGGAGTTTATTATGCCAGTACCGGTATTATTGAACCTGGGACAGGAAATTCTTTTAAGGAGTTGACTGCCTGGAAGATTAAGTTAATTAATAATTCCACTATAGATTATGAAACCGGCTTAAGCAGCACTATGTTTACTGCCGGACCTTCAGGGTCGTATTCGCTGGTTAAGGGAACATACCAAGTAAAGTAACAATTTACAATTTACAATTTACAATTTACAATAAGAACAATGTCCAAACTGTCCGTTGGTCTTGATATCGGCTTTTCTTCCATAAAAATTGTCTCCCTGTCGCGGGAGAAAGAACAATATAAACTAGGATCCCTGGGTAGTGTTGCTTCTCCCCAACCGGGCATTGTTTCTGATACTGATGTAGACCTGGAAGCGCTGGCAAACAGCATTAAGCAGCTTTTTGCCGCAGCTAAGATAGATCACAGAGAGGTTAATGTGGCATTGCCTGAATCCCGGGTTTTTACCAGGGTTATTGATGATTTGCCCTATTTGTCTGATGCCGAACTGGCTTCTGCGATCCGTTATGCGGCGGAAGAATTCATTCCGATGTCGCTCTCAGATGTTAACTTAAATTGGCAAGTCTTGGTCAGGTCTGAAGGCAAAGATAAAAATGCCAGAACAGTTGTTTTGGTGATTGCTTCTCCTAAGAATGTAGTTTCAAAATATATCAAAGTTTTGGACATGGCAGGGCTCCGTCCGAAAGTTTTAGAAACAGAGACAATCGCCGTGACCAGGTCTTTAGTCGGTAATAATTCTTTTTCTCCCAACACTTTAATTATTCAGCTTGGTGCTACCACCACGGATTTTGCAACTATTTCCAAGGGATTGATCTGGTTAACCAGATCAATTTCTACCGGCGGCATGGCTTTAACCAGGTCATTGGTTCAGCATTTTAATTTTGAAGTCAATCAAGCGGAGCAATATAAGAGGATTTACGGCCTACTGCAGGATCAGCTGGAAGGTAAAGTATTTGAGGCCCTAAGGCCAATTGTGGATATCATTGCCGGTGAAGCCAGACGTGTCATTCAGGCTTTTGAAATAAAGTACCCCGGAAATCCTATCAAGCGGGTGGTTTTATCCGGGGGCGGAGCGAAAATGCCCGGTTTAGTTATTTACCTGGCTAACCTGCTCGGGCTCGAAGTCCAGGAAGCTGATCCTTGGTACTCCATTACCCGGCCCAAGGAAGCCGTCTCAAAGTTGGCCCAGGATGCTCCTTCTTACTCAGTTGCAGTAGGTTTAGCTTTAAGAGAGGAATAATTGATGGCTAAGCAGAGCTTGGCCATAAAAATAAATTTTTATGGCTAAAATTTCTATTAATTTACTACCGCCGGAAATTATTACCCGGGAAATTAAAAAGACCAAATTCTACAAGGTTCAGGCAATTGGTGTGGCAATTATTTTGGTAATGGTTTTTCTGGCGTCTTTGACCATGGCACTTAGGATCCTGCAAAGCCAGAATATTACAGAAGTTCAGGCAAAGCTTGGACAAGCAGAACAGCGGGTTTCTAACCTGAAAAGTACGCAGGTATCTTTAGCTGTCCTAAAAAACAGGTTAACTGTAATAAATCAGTATCTGGGAGTCCCCTCAAAGCAAGCTTCTTTATATAAGATAATTGATAAATTGATTCCGGATAACGTGGTGATGAGTGCGATTAATATCAGTAAAACCAATGAAATAACATTGCTGGCTTTGGCGCCTGATCCTGTTAGTTTAGATACTTTCGTCAGCAACCTGTCGGAAAAAGAAATGAATGAGGGAAGCTTTAGTAATGTGTCAGTGGAAAGCTTAAACCGCGGCAAGGACGGATTTTACCGGATCAGTTTGAAGATAGAACCAAAATGACAGAAAGTTATGAAGCAAGATTTAATTAAATTCTATACCAAATATAATCTCTATATTTTTCCGGCAGCGGTGGCATTATCCAGCATTTTTATAATTTTATTTATAATTTATCCCCAGGTGATTAAGTTAGTTGATAACCAGAGTGTCATTGAGGGTCTGATGAATAAGTCTAAGCTTTTGGAAAATAAAGTCAGCGCTTTGGAAAGTTATGATAGCACGGATTTATCCCGCAAACTGGAATTCGCCTTGGTTACCCTTCCCGGCGAAAAAGATTTTGGGAGTGTTGTAGGATTGTTGCAGAAACTGACCCTGGAGCTGGGATTTGGTATCAGTTCCATCTCCTTCGGCAATACTGCCGGGCAATTAGGGAACGCAAATAGTTTTGAGGTTAAAATGGAACTTAGAGGTTCCAGAATATTGCTACAAGCCTTACTGGATAATTTGGAGAATTCACCCCGGCTGGTGAGGATAAAAAGCATAGACATTTCATCTAACCAGGCAATTGAAGCTTTAAATATAGCTTTGGCTATTGAAGTTTTGTATTCGCCTTTACCCAAGGATTTCGGCAGTCCGGATTCCCCGGTGCCTTTGCTTAGTCAGAAGGATGAAGAACTGATTGCCAGGATTATGCAGGAAGCGGAAACTGCAGGTTTTACCGAAACCCCCTTAACTTCCCGAGGTAAATCAAACCCTTTTGAGTAAGCTGAATCTGAAGACGGTGTGTGCGTCTCCCACCCCCGGGGTGGGTTAGGTTCACACCGTCCAGTTATTCAAGAACTAAATGTTTAATCTCGTCCAGCCTGCGTTGATAATCGGCTTGGTCTGCAATGAATTGTTTGTAAGACGGTATATCTTTGAAAAAGCTTAATACAAACTCCTTATTTATGAAGCTTGGTGAAGGATCTAAATAATCAGGGCATGAAGACCATGGGTATTTCTCCAAATCAGCGATATTACTAACTATATATGATGTGAAGGGATTTAAGTGTATGTATCGGTTGACATGCATAAGTTGTTCGCCGGTTTCTATTCGAACTGCTTTAAACATTGCCTGAAATAAAGTTCCGCTTCTATTTGTTTTTAGGTTAAAATATTTTGCATAGCTATTTTGGAAATTACTCATAAATTGAATGATCCCTTTCTCTGTTAGACCTCTGAGCAGGAAATGCACATGATTAGGCATCAGACAAAAGCTTAATATTTCTATTAGTCGGGAAGAATTTTTTATTGTTTTATCCATCAAGTCCTTTTGTTCTTTGGGAAGACGGTTGTAGTGAGAAAAACGGAGGGGTAAGTTGTCATGTAGATAAAATTTCATACATTCCACAGCCCGACGATAATCACTAGACGAGAGGAAGATTGGTTGCCTCGCTACACTTCTGTTGAAAACATGATAAATTTCACCGGCTACAATGGGAATTTTGCGCAGGGGCATAATTTCAGACTACAACAAAAATTAGTACGGTGTCAATTCATCCCACCCCGGGGGTGAGATAGGTAGATACCCAGGGAAATTATTTTAACAGGTCGGGTCTTACTTTTTTAGTTTTTTCCCGGGATTTTTGGGATCGCCATTTATCTACTGCAGCGTGATTTCCGGACAACAAAACTTCGGGAACTTTCTCCCCTTCAAAGTCCTCCGGCCGCGTATATTGAGGATATTCAAGAAGCCCCTCAGAAAAGGATTCATTGACAGTTGCTTCCGGTTTTTCCAAAACACCAGGAACCAACCTGGTAACAGAGTCTACAATGACCATTGCTGGTACTTCCCCGCCGGTCAGGACATAATCACCAATGGAAATTTCTTCATCAACATATTTATCTATAAACCTTTGGTCAACTCCTTCATAGTGGCCACAAATGACGATCAGATGATCAAGTTGAGAAAATTGTTTGGCTCCGGATTGTTTATACGGTGTTCCTGATGCAGACATTAAAATAGTTCGTAGTCCCGATTTCGACTTTGTCGCGAATCGAGAATCCTCATCGAATGAAATTCGTCGGGATTGGTAGTTTGTAGTTGGCAGTTTGGAAGTGATATTTTTGAGTGCTTTAGCCAGAATATCAGCTTTCAGCACCATTCCTGCTCCTCCACCGTATGGCTTGTCGTCAACCACCTGATGCCTGCCTTCACCAAAATTGCGCAGATTTATGAGCTCAAACTCTACCAGGTTCTTTTTTTGCGCCCGTTTCAGGATACTGGTATTCAGAATAGGATTAAACACTTCCGGAAATAAAGTAATGATTGAGATTTTCATAAAAATCCTTAGGTGTGAACCTAACACACCCCAGGTGTGGGTTAGGTAGACACGTCGGGAGATGTACTGACTGAAGGTTCTGTCAATTGAAGATTCACTCTAACGTTTTCTGCTATTGCCCTGACTGTTAAAAGTTTTCTGATAGCCCTGATGGTTTGACCGCCTTTGCCGATAATCAGTCCCATATCAGACGGGTCAACTATTAAATTCAAAGTAATGAAGCTGTCTTCTTTTTGTTCATCAATCAAGACGGCTTCCGGTTTGGTAACTAAACTGGTAACAATGTAGTTAAGCAGATCCTTCATCTTTTTTCTCGCTTTCTTCAGTTTTCGGCTCTTCTTCTGCTTGTTCAGTTTCTGGAGCTGCCTCCTCTGTTTTTGCAGGTTCCTCCGTTTTTACCTGTCCACTGTTGCCTGTTGCCTCTTTCTTTTCCTTTTTCGGCTTCCTGGGCGGCCTTTGCGGAGCCTTGCCGATGATACGGAGATAACCTGTGGAAAGCTGGGCTCCCTGTTTGACCCAATAATCAATCCGGTCTTGTTTTAATTTAATCTCTTTCGGCTCTGTTAGAGGATTATAAGTACCAAGCAGTTCAATATAAGCGCCGTTTCTTTTGGATCTTTCATCCATCACAACCACCCGGTAAAAAGGTTTCTTTTTGGCACCTATTCTAGTTAAACGAATTTTAAGCATGGAGATAAGTATATAGGTGAGGAGAACTTAAGTCAACAACTGTAGCGCTTGTTTGGCGGCTGCCTCTTCAGCGATTTGCTTACTGGCTCCCTTACCTATACCCTTTTTACTTCCGCCAATATAAACGGCAACAGTAAATTGTTTGGCATGATCCGGGCCATGGGTTTGTAAGATTTTATACTGCGGTGACTGTTTTGATTCTTGTTGAACCACTTCCTGCAATAGGGATTTGGCATCTTTGGGCGGGCCCATTCTTAACTCCTTTTCAAAAAAGGGCAATAATGTTTTATCAATTACCTTTTTGACAACTTCAAGTCCCTGGTCTAAGAACAGGCTTCCCAATAGTGCCTCATAAGTATTGGCTAACAGTTGTGGGTTGGTTCTGCCTCCGGAAATTTCCTCGCCTTTGGATAAGCTTAAATACTTGCCCAGTTCCAATTTTTTGGCAGCTTCTGCCAGGGATTTGGTTTTAACTATGTAGGCCCGGAGGTTAGTTAGCTCCCCTTCAGTATCGGCCGGCCTTAAGGTATAAAGATAAAAAGAAATTACCAGGGATAAAACAGCATCACCCAGGAATTCCAGCCGTTCATTGGATTCTATTTGTATTTTAACTTCGTTTAGATAGGAACGATGAAAAAAGGCCTGTTGTAGGAGCTTGGGATTTTCAAATTTTACATCCAGTGTCCTCAGGAGATCTTTGAAATCATTATTCGGCATCACTCTAATAAATTATCCTCAATTAAAACAATTATGTCATCTACCTTTTTCAAGTTTTCCATGTCTTCCGGATCAAAGGTCACATTAAATTTTTCGGCGAGTTCAGATAACAGGTCATTTAGCTCTATTGGGCCTAAATTTAGTTCATCCCGCAAAGAGGCATGGCGGTCCAGGTCTTCAACAGAAAGACCCAGGTGATCTGCTATTGCTTGTAAAATTGCTGTTTCCTGGTTTTGCATCTTTAAGTTTTAATTTTTTCTATCTCAATTAGCTTTCCTAAAGCGCCGTTAATAAAACTGGCTGATGAATCTGAGCCGAATTCCTTACCCAGTTCTACAGCTTCATCAATAACAACTTTTGGAGGCACCCCTTTATCTAATATAATCTCAAAAGTTGCCAGACGCAAGATAGCTAAATCAATCCGGTTGATTTCCTGAAGCGGCCGGTCAGGCGCTGATTTGGCAATCAGCTTATCAATTTTAGGCAGACTGGAGACTATTCCTGAAATCTTAGGAGAAGCCCTTTTTCCGGGCTTAAATTGCCAGGAAAATAACTCTTGCATGAGAGTAATTCTCCTGAGGTGCCGCGGGTCAGATCTTTTCTTCATTAGGCCTTTGTCACTTTAACTTTTTCTTTGGTTACAGCCTTGCCGCCGTAAAAGCCGCACTCTTTGCAGGCTATATGGGATAAAGTAAGTTTACCGCAGTTTTTACAGTTAACCAAATTGACTGCTAATTTAATAGCAGCCCTTCTGGTTCTTTTTTGCGCTTTAGAATGTCTTCGTTTTGGTTCTCCGGCCATAGGTAGGTGTTAATCAGGCATCACTGCTGATGCGATTTCCTGTAATCTTGCCTTAACTAGCGGGTGTTTGTCAAGAGTATGATCCGCATCTAACAGCTCTTTGGCCGCCTGGCGGGTTTTTTCCAGCAGGGTGATATTTTGGAAATTTGCTATTTTCAATTCAAACCTGCCGGATTGCATGGTTCCAAAAATCTGCCCGCTGCCCCTGATTTTTAAGTCCAGTTCAGCCAGTTTCAGCCCGTCAAATGTAGTTTCCAAGTATTTTAGCCTCCCCTCTTCATTACTTGACACATCCGATGTGTAAAGTAGGCAATAAGATTCTTTCGTTCCCCTGCCCACTCTACCCCGCAGTTGGTGGAGCTGAGCCAAACCAAACCGTTCTGCTCCTTCAATAACCATAATGGTGGCATTAGGGTTATCCATGCCCACTTCCACTACTGAGGTGGAAACTAAAATATCGGTTTTGCCTTTGCGGAAGTCCGTAATTACCTTTTCTTTTTCCGTTCCCTTCATTCTGCCGTGCAACAGATCTAAGTTGAGGCCGGGAAAGATTTTCTTTAAGCTCTCAAATTCTACCTTGGCTGCCTTGACACTGGTGAGGGTTTCGGAGGCTTCAATTAATGGGGTAATTATATAAACCTGGTCTCCTTCAGCCACCTTTTTGGCTATAAAGCCATAAGAATCAAGCCGCTTTCTTTCCGGAACCACATATGTTTTCACCCTTTGCCTGCCTACCGGTAACTCATCAATGACTGACATATCAAGATCGCCGTATAAAGTTAAGGCAACTGTTCTGGGGATGGGAGTAGCTGTCATAGTTAAAAAATGCGGCACTTCTGTTTTTCCCCGCAAAAGTGTTCTTTGCTCGACCCCAAAACGTTGTTGTTCATCTATGATGATCAGTCCGACATTCTCGGTGGCAAGTTTTTTAGAAAGAAGGGCATGGGTGCCAATGATAATGTCAGGGTTAAGCGTTAAGGGTGAAGGGTAAAGTTTTTTTCTAACTTTCCCCTTTCCGCTTCCCCCTTTACCCTCAGTAAACTTGTAAGATCCAGTATATATTCCAACTGTGATTCCAAATGGCGATAAAAGTTTGGATAACGTATCGTAATGCTGAAAAGCCAGAATTTCCGTGGGGGCCATAAAAAGCGTCCGCCGCCCGTTTTTATAAACCAGGTAAGCAATAATGGTAGCCACAATTGTTTTTCCGGAACCTACCTCCCCCTGTACCAATCTGTTCATGGGTTGATTACTTTTTAAATCTTCCAGAATTTCTTTTAAGACTTTCTCCTGGGCATAGGTTAGTTTGAAGGGTAGCTTAGCAGTAAATTCCTTAATATCTTCGGGATTTATTTTTAACGGTTCAATTAAGGGTTTTCTTTTCCACTCTGCTCTGGCTTTATGGGTAGCTAAAGAAATAAAAAATAGCTCATCAAAGCCTAACCTTGCCCTGGCCTTTTCTGCCTGTTCCCAATTTTCCGGGAAATGGACTTGTTTTATGGCTTCCCTAAGTGGCAACATGCTTTGACGGATGGAATCCGGTAACGGATCCTTAATTTCCTCTATGACTTCCGGCAGCAGCTTGTCTATTTTTGTCCGCAGCCATTTAGAACTTAAACCATCCGTTTCAGGGTAGATTGAGACGAGTCTGCCGGTATGTAATCCCGGGGTTGGAAGCTGTCCAACACCGGGGGTTGGAAGTTTTTCCCAATGCGGGGCTATGATGGAAAGCTTGTTTTTATATTTGCTGATTTTGCCTGAAACCTGCAGCCTGTCCCCTGTTTGTATTTGTTTAACCAGCCAGGAGGAGTTAAACCAGGTTAGTTCTATGGGTGAGGCACCATCATTAAATACGGCTTTGGTAATAATTTTCCGGGACCGGGTATAGATATTTTGGATCGACCAGATTTCCCCCTGTAAAGTAACAGTCTCCCCTACTTTAGCCTCCAGTGCAGAAGTAGTATTGGAAAAATCATCATACCTAAAGGGAAAATGATATATCAGATCTTCAATAGAGTTTAAGTTAAGTCTTTTAAGTCTATATAAAAGCCCGGGACCAATTCCGGTTAAAGCAGAAAGCGGAGTTTTAAGATTCATTTCAGTAACTTTTCGGTCAGCTTTCTGGTTTGTATGGTAAAATATTCTTTTATTTCTTCCCAGGAAACTTCTTTAAACATTTTAGGAGAATGCTGAGGATCGGCATCGACAAAGTAGTTAAGACTTCTTAAAATGTGATAAATATTGTTTGAGAGTTTACCATATTTTTTATCGTAAAGCTTGAGAATCTTTTTAAGAGATAATCCTTGTTGGACAAGAAAGTATAAGTCTATGAAGTCACGTTTGGTTCCCCTATCACAAATGGCAGCAATTTTCATGGCTGCAATATCTTCTAAGGATGCTATTCTGATCTTGGAAAAAAGAAAGGTTTTATTAACCAGCGGATATCGATAATAAAAATAACTGAATTTTACTTTTGGAAAACTGCCCAGTATAGTCCATCTCTCTGTCTCACTCAATTTAAATCCCGGCAACTGTCCCAATTGTTTTAAAACCATTTCTGTCGAGAATTCCTGATCTGTAAAAAAATCAAGGTCTAAAGAGAGGCGATGGCCAAGTTGAAGCGCGCAGGCTGTCCCGCCTGCTAGATAAGCGTCTTTCAGAATTCCTGACTCACCTAGTATGGCCAATGCGTCTGCCGCATTTTTAGATAAGGTGTTTGTAAACATACAACCTTTCTTTCGTCAATTCCCAGAATAGATGCCCAAAAATGTGCTGTTTTTGGAGAAAAACCACGTTTGGTTGTGAGAACTGTTTTAATTAAATCCGTTTTAAATTCTTCAAAGAGCCATTTAATGGCTTTGTCATTCCCGTATTCTAAAACTCTTTCTATAATATAGACAGAGGATTTTTGGGTATCAATCTTCTCAAAATCCACATCCCAGAAGTATTTTTTTAAAAAGCTAGGTAGCTTTTTCATAACTATATTTTAGCACAAATTGAGTTGGGAAACATGGTTATTTTAGGAGGGACTACGGATTCTAAGGGGATTGGAGGTGTAACTCCGTCAATGATTTTAGAAGCTGGTTAACAGAGGCAAGAGGGAAAAAAGAATAATTGCTGCTCCGGCAATTATGGATAAAATTATCCAGAAAATTTTGAATTTTGGTGAATACATCATATACAGTAAATTTCTAATTTTTAATTTCTAATTTCTAATCAAATCCTAATGATCAAATGTCTAAAATCATCCACCTATTTTATGTTTAAAATCCATCCTACTTTCCGTATCATCTGCCTCACAGTAGTTAGCTCCTGCACTTGTACCACACTTTACTAACTGTGTGATCAAAGGGTCAGTAACAGGTCCTCTTGGTATCTTTTGACAGAATTTAATGATAGCCCCCCCCAAACTTGGCAGTTCTTTCTTCCAGATCAAATTTTTTGGTAATTTTGTCATTAGTCATTCTTTAG